>SXOX01000104.1 GCA_005776585.1 Pseudomonadota bacterium | reverse complement strand
GGTCAACGAGGCCTTCGCCCCGGTCGTGTTGGCCGGGTCGCGCGACACTGGGGCCTCGCTCGAGCGGACGAACGTCAACGGCGGCGCCATGGCGCTCGGCCAGCCGCGCGGCTGTTCGGGCGCGCGGCTCATCGTCACGCTCCTGCACGAGCTCGAGCGCCAGAACAAGCAGTTCGGTCTGGCCACGCTCTGCATCGGCTGGGGCATGGCCGCCGCCACCATCATCGAGCGCGTCTAGACGGGGGAGTGGGGGTCGTCCCCCACCAAGGACACAGCAGGAGGTCGTCATGGGTTTGCTCACAGGTAAAGTTGCCGTCATCACGGGTGCCGGCGGTGGTCTGGGTCGCGCGTATGCGCTCGCCTTCGCCAAGGAGGGCTGCAAGGTCGTGGTGAACGATCTCGGCGGCTCACGTGACGGCGTCGGCGGCAGCGCGAGCATGGCTGATCAGGTCGTGGCCGAGATCGTCGCACTGGGTGGCGAGGCTGTGTCCAACTACGCCTCCGTCAGCGATCCGGCCGGGGCGCAGAGCATCATCGACGACGCGCTGAAGGCGTTCGGCCGAATCGACATCGCCGTCAACAACGCCGGTATCCTGCGCGACAAGACGCTGCTGAAGCTCGAGGTCGAGAACTTCGACCTGGTCCTCGCGGTGCACGCCCGAGGGAGCTACCTCGTCGGCAAGGCGGCCGCGGCGGCGATGCAGGCAGCGGGTCACGGCGGCAGCATCATCAATACGTCGTCTATCGCTGGACTCAAGGGCAACTTCGGCCAGACGAACTACGCCTGCGCCAAGGCGGGTATCCACGGGATGACGCTCGTGTGGTCCCAGGAGCTTGGTCGCTCCGGTATTCGCGTGAACTCGGTCGCGCCTATGGCCAAGACGCGCATGACCGAAGAGATCGCGGCGGTCCCTGACGACATCACGCCAGAGCAGATCGCGCCGATGGTCCTCTTCTTGGCGTCGGACCTGAGCAAGGGCGTCACCGGTCGGGCCTTTGGCCTCCACGGCAAGCACCTCTTCGAGTACCACATGCAGCTCTCGCCCGGTGTCGAGAAGCCCAATGCCACCGATCTGTGGACACCGCAGGAGATCGCCGAAAAGCTCTCGGCCATCTCCGCGCTGCCCTCGGCCACGACCGCCGCCGCCGCAGCGCCTGCCGCCCAGAGCGTCGGTGACCAGGTCGACGAGGTCTTTCGCCGCATGGGCGACGCCTTCGTGCCCGAGAAAGCGGCGGACTGGTCGAGCGTCATCCACTTCGAGATCACCGGCACCGGCAGCTACGGCGTGACGATCGCGGGCGGCAAGTGCTCGACCAGCAAAGGCAAGCCCGACGGCGCGCGCTGCAACATCACCTACGACTCGGCCGAGACGCTGCTTGGCACCATCTCCGGCAAGCTCTCCCCGCAACAGGCGTTCATGGGCGGCAAGATCAAGGCCGACAACATGGCCGATCTCATGAAGTTCGCGACCTGCTTCGACATGAAGCGCGCCGCGGCCATGGCCAAGGCGGAAGCCAAGGGCGCTGCGCCCGCCGCTGTCACTGATCCCGTCGGTGAGATCTTCACCCGCATGCCGCAGCTCTTCTCGCCCGAGAAGGCGGCCGGTTGGGCGTCGGTGCTGCACTTCGACATCCAGGGAACGGGCTCCTGGACCGTGAACGTCGCCGACGGCGTCTGCACGACGGCCAAGGGCAAGCCCGAGGCGCCGAAGTGCACCATCACCTATGACTCCGCCGACACCCTGATCGGGACCGTGATGGGCAAGCTCTCGCCGCAGCAGGCGTTCATGGGCGGCAAGATCAAGGCCGACAACATGGGCGACCTCATGAAGTTCGCCAACTGCTTCGACATGAAGAAGGCCGCCGACATGGCCAAGGCCGAGGCCGGAGGCGCTCCGGCGGCTGCGGCCAAGCCCGAGGGCATGAACCGCAAGATGCTCGGCAAGACCTATCGTGGCGCCGCCGAGCACCTGCGGGCCGAGCACACCGAGGCCTACGCGACGGCGACCAACGACGGAAACGCCGCCTACCGCGGTGCCCTGGCCCTCGCTCCGCCGATCTTCCCGGTGCGGCTGTTCCACAAGCTCATGGGTGACGCCGTCGTCGATCCCGAGCTCAACGCGGACCTGCTCCGGCTGGTGCACGGCGAGCAGGACATGCGCTTCTTCTCCGCCGTCCGACCCGGGGACCTCGTCGCGGCACGCGCGACCATCGCGAGCCTCGAGGCGCGCTCTTCAGGCGAGCTGTTGGAGGTGCGCCAGCGGCTCATGCGCGATGGTGAGGTCGTCTGCGAGGCCATCTCGGGGATCTTCGTGCGCAACAAGGCCAAGGCTGCCGGTACCGACAAGACCGACGCGCCGAAGCCCGTCGATGTGCCCGTCGCGCGCGAGTTCGTCTTCGAGAGCACGTTCCCGGTCGACGCCGACCAGGCCACGCGTTACGCGGCAGTCAGCCTGGACAACAACCCCATCCACGTCGACGAGGCCGTGGCCAAGTCGGCGGGACACCCGCGCACGATCCTGCACGGCCTGTGCACCATGGCGATGACGGGTCGGGAGGTCGTCGATCACCTGTGCGGTGGCGATCCAGGGCGGCTTCGGCGCCTCAAGGTCCGCTTCACGAAGCCGGTGCTTCCCGGCGATACGCTCACGACGCGTGCCTGGGTGCTCGAGCAGGGCCCCGGCAAGTCGGTCTACGGCGTAGAGACCCTCAACCAGAAGGGCGAGCTCGTGATCGGCAATGCGCTCGCCGAGGTCGGCGCGTAGCTACGGAGTCGACCCCGCGTCAGCATCGGGGTCGATGCCCAGGGCACGGAGCCGCGCGGCGAGGGCCTCGGCGCGACTCTCGGCTGCGCTGGCGCGACCTTCGGCTGCGCTGGCGCGACCTTCGGCTGCGCTGGCGCGACCTTCGGCTGCGCTGGCGCGACCTTCGGCTGTCCGGGCGCTCTCGGCGCCGGTCGCGATGAGGGTGCCGCCCGCATCGTGCCATCGGAGCCACCGTTCGTTGGCGTCTTCGTAGGGCCCCTCCCACGGCGTCAGCCCGATGCCGAACGTCTCGAACCACGCGCGCGGCTCACGGATGTAAAGGTCTCCCGCCAGCCGAAAGACGTTGAGTTCACCCTGGCCCAGATGGTTGTGGGGGTCCCACACCACGTACCACTGCACACGCATGCGAGCGTACCCGCGGCGCCTCTTGCCGAGCTCGTCTCCCTCGTTGTTGGAGACCACCTCGATCACCACATCGGGCGGCTTGCCGTACTCCCACATGAAGTACGTGCGGTGCTTCTTCTCGCGCAGCGTGGGCGAGATGGACACGTCCATGCTCAGCAGCGCGTCAGGCACGAGCGGCGGCTCGCTCGTCTTGGCGAAGACGCCCACGTTGCTCATCGCGGCAAAGGCCCGTGGGTGACCGTCCTCGGCGTCGACCGGCCGCCAGGATGCGTACAGCGGCTCCACCAGGAGGCGCTGCTGCTTCTCGGAGTAGACGTTGTCCACTGGCGTGTTGTCCTCAATCACGAGGTTCGAGATGTCCGGGGCCTCTTCGTCACTGACGAGCAGCGCGGACGATGGGCGGGAGTTGGCCGTCATGTGGGCATGGTGGCGCGCACGACGATGAAGGTCAACGGTCGTCGTTTCCCGACCGCGGGCGGCCGGGTCGAGGTTCTCCCGCGGGGCGCGGCGTGCTAGGGTGCGCCCGTCACTCATCCCGGAGGTCACCATGAAGTCATTCGCTCGCTGGTCCATCGCTCTCACGCTGCTCGGCGGCTGCACACGCGAGGATCCCGCGTCCTCGCTCCCGTCGCCCCTACGCTTGCCCATACCCGTGCGCCCCACGGAGCGCCCCACCGCCACCGATGAGCTCCGCCGCGAGCGGCTCGGGCCCGAGGCGACTCGGCCCGGCGCTGGCGCCGAGCCGTCGTGGGTGCCGTCGCTGAAGCGCGTCTGCGAGGAGGTCGGCAAGCCCGACAAGGATCCCAACGAGAAGAAGAAGATCGCGACGGACGGCTGGGAGACCTACAAGGACAAGCTCGGCGTCACCGTGCGCGACTTCCGGCTCTACGTGCCCGAGCTGCCCAAGTGGTCGCTGCTCAAGGTCGACGCCGACAACAAGACCGCCGCGGTGCGCCACCGCGGGCCGTTCTACGGCTTCGGTGCGACCGTCGAGGTCGAGAACAAGGGCGACGCGCCCATCGAGGGCGAGACCGTCATGCTGTGGCTCACTTACTCGGCCAAGGGCGGCGAGAAGTACTGCTACGCCTTCGCCAACGCGGCGCGCTCCTGGAACCCGTTCGCGGACAAGGGCAAGGGCGCCTGGTCGGTCGAGAAGAACCTCGAGGAGTGGCCGCTGCGGCCCAAGGAGAAGAAGCGGTACACGGTGACGCGCAGCGACTGCCCGTTCGAGTCCGCCGCCGAGGCCGGTATCGAGAAGGTCACCGCCGAGGTCTTCCTCCGCTTTCATACGCTGGCCGACGACGAACACGCCGGCCGTCGCTTTGCACGCTGGGAGCGTCGGAGCGACGTGAACATGCCGCGTGAGCCCGTGATTGCCGGGCCGCTCGTGACGCTCGAGCGTGGCGGCGACCTGCTGCGTGGCGTGCCGGTTGCGGACGCCGCGCGCGCTCAGCAGGCCACGACCGGGGCCAAGGGCGCGCTCGAGCCCGCGAACGTCCTCGTGGCGATGGGCGATCACTTGTATGTGGCCAGCGACAAGAAGGGCACGTGGCTGCCGCTCGACCAGTTCCCGCAGATCGCGCCCTGGCAGCCCATCACGGCGGCGCCGGTCGAAGACGCCCCCGCGGCCTACAAGCAGGCCTTTGGGAGCCTCACGCTGTCGATCGATGGCTGGAAGCTCAGCGGCTGGCGCGAGCTGAACGGCGCGCTCAAGCCCGGCCAGAAGCGCATCTCGGCCAACGTGAGCATCGCGATTGACGCCTCCAGCGTGGAGAAGTCGTTGGCGGATGCCTACAACGCCGCCAAGACGGCAGCGGACGCGTCGGCGAAGGCAGCCGCGGACAAGGCGGCAGCAGCGACAGCCGCCAAGGACGCCGCCACCGCGGCCAAGGGTCAGCCGGACGAGGCCGCCAAGAAGGACGCGCAGAAGCAGGCAGACGCGGACGCCAAGACCGCAGGCGCCGCCGACAAGGCGGCACAGAAGGCGCTCAAGGACGCCGAGAAGGCCAAGACCGGCGGCATGGCGGCGTTTCTCAAGACCCAGGCCAAGGCCGTCGACTGCGGCTCCTTCAAGATCGACCTGGGCGGCAAGTCGGCCAAGCTCGCGAAGGGCGCCATGGGCGGCAAGGAGTGCAAGGCGCTCGAGGCCGGACAGGCGGTCAAGGGGACGATCTTGTTTGACCTCGATCGCTGGGACGCGCCGCTGGTCCTCGCGTGGGGCGGGCCCGACAAGAAGATGCAGCATCACGTGCTCGTGAGTCGGCTGTTGGGCAAGCTGCTGGCGGAGTAGGCGACACCCCTGTCGCGCCGCCAGCCGTTGACACCCTTCGACGCTCCAGTTAGCGTCGCCCCCGTGACACGTCTCAGCAGCCATTGGGGAAAGGCGCTCGTCGCAGCCGCTGTCGGCCTGCAGTGCGGCCTCCTGGCCGTGCCTGCCGCGGCGGGCGAGCATACCGAGACGCTGTCAGCCTTCGACGAGGACGCCAAGTGGCAGGGCATCCTCGGCGTCCGCTTCCTCAACATCCAGCACACGGCGCTCATTACACGCGAGCTCGTCTGCCAGGGCGGCGGTCGCAGCTCCGTGTGCGGCGGGACGAGCCAGATCCTCGACACGCGCCAGCTCGCGGTCAAGGAGTCGATGAACGTCCTCAACATCGACCTGCGCACCGGGCTCTACAAGGACCTGGAGCTCAGCCTCACGCTGCCCATCGTGTTCGGCTGGTCGACCAGCGTGTCCAACGACGACGGCGTTGGTCAGGGCAACTCGCTCGTCGACACGGGCCAAAACGCCACGTCGCTCTTCTCCATGCCGTATGACAGCCCCTCGCGGGCGGGGGTGGGCGACCTCAGCCTCGGCCTCAAGTACGCCGTCTTCAATCAGGCGCGCAATGGCCGCTTCCCGACCTGGGTCGTGAGCTTCGACTACCAGGCGCCGACGGGCACGGCGCGCAAGGCGGGCGAGCCGAGCGTGGGCTCCGGCATTCACCAGATCACCTTGGGGACGGCCATCAGTCGCCGCTTTGGCAAGTGGGCCGAGCCGTACATGCGCGTCCGTGGCAACCTGCGCTTCCCCGCCGGAAGCAGCCCGTTTCAGAACCTCGTCGTGACCCAGACGCGTGTGGGTCCGGGGCACTCCATTGGGGTCGAGTTTGGCAGCGAGTTCTTTCCGTGGCGCGAGCCGACCAAAGAGGGCTCCTACGTCAGCATCGCCGTCGGCGTCCTGGGTGAGTACGTCTTCGACGGCCGCGAGTACACCGAGCTGTTCGATGCCCTGGGGACCAGCGGCTGCCAGGCCGCGTCGGGCTGCCAGCTCACGCGGATGACCCGCCACAAAGAGCCCACGGGCACCACCTTCGTCGATCCGCCGGCCGGACAGCCGCGCGTGACCGACGGGACGACGGACGTCGAACGCTACGGGCGGCTCGGCGCCACGGTCGGTGTCACCTACCAGCCCATTCGTTGGGTGCGGCTGCGCCTCGACTTCACCTACACGCGTACGACCAGTCACTTCATCACGTTTGCCGACGCCGGCAAGACGGACCTCAACGGCGACGGCGAGATCGATCACGGCAAGAACGGCGGGGCCAACGAGTTCAGCCCCTACTACAATGAGAACTTCGACGACTACGGTCGTCGCTTTCGCGTCGATGCGAGCAACTCCTACCAGATGCTCTTCTCGGTCGAAGGGCGCTACTAGCGCGGCTTTCGGTCGAGCCGAGTCGGTGTTCATCTCCTGCGCGCTGACGATCGCGCTGGGCGGGTGCCGGCGTGTGCCCGAAGAGTCGCCCAAGGCCGTCGCCAAGGTCGCCGAGGCGGCGGGTCATGGGGCTTTGCCGGGCGCGCCTGGAGCGCCTGGGACTCCGCGCGCTGCCGAAGCTGAAGTACGGGTGACCGCCCCGACCGCCGAGCCCGCAGCTACGCCGACCGCCGGAGGGGAGGCGCGCAACCCCCTTCCCCTCGCCCTCTATCTCGCCGATCGCCACCGCTATGTCGGCAAGACGCTGGCGTTTCGCGTGCGTGCCGAGCCGGGTGAGTACTTCAACTGTTACTACAAGGACCGTAAGGCTCAGTTTCACCACTTGCGGCTGCGCGACGACGGCGCGGCCTACCTTGACGCCTATGTCCCACGCGATCCGGAGGGTGAGCGCCTCATGGCGCTCGTCAGCGACGGCGTCGCCTCGGCCGACGGTCAGCCCGTGCGCCTGACGGTCAAGGTCACGACACGCGCCGAGACGTTGAGCCCGATCTGCACGAGCCAGGTCGAGATCCTGGCCCACATGGCCGGTTGGTCGACCGAGTGGATCCCGCCGGGTCCCACCGGGTCGGCAGCGCGGAGGCTCGCCAATGCGCGCGATACCGCCATGCCTCGCAACGAAACGACCTTCACGACGCTCATCGAGTCCTCCTCCAGCTGGGTCGGCCGTTCGGTCACGCTCCATGGCCGCGCGCTCCTCGACCGCGCCTATCAGTGCCGCTACCGCGACGCCGAGCGGACCCATTTCGCGGTCCTCCTGCGCGGCGAGGGGACGGCCACGCTTCACGCCTATGTGCCGCGCTCCGACGAAGGTCGTGCGCTGGTCGACTGGCTTGGGACCGACGAAGGCGCGCGAATTACGGCGACTGTGTCCATCGCCAAGGCGCGCTATGACGAGCTGTGCCCCGACCAGGTCGAGCTGCTGCGCTGGCAGAAGGGCTGGCGCTAGACACTCTCTCTGCGACGGCGCCACAGCGTGCAGGCGCAGGCCAGCCCTAGCAGCGCAACCGAGAGCGCAGGCGCTCCGCGCGGCGTGGCCTGGCAGAGAAATCCGCCGGTCAACGCCCGGCGCGCCAGAGACTCCCATTTGCTCCCACAGTAGCCGGCCGCCTTTCCGCACCCCGGTTCGAAGCGGAGCCACTGATCCAGCGCGGCCTCGACGACCTTCAGGTCGCCGTCCTTGAGGTACTTGGCCGTCGCCTTGAGGAAGTCCGACGATGCGCGCACGGCAGCGTCGTAGAGGGGCTTCACCTCGGCGTTCTGGCACTCGTCGAGGAAGTCGGAGTGCTGCGGGCCGTCGCGGTCCTCCTCGAAGTCCGGCGCGATGCCCTCGAGGTAGTTGGCCACCGACCAGATGACGGACGCGTCGTCTGAGCGATAGGAGTGCGGGAACGAGTCCTGAAGCGCATGCAGCGCGGCGCCCAGGTGAAACAGGGGCATCCACACGTCGACATCGACGCTGCCGTAGAACTCCAAGAAGAAGACGGCTGGTCCCGTGCGCTCTGCCTTGTCGTCGACCAAGAAGGCTTCCCGTGCCTGCCTGACGCGGTCGAGGATGTAGGCGCGTGTTCGAGCGACGGAGGCCGCGTTTCCGCCGTCGTTGTCGTCGTACGAGGCTCGCAGCGCGTGGTGCTCCTGATTGTCGGGCGACAGGTGCACCTCGCGGATCGCCATGATGTCGAAGAACCCGAAGCCTTCATTGTCCGGGAAGCGCACGCCGATGAAGAGAGTCACGAACAGGAAGCGGTCGAACTCATCGGCGAAGCTGATCCCGAGGCGACCCTCTAGGTAGTTGGCGATCTTGCGCCACGTTTGGTCGTCGGTCCGAAAGGCGGTGACCCGCGTCTTGTCGAACAGCCCGGCGTCGCGGGCCGCCTCGAACGTGACGCGCTCATGGCATGGCTCGGTGAACGCGCTGCCGATGGTGAACGCTGCAGCCGGCGTGGCGCAGACAACGAGGAACAGCGCCGCTACGCGGTTCAAAACGGCACCTCCACGGAAAACGTATGGCGGTATTCCAGTAGCAAGAGCGGGATACGATCGATGACGGGCATCACTACGTGGAGCGTACATGGGTCCAGTCGGAGCACGACGTTGGGATGCACCGGCCAGCGCAGCGTGACCGCGATGATGTCCACGCTCAGTCCGGTCTTGCCCTTCTTGTCGAGCGCCGTACCAAAGAGCAACGTCGAGGTTCCGGCCAGCACCGCCGTCCGCACGCGGCCATCGAAGTAGCTCACCTCCGCCCCGATGCCGACGTTGAGCGCGCCGGGCTTGAGCGAGCGCTTCTCCTGGAGAGAGAACCAGGGGTTGACCTCGACTTTGGCGATGAGCCCCCAGCGACCCCAGCGGACGCCGCCCTCGAGGCCAAAGGCGAGGGAGGGCGAGTAGAAAGAGCCGCCCACGTCCAGTGCGACGAAGCCGTCGACAGCGGCTGCCCCTGTCGGAGCAAGCGACAGCAGGCTGAGCGCGACCACCGTGCTTCGAAAACGCGCTCCCACGAAGTGCCCCCCCCCCCCGCGAGGCTCGTCCCGGATGGGGCTCAAGTCAACAATTTGAGGTGACCTTACTCTGCGCCCGTCCGCGCGCTCCCTGGCGGGATCGCCGTGAGCTTGTTCGTCGCTGTCACGTCCACGGAGTTCAGTCGCATCGTGCCCGAGCCGAGGCTCTCGCTCTTGAGCGCGTCGAAGAGCTCCGCGCCGTCGCCGCCCATCGGACGCGGCAGGGGCCGCCCAGTGCCGAACGCGCCTTCGAGCGTGCGCAGGTCGATCCGCTGCGTGGAGCGGAGGTTCTCCCCGGCGTCGCCGACGAGGTCGAACACGCTCGCGCCGGCCTTGCGCGCGTCGCGATAGACGCGGATGAATAGCTTGTTTGGGTCGAGGAAGCCGTTCTTCCGGGCATAGTCGCGCACCGCATCGGCCGCGCTCGCGAGGCCGCCCTCGAACAGCTCCTGCGCTTCCTCGTTGATCTTGCCAAACTGCCCAACGATGTCCTCCTCGAACAGGCCGTAGGACTTCTCGAACTTCATGGCCTCCCGAAACATGAACCGTCGTAGTGTAATGAGCCGATTCTCCAACGCGTGCGCCAGTTGGGGGGCTTGCGCGCGGATCTTGTTCGCGTTCTCGGCGACCTCGGCGATGGCCTCCTCGAACTTCTTCACGGTCCCGCGCGTGGCCTCGATCAAGTAGTCTTGGGTAATCCCAAAGACGGGCTTTCCGAACAGGCGATTGTAGCGTTCGGTGTCGCCTGTGCGCCGCAATTCCCACGCGAGCTCCGTCATGCTTTGACCGCGCGTGAACGAGACGCGGTTGGGGTTGACGTGCTTCAAGCGCTCTTCGATGCGCAACACGCGGCGCAGCTCACGATTCGCGTCAATCCGGGCCCGCAGGTTGCCTCGGATGCCCGCGCGGAGGGGGCGTGGCGCGTCGAACGCCGAGGCCGCTCGCAATCCCAGGAAGCTGAACCCGCTCCCGACCGCAACCATCGCGACGGACGTCCACGACAGCCCGCCGGTCTGGAGGTACTCCTGCCGCAGCTGAACCACGTCGCCCGCGAGCTGCCCGATGAGGCCGCCGATGCTTGCGCCACCTGCCGCAATCAGCACTGGGAGCGCCAGCGCGTACCCGATGGCGTCGAAGACGGCGCGGGCTGCCGTGATCTGCGCGCTGAACTCCGTCGTGCCGTGCCAGTAGGCGTTGACCCAGTCGAAGTGCAGATCCTTCTGAAACCCGGAGCCATCGGCGTACACCGAACCGTCGAAAGGCGAGTCCTCGTCCGCGGCGGAGGTGCGCAGCATGGCCTTCAACGGCGAGCCGACGTACGGGACGCCCTTCCCGTCGACCTGCGCGATGAGGGTCGCACGTGGGACGACGCTGGCGTCACTCGTAATGAACGCAAGGAACCTGCCGTCCAGATCGTCGATGGGCGTGAGCTCGCCGCTGAGCGCGCCATCGATGTAGGGCATGTCGTTGCGGACGCCGCGCACAAAGCGCGACGTACCGTGGTAGACGAGCTTGCCGGCGTCGTCGAACTTCGGGCCCGTGAAGCGCAGCAGCGTCTCCTGGATGAGCTCCTCTCCGTGATGGATGAAGCGGCGCGGGTACTCGAATGGCAGGGCCGAGGGCGTGTCGAAGGTCTCGAAGACGCGCCGTCCCAGAGCATCGTAGACGAGCCGGCGGGTTCCCGCGTTGCACTTGTCGAAGTTGCACTTGCTCAGGATCGTCTTGCGGTCCTCGGTCTCGATGAGCTGATCGAACAGGTCGTAATAGTGTCGGGCGCGGTCGCCGATCGCGTTGGGACTCGCCTTGGTGATGCCCTCGTGCGGTCGCCCCGAGGCGGTGTGGATGTAGGCCCACGTCTGTCGGTTGGCGGGGGGCACGGTCTGGCTCCCGAGGGTCGTGTCGGTCGTCGTCGGCGGGTTGCTCGAGTAGCTCGAGATGTTCGCATACAGGTTGTCGCCGTCGTCCTGGCACTTGCCGCCCGTCGCGTCGGCTGCATTCACCCGACAGTGCATCAGGTGGCGTACCTCACACACACGCGCCATCGGTCCCGTCTCGTAGCACCGGTCGCTCGCCTCCGGGTCATCGGAGTAGGTGAAGCGGACGTGGGTTGCCTCCAGCAGCTTCTTCGGGAGCGTGGGATCCCAGCTCAGGGCGTGGCGCTCCATGCGGCGCGCGCCCTTCAGGACGTTGACCTCGAGCTGCAGCGTGGCCTTTCCGGTCGCGGCACCATAGGTCGTCGTCGCGCTCCTGCGCGCGAGTCCCAGGCCGTCGTACTCGATGAAGGTGTAGCTCGACGGAAGCGGCCGTGCAGGGAACGTCGTGTAGCTCGACGGGCCGGCCATCGAGCTCGAGATGGCGTTGTTGGTCGTCGGCGGGAGGTGGCTATTGCCGATGGTCACGTTCAGCGCGAAGAAATTGTCTCCGATGGGCGTGCCGTCGTCTTTGAACGCGCGATTGACCTGAACCGCGGCTTCGCCCCTGAAGAAGAAGCGGCGACTTTCGTAGAGCGCTGGTCCGCCGTCGGTGTTGAGGTGCTGGAGCAGGTACGGGTTGCCGACCGCGTCATAGCTCCAAAGCGACTCCAGCTTGCCGCCGCCGGCCGTCGAGACCCGCTTTCTGACGCGGTCGCCCGCGTAATCGTACGAGACTGTGTCATCGAAGATCTCGAGCTTGGTCACCCGGTCCAGCGCGTCGTAGACCGAGAGCACCTTTTTCGTGTCGGTTGGCGGGGCACCGGCCGGGGGCGGCGCGAAGACAAGGTGAATCCGTCGGCCGTGGCTGTCGTAGCGCGCTTCGGTACGGACGATGCCGAGGCCGGCAGCCGTGCGCTCCGCCGCCGTCATCGGCAGGGCCGGATCGAGCTTCAGGTTGTGGAACTCTTGGGTCTCCTCGAGGATGGCGCCAGCCGAGTCCAGCCGGCGCAACGTCGTCGCGGTGCCCTGCTCTTGCGCTGCCGTCAGCTGACCCAGGCCATCGTGGCGGAACAGGCGCGTCTGCGTCAGCCCGGCGCGCTGATAACCCCCCGGCGCGTCTTCCGGCTTCGTCCACTTGGTGGCTGCCGCGACGATGCTGCGCGGCAATCCCAACGCGTCGTACTCGGTCGTTCGCGTGATGCCCGCGGGTGAGGTCTCGACAACGACGTTCCCGGCCGCGTCGCGCTGCTGGTCGACGACGATGGGCGACGTGCGACCATGCGGCCACGTCCGCACGACGGCTCCTCCGGCGTCCCGCGCATACTCGACACGCTCCTGGACGGCGGACGGCGTGAAGCCGAACAGCGACCCGCTTCCCAGCGCGAATCGCTCCTCCTTTACGACGTACGGGCCCCGATTGTCGAAGCGCGTGCCCCGGCCGTCGAACTTCGACCGGCCAAAGTCGAAGACGAGCTGGCCGATGCGGTCATACTGCCGCTCCCAGGCCGAGCCCTTCTCATCGATTCGACCGCGCTCGCGGCCCAAGGAGTCATGGCCAAACTGCTCCATGCGCAGCCCGTCGCCGCGACTGACCTCGATGGTTCGACCGAGCGCGTCGCGTTTGTACACCTCGGACACGGTCACCGGGATCGCTCCGAGGTCGGTCGTCGTGTGGGACGCCACCTTGCCGAGCGCGTCGAACGTCCAGCGCTCCTCGGTGCCATTGTCGAGGCCGGGCGCCGTCCGCGTCGTCAGGCAGGACGCGCCGAAGGCCGTGTACATAATCGTGCTCGTCGCTCCGTCCGTGATGGCGACCTGCGTGACCTGGTTGCGATCGTCGTGCGTGTACGTTGTCATTGATTGGCCCGGAGTGTACGGGCTCGCCAGACCGGCCTCGTCCTGGCGCGAGAAGCTGAAGGCGGTCTTGGTCTTGAGGCGGCCCCAGCCTTCGTAGGTGTAGGTCTGCTCGAGGAGCTTTCGGCTAGTGCACTCCGACACGAGCGTGCCATCAGCGACCACGGAGGCGAAGCCGTCGCTGCCCGTGACGGTCTGCTTGGCCGGGTTGTCGTCGACGTCGTACCCGGTCCACGTCGTCGTGCGGAGCGGAACGCCAGCGCCCAGGCAGGACTTGGGGTCCAAGATGGCCTCGGTCAGCACACGCCCAAAGCCGTCGTAGGTGTGCGTCGTCAGGAACCCGCGATACGTCCCACCCGCGTCCACGCCGGAGCGTGGATCGGCGACCACGACGACGCGGTCGACGATGTCCCGGTACGTATCGATGCGCCGATTGACCGCGAACTTGGATCCAGTCACCCGGTCCGTCAGTCGCGTCGCGATCGGAACGTCCTTGCTGTCGTAGGTCATCAGCGTCGAGACCAGTGGCGGTCCGCGCAGTGCGAGATCTTCGGGCGTGTTCGGCGCCGTGGCCTCGAGCGAGGCGACGAGCGAATGCACCTCAGCTCCGGAGGACACCGCATCGAACACCTCACTCAGGAGCGCGGCCGTGATTCCGGCTCCCGGTGTCATTCGCTCGAGCGTGTTTCCAGCGCCGTCGAGTACCCGTAGCTCGAAGTTGCGATCCAGGCCGCTGCCCGAGCCGAAGAGGACCGCGACCTCGCGCCCGGCCGCGTCGTAGGTCCGCTCGAAGATCTCCGAGGCCGGCGTGAAGGATGCACTGACCGAGACCTGATCGCCGATCAGCTGGCTGAAGTTGTCCTTGACCGTGCGCTCGACGCGTACGACGCGATCCCGGGCGTCGTACTTGGTCTTCGTAAGGTTCGCGAAGCCATTTGGATCGGCCGTGAGCTCGACTATCCGATTCTTCCCGTCGTACTTTTTTGCGTGAACGATCGCCGCGCCATTGTCGCCGAGCCGGCTGACCTTCGTCACGTTGCCGCGGACGTCGGTCTCGAACGTCGAGCGCAGCTCGACCGGCACGCCGGTACAGCCTGCGGGCACGGGGCCGCCGTCGGCGGTCTCGGTCGGATGTCCGACCTTCGGCATGGGCGCCTTGCCTCGGCGGAAGGTCTTCGGATCGCCGCCCGTCCCGTCGTCGTCGGCATATGAGAAGGTCGTCTTACGCGTCTCGGTGCCGTTCTTGGTCACACGGTGCGAGGCCATCAAGCCACGGCGCTTGCCCGTTTTCACGTAGGTGTAGACGTCCTCGTAGGTCGTGCCATCGATTACGGGACGTGTGCGGGTCAGGTGCCGGCACTGCTCGCCGGGCGCGGTCGTCGACAGCTCCGGCGATACAATGTACGTAGTTTTACGGCCCGCAGGGTCGGTCTCACTCGTCAGGAGCTGGCACACCGGATCGTAGGTGTAGCTCCAGGCCTTCGGCGGGAGCCCCCCTGGCGCGGTCATGGTGCGGCCGGTCATGCGCCCCGCGGCGCCGTAGGTGGTCGTGGTCATGGTTCCGTCCGGGCCAGTTTCGCTCTCGACGAGGCCGGCGCTGGTGTAGCTGAAGGCCGCCGTGACCGCCGTGGTCGTCAGTCCGGGCGGGTCGAGCTTGCCGTCCCAGACCGCCTTGTCGAAGGTGATGGACTGAATCACGTTGGGGCCGCCGTTCGGCAGCGCCTGCAGTGTGTACGTGCGTGCCGTGCCTCGACCATCGGTCACGACGACCGTAGTGGGGGTCGGGCTCGCGAGCGTCGTGACCTCGCCTCGCCGCGGGCCCTCGCCTTGGCCGTCGTCGAGCCCTGAGACCTGACGCGTGACACGCCCGTCGGCGTCATAGGTCGTCTTCCACTGCGGCCCGATCTCGCCGGGGTAGGTGATGTCCGTCAGCCGGCCCGCCGCGTCGTAATCATACGCGGTGGTCTGTTTGACCGACAGCGTGGTGTCGCCGGTGTTCACGAAGGTCCGCTGTACGCGGTCGAGCACGGTCGTGCCGTTGGCGAGTGTCGAATAGATGTAGCGCACCTCGCGCCCGAATGGGTCCACGATGCGCGCGATGCGCGGCCACGCCGAGGTCCCGCCGCCGGCCGCGTCCCACTCGACGGTCGTCTCGCGGTGCTGCGTGTCGATGATGCGCGAGAGCTGCCGCACCTTCAGCGCGGGATGGAGCGGGCCCTCGTACAAGAACTCGATCTCATGGAAGCGCGGATCGATGACTCGGATGAGCTGTCCCTTGCAGTTGAAAATGCGACGGGTCCCCTCGGGCTCGCGCAGCTCGTAGAATCGCTGCTCGGTCGGCGCCACCTGTTTGGAGTCCACGTAGTACGGGTGGACGTCGCCCCCGGTCAGGCCTTTGGGGACCTGGAGCGTGATGCGGCGGAGCGTCTCGTAGCGACCTCGCGGGGGCGTGAACGTGACGACCTCCGCGAGGACCTCGGCCGTACCCTTGGGCACATAGTGTTTGGGCACCTCGTCGCCCGGCGTGTAGATGAGGCCGCTCGGAGACGATGTCAGCTGGATCGTCGTCGTGCCGGCGGCACCCGGATGCTTGAACACATCGACGCGGCCCGAGCCGTCGTGAAACGCCAAGTCGAAGGGCTTCTCGAGCGTCTCGATGGTCGTGAACGTCGCGTTGCCGTCCGGGCTCGTCACAGGGATCACCCGCTGGTCGATTGACAGTGACCAGCCGCCCAGGATGCCACCGCCCTCCGGCCTGCGGGCGCTGCGGTGGTGTCGCGCGATCGCGAGATCCATACCGAGCCCCGTGACCTGAATATCGACGTCTGCAACGACCAGCGACCGGTCTGTGAGCGCCACGCCCTCGGCGACGTAGCTCGGGCTCTGGATTGCCGGCTGGTCGGACTCGGTCTTCGGGAGCGCCATGGGGTGCGGCGGCGTGCACAGATTGAAGCTCCCGGGCGTGTCTCCGGGTGCCGGCGCGCACTCGCCTGGGTCCAGGAACACCAGCCCGACCTGCTGTGCGGGCCCGAGGCCTCCGCCGGTCGGAGCGACGCTCACTGCGACCGTCAGGAGCCCGCCGTTGGGCGCCGTGACCTCGGCGCACTTCCCGGCCGGGAGCTTGACGATGGTTGGGTTGGCGTCGAGATCCTGGGTCCCTGCCGGTGCCTGAAGCGTGCCTGTGCCCGACGTGAGCTGAAACTGCACCGGCTCTGTCGTGTTGGCACAGATGCGGGCGATCTGACCACCGGCGAAATCGATCGCCGCGTTCCCCTGCGCGTCCGTCACGGTGATCTTCGGCAGCTTGCCCTTGACGCGCACGATGACCTCGTGTGCCGGGAGCCCGATCTTGGCGCAGCCCTGGTGATGTCGCTGCTGAACGACGTCATAGACGTCCACGCTCCGCCCCTGGCCCGCCACGTACACCTCGTTCCATTTGGTGCACCGCAGGTACCGGGTCGTCGTCACGACGTTGTTGAAGGTCGTCGTGACATCCTTGGTGAGGATGGCCTCGGGCCGACACTCGACGAAGACGCCGCGCCCCTCGGTCGTAAGCGCGATCGTCAGCTTGTACTGATCCTTGCTTGGACCGCTGAGCGGGAAGCGCATCTCGTGCAGCGTCCAGCCGCTCTTCGACATCTTGTCGTTCCATTGCCCGACCAGAGTCGGCGTACTGCAATCGTTGGTGTTGGGGAACGGCTCGCTTGCGCCGACCGTGATCTGCTTGGTGACGCAGCCGACCCACAGGCCGTAGTCACCCGAGACCGCCGCGGCCTCGAGCAGGCTCGGGTCGAAGATGTCCGTGTCCTTCGTCACGCCGGGCAGCGGCAGCCGCGTGCAGGTGTCCGTAGGGTTGCACCCGTTGACCTCCGGGAAGGGGGCATCGAGCGCGTGCGTCTCGATGGGTCCAATGACCTCGTCGGTGGGCTTGAATAGCCGGATGGCGGCGCGCCTTGGAAGCGCCGAGCCGTCGTAGGTGTCGTAGATCGAGAGCAGCCGCCCCTGGCCAACGGGGAACAGCCCCTGTCCCACGATCGGGGTCGCGTCGGGCTCGTCGTTGGTACCCTCGGGCCCCGCAAGAATCGGGTTGCGCTCGATGATGGCGGGCGATCGGCTGACGATGGCTGGCTCGCTCAGGCTCATCCGCCCCGCGGCGAGCGCGCGGCCCATGGTGGACGCGAAGCCCTTGCCCTCGAACGCCGCGATGGGATCGACGTTCTGGCCGACGATCACCCGCGGATCGTCGAACGCGGGTACCGACCACAGCAGCGCCGGCTCTGAAGGTGCTCGGGTCAGGTCGTAGGCCTGCAGCTCGCTGCAATAGACGTTGGGCGCCGAGACCACCGCACAGAAGTGGCTCCCGAACATCAGGTGACCCTGGCCGTCGAGCGAGAGCACGCTCTCGTTCGGGATGATGGAGCCCTGGCGCTTGGCGCCAAAAAAGGCGGTGCGCGACAGCGGGACTACGCGGTGCGACACGGAGGCCAGCCCGGTCGGGGTCTCGTCCATCTCGAAGACCTCGAGCGCGTACCGCTGGCCACTGTAGCCATAGGCGCTGCAGCCGGTTGCATCCAGCAGCCCCATGCAGGCCTTGCATCGGCATTCCTTGGCGGCCGCTCCCGGTGAACACGCCGTCCCGGCCGGGACCCCGCTGGCGTTGGGAAACTCGTCGCAGCAGCGGTCTTTCCACTCATCGAGCGGACACGCCCCCGGCGCGCCCTGGCTCGTGACCTTGGTCGGATCGAGCGGGAACAGGCCCAGCTTCTCACCGCAGTCGGCCGCGGTCACGAGCGGCGGCTCGCCCAGGACGATCGCCCGCAGGCGCGTCTTGCCCTCGCTCGTCAGGTACGACTCGACATGCAGCTGCCCGTCCCGCTCGTGCCCTCGTGCGAGGTTGCCATACTGTGTGCGGCCGCTGTTGGAGTTCGCCGGAATGACACTCAGCGGGATCATGACTTCGGCGTTCACATGGACGAGCGGCTCCCATGTCGAGGAGAAGACCCGCAGCCGAGAGAAGGTGTCGTCGAACTTCGGGCAATTGGGCCCCAGCGGCTTGGTCTCGGCAGCGACCATCCACAGCCGGTCCGCGTCGTCGAAGGCGACATCCCGGATCGGGTAGGCATGGACCTCGTCGGGCAGCCGCAAGAGCAGTCCGTGCTTTCCATCCTGCGGGACGCGACCTTCGTAGAGGGCCGGCGGCTTCACGCCCAACGAGTTGTCGTGAAAAACGACGATGCGGCCGTCCGATAGGACGTGCATCCGTGCCATGGTCCCGGTGTCCGCACCTGAGACGCCGATCGAGAGATCCACGGAGGCTGGCAGCGACAAGGTCCACAGGATGTTGCCTGCGATGGGGTCCATCCCGACGACGACCGGGTGGTCGTGCGCTTTGCCGCCAAGGTCGTAGGTCACTCGGACGAGCGCGATGAGCTGCTTGGTCGGTCCGCCGGCGTCCTGGACGACGACGTGGGCCAGGTCCACGAGCAGCGCCCCAGTGACGGTGAGGTCTGCGGGGGGCACCCCGGGTTGCGCGAAGCCGACCAGGGCCGACGCGTTCACGTTCTGCGCCGAGAAGGTCGCCAAAACGTCGTCCTTGATTGAGCCGTACAGGATCTCGCTGCGCCACCGCTGACCCGCCGACGCAGCGGCGTCGATGCGGCGCCCGAGGCCGATCCAGACCGCATCGCCGCCGTCGTTTACAACGGTCACTGTAACGAGATCCGTCGGGACCAACGCGGCGTCATGCTGCGGCTTGACCGGGTCGTACAGCAGGCCACAGGCACCGGCGCAGCTCCCGCCAGGGACCGAAGCGGGCCCGACACCGGAGTAGCAGTCGAGCGCGAGCGTCGGGCCCCCGCTGACGTGACCGGTCGACAAGGAATAGGCGCTCGCCAGGCCAATGGCCGCGTTCGGCGCCGGACGCCGAGACGAGGACTGTGGCCACGTCCCATCCAGGGACGCCTTGCGGTCGCAGACGTCGCCGATGCCATCCTTGTCCGTGTCCAGCTGGTCGGCGTTGGCGAGGCCCGGGCAAGTGTCGCACACGTCGCCGACGCCATCCGTGTCGAGATCCGCCTGAGTCGCGTTCTTGTGCTTCGGGCAGTTGTCCTCGGCGTTCTTCTTACCGTCGCCGTCGAAGTCGTCGTTGGGCCCACCGACGTCGGCGCTGGTGTTCGTGTCCGGCCCTATGCCCGTGTCGCCGGGCGCCGTGTCCACGGGAACCGGGTCGTCTGCCGTCGCGACGTCGGGGCCCGGATCCGCCAGCGCACTGTCGGTGGGTCCCGCGTCGGTCGGGCCAACGTCGGCCGGCCCTGCGTCTGGGGCGCCCGCGTCGGTGGGTCCCGCGTCGAGCTCGGGTTTGGCCGTGAACGCCGGCCCATCGACGACGGCACCGCGGCTGAAGTGGTCGATCGTCGCGACCGCGTGTCCCGAGCCGACCGTCGCGTTCAAGAGCGCGAACGGCTCGTCCGCGCCGGGCCCCCACGCGATGGCGGCGAGCGTATCATTGCCGGTGTAGCTGAAGTCGACCGTCGCCGGTGTCAGAAACGCGAGCCCGTGCGGCAGAAACTCATAGAGGTCCGTGAACATCGGCGCCCCACCCGGCACAGTCTGTTGCGTCCGAGCGAGCGTGACCTCCGTGCCCTCCGCCAGCGCACCGGCAGGGATGGTCAGCGTGACCTCGCCGAGCGTGAGCACGAGCCCCTGCGGTCCAACCTTCTCGCTCACCTGCGTGCCGGCCGGCGTGTCGCTTGGACTGAGAACGTCAGCGGCGGCATCACCCGGAGCGGGGACGTCGAGCGGCGGTGTCCCGGGATCGCCTGTGACCGCGGTCTCAGCGGTTGCAGGCATCTCGGCAGACACCTCCGACGCCAGCGCGTCGGTCGTGGGCTCCGTCGTTGGGCCCAGCGGGTCGGTACCACCAGCACAGGCAGCCGCAGCAAGCCCCACGGCAATGACGAGTCGAGACAGGATTGGGTTCACTAGGTCCTCCGGAGCGCGTTGAGGCTCTCCAGGATACGCGTCTTGCGACCCGTTGGATCGCCGATCGGTGCGGGCGCCGTGGTGCTGAAACCTCACGCCATTCGAGAGCCGCCGTGCGGCAATGCAACGCGCTGTCTACGGTCAGCCCGTGCTCGGGCGATCGTCGCTCAACAGAAGGAGTCGCTCGGCGAGCGCGAAGAGATCGGCCCACCAGAGGGGCCGCAGGCCCGTCGTGAGCTGGCCCGAGGGCTCGCCAATCCGTTCGGCGACGACGACGAGCGCGCTCTCGACGGACGGTGCGAGCGCGTCGCCCCGCACAGCCGAGGTCGTGGCCAGCGCGACAATGCGGTCGCGCAGGGCCTCGATCTCTGCCGGAGCGACAGGCGGACCCAGGCGCTCCGGGAGCGCGTGATTCGCGGCGGCGTCGGTGGCAGCCGCAATCGTGGCTTCAGTGATGCGCCCCGCCTCGACGAGACCGCGCGCGAAGAGCAGCGCGCGCTGCACCCGAATCCGTGCGGCGCTCGGCGCGGGGCCCGCCTCGACGATCATGGCGAGGAGCGTCGCGTGCGCGTGGGCGAGGCATGCGGTGTCAGCGACATGCGCGCCGCGCGTGAGCGCCACGAGGTCGCGCGGCGCCCTCACGAACGGTCGGCGAGGCAGGCTCCCCCACGGGCGTCGCATGAGCGCGCGGGCCACGTCGACCGGTCCTCCGGCACACCAGCGCACGCGGCTCTGGCCGTCGTCGTCGTAGCGGACGTCGGCGCCCCCCTCGTCGACGAGCGTCAAGCCCGCGCCGCGCAGCAGGGCGTGCCCGGCGGCGTAGTCCCAGCCGTGCGGGGTCGTCAGACAGACGGTCGCGGTCGCCTCGCCGACGGCGACGAGCGCGAGCCGATAGGCGATGGAGGGCATCCCCAGAAAGCGCGCCGGCGCGACGAGCTCCCAATGCTCACCTGGGGTCGCGTCCGCACCATTGGAGACGAGGACGAGCGAGCGGGCACCGAGCTCCGCTGCAATCGCCGAATGGGGAAGCGGGCGCCCGTTTCTCGTCAGCGGCCCGCTGTGCTCGGCCCACGTGATCAGATCACCGGCGTGTGTCGGCGCCGCATAGGCGTAGACGACGCCAAGGACCGGTTCGCCCTCCACGATCAGCGCGATGGAGACGGAAGCGCCGCGGTGGCCGCGCAGGAAGGCGCCCGTCCCGTCGTTGGGATCCACCAGCCAGCAACGGATGACCGGGACCCCGCCCTGAAGGTAACCGGTCTCTTCACCGCGGAACGCGTCCTCGGGGAACGCGCCGAGCAGGCGCTCCCGAATCAGCAGCTCGACCTCGGCATCGATGTCCGCGTGATGATCGCCATCGCCCCGGGGGCCGCCATCGCGGTCGAACTCCGCGCGCAACAGGGCGCCCACCTGCAGGGCGAGCGCCGTCGCGACCTCGAGCTCGTGCGTGTACAGCCCCATCCGGTCTCCGATCGCTGAACTTCCACCGAAACCCAGGCGTCACGTGTGCAGCAACCCAAGTCGAGGTATCTTCGCCCCATGCACCGCCGAAGTCGAACACCCTGGTCCCTTGCGTCCCTCACTCTGGTCGCGCTGCACGCCGCCGGCTGCAAGAAGGAGCCACCACCTCCCGCGCCGCCCCCGGCTGCGCCTACGGTCAGCGAGCCGCCCGTGCCTGCTCCGGCGACGGCGGCGACCGAGCCGGTGGCGTTGCCGTTCAAGACCGAGGCGCCACCGACTCCAGGTGGGCCCCCCGCTGCGCCGCCCCCCAAGCCGAAGCCGGACGAGGGCTTGTCGTTTCGCATCACCGATGGTCGCGCCGACGACGCCGCGGCGCGTCCGCCGCCTGCGCCAACGCAGCCCATCGAGGACGCCGCCGCCGACAAGCTGCTCGAGCGCGTGCCCCAGCTCGACAAGCAGACCGGTGATGAGAAGCCGTTCGCCATGCGCGAGCGCTCGCTGCCGCCGCCGCGCACCGGGAAGTCGGTCAAGACGCCATTCCCTCCACCGATCGCGCCGGACGTCAAGCCGCCCGTGGTCGAGGCCAAGCCGCTCGAGGTGCTCCGCTTTTCGCCCGAGGGTGAGGTCACGCTCGCGCCCAACCTCTCTGTGACGTTTTCGCAGCCCATGGTCGCGGTCACCTCGCACAAGGACACGGTCGCCAAGGGCGTGCCAGTCACGATCGAGCCCGAGCCGCCCGGCAACTGGCGCTGGGTCGGCGCCAAGACGCTGCTGCTCGACCCCGCCAAGCGGCTGCCGATGGCCACCGAGTTCACGGTCACGGTGCCTGCGGGGACGACCTCGGCGACGGGCGGAAAGCTCGAGAAGGACGCCAAGTTCACCTTCAAGACGCCACCGCCGCGGTTGTTGTCGCGCTGGCCCGAGCACGGGCCGCAGAAGCTCGACCCGCTGATCCTCGCCTTCTTCGATCAGGCCGTGGACCCGGCCGTGGTCCTTCAGACGACGAAGGCGAAGGCCGGCTGGCTGAATGAGCGCAAGCTTCGGCTCGCGACCAAAGAGGAGATCGAGGCGGATTCCAACGCCAAGGAGCGGACCAAGAGTGCCGAACCAGGTCGCTTCGTGGCGTTCAAGACCGAAGAGCCGCTGCCGGCAGACACGGACATCTCCATCTCGTTCGAGGCCGGCACTGCCTCCGCCGAAGGGCCGCGCAAGACGACAGAGGCCCAGACGTGGAGCTTCCGCACGTTCGGGCCCTTCAAGATTCGCCACGTGCGTTGCCACTGGGACGCGACCAAGCCGTGCCGGCCCATGTCGCCCATCAACATCGAGTTCACCAACCCGATTGACGACGACTCGTTCGCGGCCGTCGAGGACGGCATGGTCACCGTCGAGCCGCCGATCGAGGGCATGAAGCTCGTGCTGTCGGGCAACGGGATCAGCATCTTGGGCAAGACCAAGGGACGCACCAAGTACAAGGTGAAGATCGCGGGTGTGGCGCTCAAGGACACCTTTGGTCAGACCCTCGCAGGGGGGAGCAGTGACACGCTCACCTACGGCACCGCGGAGCCGATGATGTGGGCCGGTGACGCGTATTTTCGTGTCTTGGACCCCGCTGGCAAGGCCGAGTTCCAGCTCTTCAGCATCAACCACAAGGACTACAAGCTCGAGCTCTATCGGGCGGAGCCCAAGGACTGGCCGGCGTTCTTGGACCACTATCGCAACCGCAATCGCTACGACAAGCCGCCGCCGCCCGTGCCGGGCAAGCTCGTGCTCCAGAAGACGCTGTCCATTGACATGACCGACGACGAGCTGACCGACACGCGCGTCGACCTCACCGCTGCACTCGTCGAAGGCGCAGGGCAGATCATCGTGAAGATCGAGCCCACGAAACAGCCCAGCGAGAAGTGGGCCAAGATCGAGATCGTCTCGTGGATTCAGGTCACCAACATCGGGCTCACCGCGCTCGTCGACGATGAGAACTTGCTCGGTCTCGCCACGTCGCTCGTCGATGGCAAACGGCTCGACGGCGTCGCGCTGTCACTCTGGCCCGAAGGGACCGAGGTCAAGACCGACAAGAACGGTGCGGCGACCCTCGAGCTCACCTCGGTGCCGCTCAACGATCGCGTGCGGATGCTCATCGGCAAGCGCGGTGCGGACACGGCCTTCATCCCGGAGAACACCTACTACTGGGGTGGCGGCTCGTCGTGGACCAAACGGTCACGCTCGGACTGGCTCTCCTGGTTCGTCTTCGATGACCGCCACCTGTATCGACCCAAGGAGGAGGTCCAGCTCAAGGGGTGGGTGCGCCAGCTGGAGGCCGGCAAGAAAGGGCTCGTCAAGGACACGACGAGCGTGGGCTCCAAGGTCCGCATGCGCGTGGTCGACTCGCGCAACAACGAGGTCTGGAAGGGCGACATGGCGCTCTCCGCGCTCGGCGGCTTCGACGGGAAGTTCACGCTGCCCGACACGATGAACCTCGGCCACGCGCGGGTCGAGCTCACGCTCGAGGGCGGTTCGGGAGCCACGGGTCACGTCTACTCCCATGGCATCGAGGTGCAGGAGTTCCGTCGACCGGAGTTCGAGGTCAAGGCGACCGCCAGCGCCGGACCGCACTTCGTGGGCGGGACGGGCACGGCGACCATCGCCGCGACGTACTTCGCCGGTGGCGGGTTGCCGGACGCGGAGGTCGTGTGGCGTGTCACGGCCAACCCGGGGTGGTTCTCGCCGCCCAATCGCGACGGGTGGGCCTTTGGGGGCTCCTTTGCGGCCGACGTGGATCCCTACGAGCACGACGGGCCGGGGTATCACCGCGGCTATCGGCCGCCACGCCCGCCGAAGAACACGCAGAAGACGTTTACGGGCAAGACCGACGGCGGTGGCAGTCACACGCTCCGGTTCGACTTCGACGCGGTCGATCCCCCCACGCCGACGAGCCTCCAGGCCGAGGCGACCGTCGTCGATGTGAACCGGCAGACCTGGGCGGCCAGCACAACGCTCCTCGTACATCCGGCCGACGTGTACGTCGGCCTGAAGCACCCCCGTGGGTTCTACCTCAAGGGCGACACCGTCGAGGTCGAGGTGCTCGTTGCGGACTTGGAGGGCAAGGCCGTGACGGGGCGCACGGTGACGGTCGAATCGGCGCGCTACGAGTGGGGCTCGGAGAAGGGCCGCTGGCGCAAGCTCGAGAAGGACAAGGAGTCGTGCACGGTGACCTCGGGGGCCGATGGCGCGCTCCCGAAGTGCAGCTTCGTCACCAAGGGCGGAGGCGAGCTCCGCATCACGGCCACGACCAGCGACATCAAGGAGCGGAAGACCGCAACGCGGCAGACGATCTGGGTCGCCGGCGGGGATCAGCCGCCCAAGACCAAAGTCGAGCTCGAGCAGGTCAAGCTCACGGCGGACAAGAAGGACTACGCGCCCGGAGACGCGGCCAAGCTGCTCGTCGAGGCGCCGTGGTTCCCGGCCGAGGGCGTGCTCACGGTGCGGCGGTCCGGCATCGTCACGACGACGCACTTCTCGATGACGGCCGCGACGACCACCGTCGAGGTGCCCATCGAGTCCTGGCAGGTACCCGCTGTCGAGGTGCAAGTCGAGCTCATGGGCTCGGCGGTGCGTGCCGGCGCTGACAAGAAGCCCGATCCCACGCTACCGCGGCGACCCGCCTACGCGTCGGGGGCTACGAGCCTGCAGGTCCCGGCACGTCAGCAGACGCTCAAGGTCGAGGTGACGCCGGCCGCCAAGTCGGCGGATCCCGGCTCGCAGACCTCGGTCACCGTCGAGGTCAAGGACGCCACAGGCGCCGCCGTGCCCAATGCCGAGGTCGCGCTCGTCGTCGTCGACGAGTCGGTCCTGGCGCTGACCGGCCACGTCTTCCGCGATCCGATGAGCTGGCTCTATCCGTTTCGGTCGGGCGATGTGAAAGAGGCGCACCTGCGGGAGCACATCGTGCTCGCCAGCCTCGATCAGCTCGCCAAGGCGATGGAGGAGCAGAAGGAGAGCGAGAAGATGGGGGACAAGGGCGCGACAGGTGGTGCGCCCCCTCCGCCGTCTCCGTCAGCAGTGGCCGAGGCAGCGCCCAAGGCGCGGATGGCCAAGGCCGAGGCGCCGGGCGGTGGCAAGGACGACGAGGGCGGAGGCGCGAGCCCCATCGCAGTGCGCTCTAACTTCAACCCACTGGCCGCGTTCGTGCCGGCGACGCCGACCGACCCGAGCGGCAAGGCGACGCTGCCGTTCAAGCTGCCGGACAACCTCACCCGCTATCGGGTCGTGGCCTACGCCATCTCCGGCGCGACCAAGGCCGGCAAGGGTGAGTCCACGCTCACCGCGCGGCTCCCGCTCATGGTGCGGGCCTCGCCGCCACGCTTTCTCAACTTTGGCGACCAGTTCGAGCTGCCCATCGTGCTGCAGAACCAGACCGACGAGCCCATGACGGTCGACGTGGCCGTCAAGGCGACCGGCGTGAGCCTGACCAAGGGTAAGGGGCGGCGCGTGAACGTGCCGGCCAACGATCGCGTCGAGGTGCGGTTTCCGGCCTCGGTCACCTACGTCGGTACGGCGCGCTTCCAGATTGCCGCAGCGGCAGGCGCGCGCTCCGACGCGTCCAAGCATGAGCTGCCGGTGTGGACTCCGGCCACGACCGAGGCGTTCGCGACCTACGGTACCGTCGATCAAGGCGCGACGGCACAGCCGGTGGCTCTTCCAAACGACGTCTACACCGAGTTCGGCGGTCTGGAGGTCACCACCTCGTCCACCGCCCTCCAGGCGCTCACCGACGCCGTGCTCTACCTCGTGGCTTATCCCTACGACTGCGCCGAGCAGATCGCCTCGCGCATGCTGGCGATCGTGGCGCTCCGCGATGTGCTCTCGGCGTTTCGCGCCAAGGGGATGCCCCCGGCCGAAGAGGTCGCCACGTTCGTGGCCCGCGATCTCAAGAGCCTCAAGAGTCGGCAGAATGGCGACGGTGGCTTCGGCTTCTGGCGACGCGGCTCCGAGACCTGGCCGTACCTTACGGTCCACGTCGCGCACGCCCTGGTTCGCGCCAAGCTCAAGGGCTATGAGGTCGACGGTGGCATGCTCGCGCGGGCGATGACCTACCTCAAGAACATCGAGCGCCACTACCCTTCGGAGTACCCTGAATGGGTCCGGCGCCACATCACGACGTACGCAGTATATGTGCGCAACCTGAATGCCGATCCCGACGTGGCCAAGGCGCTTCAGCTCATCAAGGAGGAGGGTGGCATCGAGAAGACGGGCCTCGAACCGCTCGGCTTCCTGCTGCCCGTGCTCTCTCCGTCCAAGGACGGTGCCGCACAGGACATGGTCAAGGCCATCCGGAAACACCTCAACAATCGCGTGACTGAGACCGCGGGCGCAGCCCACTTCGCGGTCAATTACCAAGATGGCGCGCACCTCATCTTGAGCTCCGACCGGCGCGCCGACGGCGTGCTGCTGGATGCGCTCATCGGTGACCAGCCCAAGGCGGACGTCATCCCCAAGATCGTCACGGGCTTGCTCGCCCATCGCAAGAAGGGCCACTGGGGCAACACGCAGGAGAATGCGTTCGTGCTCTTGGCGCTCGATCGGTACTTCAACACCTACGAGAAAGAGACGCCCGACTTCGTGGCGCGCGCGTGGCTCGGCCAGGACTACGCCGGCGAGCACACGTTCAAGGGGCGCACGACCGAGCGGCACGAGATCGACATCCCGATGAGCTGGCTCGCCAAGAAGCCGGCGGGCGAGAAGCAGGACCTCGTGCTGGAGAAGACCGGCAAAGGCCGCATGTACTACCGCATTGGTATGCGCTACGCGCCGAAGTCGCTGCGCTTGGAGCCCTCGGACCACGGCTTCACGCTCGAGCGGCGCTACGAGGGCGTCGACAAGAAGGACGACGTCACGCGCGGCGCCGACGGGGTCTGGCACATCAAGGCCGGCGCGCGCGTCCGCGTGTCCCTCAACATGGTCGCTGAGTCGCGCCGCTATCACGTGGCCTTGGTCGACCCGCTGCCCGCGGGTCTCGAGCCCGTCAACCCGGAGCTCCGCGGTTCGGAGGCCGTGCCTCCAAAGACGCCCGCAGCGACGCCCTCTCCGGGCTACGGTCGCGGTCGGTGGGGCTACTGGAGCTACTGGCGCTGGTATGAGCACACGAACCTGCGCGACGAGCGCGTCGAGGCCTTCTGCGCGCTCTTGTGGGAGGGCGTCTACGAGTTCAGCTACGTGGCGCGCGCGACCACGCCGGGTCGCTTCGTGGCGCCGCCGACCAAGGCCGAGGAGATGTATCACCCCGAGACCTTCGGGCGGTCCGCGAGCGACCTCGTGGTGGTGGAGTAGCGCGATGGGCGGGTTCTTCAGTCAACCAAACAAAGACTACCGCAACATGCAGCTCGTGTTCACCTACCTCACGGTGAACTTCATCTTCCCGTCGCTGGGCTACTATTTCCTACCGGAATTCGCGTACGGCGAGTTCCTGCGCATCGGCGACCTGCTGGGCGCAGGCCCCTATCCGCTCCCCGACGAGAACAGCTACCTCTGGCGCACGCTCGGCGCCGGCAACGTCCTCACGCTGGCCACGCTGTGCTTCTGGATGCAGCGCGACATCCGCAAGTGGCCGCACCTGGCGCCCGTGTTCTACGTCCTCAAGAGCTCGTCGGCCGTGGGCTTCCTCTACGTCTACGTCTTCAAGCTCCACTACCTCACGTTCTTGGCCGTGTTCTTCTATGACGGCCTCGCCGTCGTGCTCGTGTGGTACTTCGGCGGCAAGGCGTGGCGCTCGTTGGCCAATTCAGAGACGGCCACGCTCGTGCCCAAGCTCCCGTAGTCCTTGACGCGTTCACTGCGCGTGCCGATGCTCATGGACATGGGCGCACCTCAATCGCCGACCGATCCCAAGACCGCACCGCCGCCCCAGGAGAGGCCAATCGATCTCCCCGTTGGCGTAGGCGACTCCGCCCAGGAGCATCTCGAGCATCTCGTTCAGCTGACGGAGGTCATCCATGTTCGAGAGTCCGCTCGTCGACGTGCTGCGCGACGCGACTGAGGTCCTGCGGTCCGAACGCGTCCCTCATGCGCTCATTGGCGGGGTAGCGGCCATCGCCTTCGGGAACACCCGTGCCACGCGCGACGTCGACTTGTCTGTCATCATTCCGGACACCGAACGTGGTCGGCTCATCGAGGCGCTGGTAGGACACGGCTTCTCGGAGGTCGCTGTCCGTGGTGCCGTGATTCAGGCGCGCCACCACTCGGGTTATCGCCTCGACCTGCTGTGCGCCGAGAGCGAATTCGAGGCAATGCTCGTCCACGCGGCCTTGCCGACGTCGACGCTCGGCTGCGATGTACCCACCGCATTGCTCGCCGACCTCGTCGCCTTCAAGATCCTCGCGGGGCGCCCGAGGGACCTGCGCGACATCGAGGAGCTGGCGGAGCACCATCCGGCGCTGCGGTGGACTCGCGTGGTGGAGATGTTGACGCTCCTTGGAGTCGATGGCAGCGCCGATGAGCTTGCGCGCGCTACGGCGGAGGACGAGCTGCGACCGGTTCTCCGGCGGCTCGCCGCAGCCGTCCGCGTGTGACCTCGGTGGCTGCTGAGCCCTACGCCTTGGCCGCCATTAGCTTCGCCATCATGCGCTGCTGAACGACCGGCATCAGAAACGTTGCCATCTCGTTCCAGGTGTTGACGTGCGGGTTCAGGATCTTGCCGAGCCCTTCGCAGGTCACAATCGCGGCGAGTACGAGCGTGAGCTCCGGGATGGGCCGTACACGATGCTTGCGGGCCAGGGCAAACAGCCGGTTGGCGAACTGCCCCATCTCGAGCTGCGCCACGTTCTGGGCGCGGAACTCGCCGATGAAGCCGCCGATGTCCCGCTCGACGGCGTCCCAGTCCACGTCGTTCATGTAGCGATGGTAGGTCTTCATGTGGACGATGAAGTCCGCCGTCGTCCCCATGGCCACGCACTTCGAAAAGTCGACGAACTGGTCGAGTAGATCCTCCGGCAAATGCTTGACGAGGCCCACGTCGAAGACCGCGATGCCGCCATCGACGCCGATGACCATGTTGCCCGGGTGCAGATCGGCGTGCACGAAGCCATCGACGAAGCACATCTTGAAGAACATGAGCCGCAGACGCCGCCCGAGCACCTCGTCTTGGCCCTGCGGCAGCGAGTCCACCTTGTGACCCCGGACGAAGTCCATCGTGAGCACGTTCGGCCCCGACAGCGCGGTGTGCACGTGCGGAAAGCGTACGCCTTCGACCGCCGCGAAGTTCTGGTGGAACAGCGTGTAGTGCCGCGCCTCGTTCGTGAGATCCGTCTGCTCGATGATGCCTTCGACGAATGCGTCGAGATGACCGACCGGATCGGAGAGCCGCGCCGTCGCGTTCCAGGCGAGCATGCGGGCCAAGGCGTGCAGGATGGCGCCGTCGCGGATGCACTTCTCGCGGATGTCGGGTCTCAGCACCTTGACGGCGACCTCTGTGCCGTCGGGCAGCGTGGCCCGATGGACCTGCGCGACGCTTGCGGCCGCGACCGGGGTCGCGTCGAAGCCGGCGTAGCACGCGGCGAGCGGTCGACCGAGGTCGTGCTCGACGATCTTGCGTGCAGCGTCGATCCCAAAGGGAGGGATCTTGTCTTGCAGCAGCCGGAGCTGGTCGATGGTCTCGGGCTCGAACAGGTCCGGCCGTGAGCTCATCACCTGCCCGAGCTTGATGAAGGTGGCGCCGAGCGTCGTCATCGAGATGCGCAGGACGCGCCCCCGCAGCCGGGCCACCGCCGCACGTCGCCGCTCCGCGCCCGGCAGGCAAGCGATGTACAGCCTTGCGAAGCCATAGACCGTCAGCGCGATCGTGGTGATGAACCAGATCGTGATGAAACGCCACGCGTAGCCAAAGTACCGCGCCATGCTCACCCTCCCCCGGGTTAGGTAGCATGCTTCGGGTCTGCCGGCGAAGTGAACGAAAGTCCTTGCCAAAGTGAACGTTGTTCGCTACCGTTGGGCCTCGTGGTCAGCTTGCTGGCCCGGGGCCTCCAGCCTTCGCGATGTGCATGCTGAGGGCCTGGCTCCAAAATCGGCGGCCCGCCTGTCACTCTTCAGACGCCTCCCTTTTTGAACTCCGCGGGAGTGAGCATCCCGTCACTGATCCGCGATGTCGGCCTTTCTTGGGCTCGGACGCGGCGACGCGCCCATCGAGGCGCACCAAAGGTTTTGTTTTGACTTCATTTTCCAATTTTGGCTTCGACGCCCAGCTTCTTCGCGGCGTCACCGATCTCGGGTTCACCGAGGCCACTCCGATTCAGCGGGACGCGATCCCGCCCGCGCTCGCCGGTCGCGACCTCCTCGCGTGTGCCATGACGGGAAGCGGCAAGACGGCGGCCTTCGTGCTTCCGGTCCTCGCTCGGCTCCTCGGCAAGCCGCGGGGCACCACGCGCGCCCTGGTTCTCTCGCCTACCCGTGAGATCGCGGCGCAGACCGCCGAGCACGCCGAGAGCCTCGCCCGCTACACCGGCCTCACGGTCGCGTCCGTCTACGGCGGTGTCCCGGCGCGGCCGCAAGAGAGCGCGTTTCGGCGCGGGGTCGACATCATCGTCGCCACGCCCGGTCGGCTCCTGGATCACATGAAGATGCCGTACGCCAGCTTCGCCGGGCTCGAGATCCTCGTGCTCGACGAGGCCGACCGAAT
>SXOX01000103.1 GCA_005776585.1 Pseudomonadota bacterium | reverse complement strand
GATCGAGCACAACCTCGACATCATCCGGACGGCCGACCATCTGATTGATATTGGCCCTGACGGGGGCGGGCGCGGCGGCGAGCTCGTGGCCGCAGGCACACCCGACGCGGTAGCGCGCGTCGAACGCAGCCACACGGGGCGATACCTGCGCGGAGCGCCCTGACGCGAAGCGGGGTCAGGCCAGCGGGGGCAATTGGGACACGTCGGACACCGTCGCCGCAGCCACCAGGAACCGATCGATGACCTCCGGGGCCGTGCACTCCAGCAGCTGCTCGCGCAGCGCGTCCGAGACGGCCAGACCGCGGGACTGAAGGCGACGAGCGCGGCTTCAGCCTTGCCCTCGGAGCGAATGCCATCCACGCTCTCAACACCTGCGCGATTCAGGAGATTGCGGGGCGTCGTCGCCATTGCGGCTTCGCGATCGACCAGCGCGCGCGGGGACTGGATTACGAAGCACGCCTGGAGCCGTGAGCTGTTCATTGAGGCCCACTGTGCGCATGCGGCGCTTGGGCTCGTACACCTCGATGCGCTGCGGGCCAGCGAGCCGCACGACCCAAACGTACCGGGTGCCGGCGCGCAGGAGGTCGGCGATCTTCTCCTGAAGCTCGGCCTCGTCCCGACCGCGATCGGCGTACTCGAGCGCCAACGGCGGCGCGCTCTTGGCCCAGCCAGGCCGTCGCCTGGCCGAGACACTGCCGACGCTCACATCGGGCGCTCGAAGGGTCTTGCCGTCGTCCATCTCGAAGCCCGTGTCGACACCGGTGTCCTCGACATCCGGGTCGCTGGTGAGCACGAGCGCGCCGTCGACATTGCTCGCGCTGTGACGCGCGCCCGCGGGAGGGCAGCGAACGGCGTGCCCATTGGCCAGTCCATACGGATCACCGTCCCGCAGGTGACTCGCATGAAACGGCCCTGCGGCGAACGTGGCGTTGATGCGAACGTCGCTCCTGGGGTCAAGTGTACGAGCAGGGCGGGCCTTCGCCAAGGTGGCAGCGGGCTGTAGGGGGACACCGTGACAATCTGCGCTCGAGGATGCGTACAGACAGGACAACAGGCGCACGTTTCCGTCAGTCGCACGAAGCTCAGGCACGTTTCCATACCGACGACAGGACCACGACGAAGCCAGGGTCCCCGCGCGAATTCGGGGGCAGAGCGTTGCCTGCCGTAGCACGCGGGCCGGGTCCACGCGTCGCTGTAGCCACGACGGACTCCTTCGCGGTACCATCTGGCGGCGCCAGTGGCGAAGCGAGGGTACGCGTGCACAGCAATCGACTTGCGGGGATCATGGCCGGGCTCGTCCTGAGCGCCTGCGGCACGGAGCCGGACGGCGCGTCACCGAGCGACGTGCTCCAGACCGAGGTGCAGTGCGCGGGAGACCGCGATTGTCCGAGCGGGCAGTTTTGCACGGTCGGCGTGTGCGTCGCTCCCGGGGTGTGGACGCCCGACGTCGTTCCGCTGAAGGACGGCGTCACGAAGGAGGTCTCTGCGGAGGCCCTGACGACGGTCGACGCGGTGCTGTTGGTCGACGTAGACGTGAACGGCCAAGACGCGGTCGATGTCGAGGAGGGGGTCAGCCTCGCGGATACTGGCGATAACTGTCCCGGAGTCGAGAACCCGGACCAGAAGGACCACGATGGCGACGGCCTGGGCGATGCATGTGACGATGACGACGATGGCGACGGGACCTCCGATGCGCTCGACTGCGCCCCGCTAGACGCCGCGATCCACCCCAAGGCGGTGGAAGTGTGCGATGCGAAGGACAACGACTGCGACACGAGCACCGACGAAGCGCTCCCGACTCAGACGTGCGGGCTGGGTCCGTGCGAGGTGACGGTGCCCGGCTGTCTCGCCGGCGCGGTGCCGACCTGCACGCCCGCCGGGACGCCGAGCGACGAGGTGTGCGACGGGATCGACAACGACTGTGACGGCGAGGTCGACGAGGCGCTGGGGCAGACGACCTGCGGGGTCGGAGCGTGCGCGAACACGGTCGACACGTGCGCTTTTGGCGCGCCTCAGGCGTGTACGCCCCTGCCGGTGCCAGCCGGCTCGTGCAATGCGCCTCCAGCGCCGTGCAAGAAGACAACGACAGGTATGGACGCCTGCAACGCTCCGTGCAGCAAGGTCGGACCCGCGCAGTGCTTTACAGTGCACCCGGCTTGCTTGACCTCGAATCCGGGCACACCGACCGACGCGGCCACGTGCAAGACGCCGAAGGGCAAGTACGACTGCGGGCTGACGTGTCAGGAGTGGCCCAACACGATTGGCGCCGATTGCACCTACTGCAAGAACATCGTCTGCAACCCGGCCGGCGGGATGGATGAGGCGCAGTTCCAGTGCAATAACGTCCCGGTCCCCCCAACGCCGTAGCTTGGCAGGCTAACGTGCTCCGGCGAGCGTTCCGAGCGCCGCGTCAGCTTCGACCGCGGCCACACCTTCCAGCCAAGGGCGGACCCTGGCGAGCAGCAGCGCCGCAAGCGCCGGATCGCCGTGGCGCGCCTCGAGCATGCCAAGGTACAGACCCATGCGGACCGCGCGACGCGGACCCGCGCCCAGGCGAGCGGCCTCGGTGAAGGCCTCGGCCGTGGCCGGTCGGTCGTCCTTCTTGAACTTCAACACGCCGAGGTTGAACCACCCAAGCGCGTAGGCGGGTCGCAGCCGAACGACCTGCTCGAGGCGATTCTCCGCCAGATCGATCTCACCTCGCGTCTCGAGCACGAGCGCGTAGTTCGCCGCGACCTGCGCGTTCTCCCGACGCAAGAGATAGGCCTCTCCCGCCAGGAACAGCGCGCGCTTGAGGTGCCCGATGCGCGCCTCGTGTGCCCCGAGCAGCGAGTGCCGCACCGCGAGCGCCTCGGCCGCCGCCCGCGGCAGCGGACCATTGGCGAGGACCGCCCACCGGAAGCGAGACGTCACGAGCATGTCGACCCAATCCGGATGTGGCGGGCCACCGAGGTGACCGACGGGGAGGTCGCCCTGAAACTCGGCCCGCACGCGCTCGTCTTGCACGTGGTCTCCGAGCTCGTAGTCGATCGGCCGCTGAGACGCGACATCGACGAGCAGTGCCTGGAGCAGCTCTCCTGGCGGGGCGCGGGCCGCGACAGCCGTGTGCAAGGTCGAGCCGAATCGGATGACGTGGCGCTCCGTGTGGGCAAGGCCGATCGGGTCGCCCAGGTGCTGCTTGACGACGACTGCCACGTCGGGCCGCGCGTCCTCGACGCCTTGCAGGTACGTCGCAGCGGAGGCCAGGTCGTCGCTCGACACGAGCACCAACGCGGCCGGGCGCGCGCGGTCGAGGACCTGGTCGCCGAGATCGACCGCATGCTGGAGCCGGCGGTGCTCACCGTTGAGCATGCCGTCGAGCATCGCGGGAGAGGCGAGCAACACGGGGAAAGCAAAGGCGATGGGTGCCGCCGTCAGGCGAAGCTCGCGAGAGAGCACGGGGCCCAGGGCCACGAAGGCCTGACCCGCGGCGAGCACCGAGGCGGCGGTCGCGATGACACCGGTTTGTCGGTCGTCCATCCCCATCGGGTTGAGCAGCGTGGTGAAGGCCAGGTCCGCCACGAAGAGCCCCGTGACGAGGATGAGGGCACCGTTTTTTCGGAGCAGTGGGACGCCGATGATGGCGACGAGCGCGAGCCAGCTCACCTGGCCGCCGAGCTGGGTCAGCGCGGTCTCGAGGTGGACGTCGAGTCGGCCGCCTGAACCCATGTCGCCCGCGAAGCTACTCCGAATGGACCGGCCCGTGACGTGGGCGATGAGCCCATCGAGCGAGGTCGGGTCGCCCCACAGCCGCCACGGATCCGTGAAGGCCCGAATGGGAAGGTAGGCGAGGACCGACGCGCCGGTGGCGCCGAGGAGGCCGAGCTCGACCACGCGACGCGGCCCGCGCCAGCGAAAGGCGATGAGCGACCAGCCCATCGCAGCGACGAGCGCCGTCGAGGCGTGAAAGCCGGCCGCGAGTCCGGTCAGGACCGCCGCGACGCGCAAGGGGCGCCGGTCACCGGCCTCGAGCGCGACCAAGAGTCGATGGACGAGCAGCAGCACGAGCAGGAGGTTGGGAAGGTAGACCTCGGCGGTCGTCGCGTGCAGCACCAGGGTGTCGCCGAGCGCCAGGACGAGGGCGGAGCCAGCGGCGGCGCCGAGGACCGCAGGCGAGCGACGCGGGGCGAGGCGGACCAAGATACTGTACACAACGTACAACGCCGCTGCGGCGCAAAGCGCCGACAGCACGTTCAACCGGAAGCCAATGTTCCCCAGTGGAATGAAGCACGCGAGCCGACCCAGCAGGAGATAGGCCGGAAACCCGGTCGGGTGTGCGACTCCGAGGCCGAACGCGGAGGCCGTGAGCTCCCCGGCGTCGCGGAAGTAGATGTTGGGGCACAGCGCCAGGAGATAGAGACCAAAAACGAGACCCGACAGCCCGAGCCCGACGCGCCGAGTGGTAGCGGTCGAGGGCTCCGGTGCCAACGTGCTCAGGGCACGTAGATCTCGGCGCCGTCAGTGAGCGCGAGCTTTCCGCCCTTGAGCGTGAAGCCACCTGCAACGAGCACGGCGCCCTTGAGGCGACCGGTCGTGATCAGGGTGGCCGTATGGCCAAAGCGGGCGACCTGGAGGGCCTTCTGCTCCGTGAGATCGCCACCCTTGACGAGGTATGCCGACGCTGTGGGCTTGCCACCCGCGTCGACACCGCCGGTTACGAGGACGCGGCCGTCGCTCAAGACGGTCGTTGCCCCGTGGACCCGAGCGAGCGCGGCGACCTTGGCCGTATTGGTGAGGTCGGCCGCGACGACCTCGAGCTTGCCGACGGGCAACGTGAACGCCTTGGGCGTAATGTCTGCGGGCGCTGTCGACGCCGACGCGCCGCCCAACAGATAGGTCTGCGCGCCCGAGGCGGCGCACATGGGGTTGCCGATGGCGCCGAGGCTGGCACCTGGCTTCCATGGGATCGCCGTGAACTTGCCGGCCTCATAGAGCTCGCCGATGGTGCTGTCGCCCTTGTCCGCGGCCGTGCCGCCAAAGAGCAGGAGCCGCTTGCAGTCGCCGCTTCCGCCAGCGGCGTCCAGACACAGCCCGCAGTGCCCGGATCGACCGGCTTTGAGGACGTCTGGCGCCGAGGCGCACTTGGGCGGGCTGACGGAGACGTCACACAGATCGACCGACTCCACCGGCGCGGTACCGGTTCCGCTCGCGATGGCTCCGCCGGCCACGAGGACGCGCGAGCCACCCGCATCGACGCGCGCGGCGTGGGGCCGAAACCGTGCGCTGGAAAGCTTGGTTGTGGTCGCCGTCGCGGTGCCGAGATCGACGACGAAGGCCAGATCCGAGACGACGTCAGTGCCGGTCGCAGGAGTCGCCGGGAGCTTGAAGTAGGCCGTCGTGCTGGTGCCGCCGGCGCCGTCCCCGAGCGACACGCTCATCTGGCGCGCGCCGCCGAAGACGCCGACGCGGTTGCCACCCAAGCCGACCGCGCCGCTGAAGGCGAAGCGTTGCTGAGAGAAACCGGTCACGACGGGACGGGCCCAGAGCATCGTCGCCGGGTCGAAGACCTCGATGGTGTCGTCCGTGGCGAGATAGGAGTCGTTGACCTCGCGCGACAGGCCGCCGACGAGGGCGATGCGCCCCTCGCCGATGGAGACAGCACTGTGAAATGCGCGCGGCGTGCCGGAGTTGAGCGGAAAGAGCGAGGCCGGAAGCTCGCACTGCTTGGACTTGGTGTTGCACAGCGCGGCCGGGCTAATGAGGAAGTTGCCCGACTTGGCGTCCCGCTTCCAGCAGTCCGCGTCGGTCGCGCACGTGGTCTTGGTCGCGTTGGCACGCGCGTCGTCGGTGTACGTAGGCAGCGCCTTGAAGCCGCCGACCTCGAACGTGGGAACGTACCACACGCCGGGGCTCGCATCGCCTTCGGGAACCGTGACGCCGCCGCGCAGGCCAACCAGGCGCGGCTTCGTGCACTCCTTGTCCGAGTACATCTCAAGGTACAGCGTCATCGAGTCGCCCGTGGGGAACTTGCGGATAGCGACCTGATCACCGCGGTACTCGATGCAGTCGGAGGCGTAGACCGTCTCGGGTGCCGAGTCGCGCCAGGTACCGCCATAGACCGTAAGTCGGAAGCCGCAGGCGCCGTAGCCGTCGAGCGCGAGGCCGGAGGTGCTGGGGCACGACGCGAGGGCGAGCTGCAGCGTACCGTAGCCGGACGGGAGCTCCTCGGCGCAGCTAAAGACGAGGCCGCTCATCGAGATGAGCGCGAACGTCAACGTGGAGCGTACGGCGCGCATCACTTGGCGCTCCGAATCAGCGGATCGTGGTCCGGCGCGCCAATCCCGAAGGACATCACGCCGGTCGCAGCAGGCGTGTCCTTGGTGAGCCCGACGCCAAGGCCGACTCCCAGGGCCGTGACCCCGACTCCGATCGCGGTCCAGAACCACCAGGTCTTGTAGTAGGGCGTGTCGGACGTGGCCACAGGCGGCGGGTCGATGGGCGCGGCCTCGGCGACGAGGGTGAAGACGAAGTCGGCCGTCTTGGAGCCGTCGTTCTTGACCTCGATGGTCTGCGTGAGCGTGACGTAGCCAGTGCGCGTGACCTTGGCGTCATACTTGCCGGGCTTGAGCTGGGCCCGCACCGGCGTCTTGCCGACGAGCGCGCCATTCAGCGTGACCTCGGCGCCTTCGACGCTCGCGTTCAGCGTGACCGCGACTTTCTGTGCCTCGGGAGGCTTGTCTGGCGGCTTGTCCGCGGGCAGCGCGCCGAAGGCCTCGGTGAGCGCCTTGCCCAACGCCGCTCCCACGGCACCCTTGCCGTCGGCGGTGCCCGTGAGCCGCTTGATGGACTTGCCCGTCGCAGAATCAATGACGCGGAAATCGAGCGAGAGGGCGCTGCCCTTGCCCTTGACGTCGACGAACACGACCTGATCGGCGCCCCACTTCTTGCCCATCTTGCCGAGGCACTCGTCATCGAGATCGGTGCACTCGAGATCGACCATGACCTCGAGCAGATCGACCTGCGGTGTCGGCAACAGCGCGAGATCCTTGTACTTGCTGACGGCGTCTGCAGCGGACTTGGTCGCCGCTTCCCGATCGCCCTTGCCGAGCGAGCCGGACTGCACCGGCAGCACCAGGACCTTCGGCTTGTCTGCCGCAAAGGCAATGCGCGGCATCACGAGGGTCAGAACGACGAGACACGCGAGCGGCCCCGCGCCGGGACGCTTGGCCAGAGGCTTGATGGTCAACGACAGCATCGTGTTGGCTTCCTCGATGGGGTCAGGGCCCACGGCCTGCCGATGCGAGCGGGCAGCGGCGAGGCCGAGCAATGTAACGACGCCCGCCGACCGCTGTCAACGCGCACGCCGCTCCGTTCGCGCCCGTCTCTGAATTGCGCGGCACTGGCTTGGCCTGGCGCACGGAGGCATGGTAGCTTGACCAGCCGGAGGGCCATCGGCTCCATGGCGGGCGAAGCAGCGGGCGGGGGAGGCATCGCGGTCGTGGCCAGCGAGTACATCTGCATTTCGTGCTGGACGTCGTTTTCGGGGACGGCCGGCTCGGGCGACATCACGTGTCCCCACTGCGGCTACGTCCAGCCCGGACAGGACGGTGCTGCGGCCGCGCCCAAGGCCAAACCGGCGGCGGCGGAGCCTGCGGACATGGACATGACCATGCAAGACATGCGCATGCCGTGGGCCGAGGGCGGGCCTCCGACCAAGCGCAAGGGCGGCAAGCTCGAGCCGATGTCGTTCGACGACCTCGCCGAGCTCGAACAACTCCTGTCGAACGACGGCGGAAAGAAGGGCTCGGGCGTCCGCATGGTGGATGCGAGCGCCGCAGCCGAAACGGCGGAGGAGGCTCCGCCGAGCACCGCGACCCGGCGCGATCCCGAGCAGATCTGGAGACTGAAGACCGACGCGGGCCTCACGTACAGTTTTTACAGCGTCGATGCGCTCCAGGCCTGGGGCAAGGGCCTCAGCGGCCAGAAGAATCGGCTCGTGTCTCTCGATGGCGTGGCTTGGAAGGCGTACGACCAATTCGAGCAGCAGCTGTCGGCGGGCACGTCGGCCGAAGAAGCGATCGCCAATACCGCCACCGCGCGGCCACCGGGAGTTGGCACGACCAGCAGTACGCCTCCGCCTCCGGCGAGTCGCGCATCGAAGGCCGGCTCCGCGACGTCACCGCCCGCGGCTCCCGCACGTCGCGGCACGGTCGCTCAGATGCGCGCGGCGTCGACGCCAACGACCACGACCTCGGAGCGCCGCCGCACGACCACGGGACAGAACGCGCTCATGGACGCGCTCATGGAGGCGGAGGCCGAGCCGGGAGCGTCGGCGCCTCGCTCGCCATCTGGTTCGCGCCGGACCTCGGGCTCGACGGTCTCGGCCATCCAACGCAAGGCCGGCTCGGACTCCTGGGGCCTCCGCGTGGCGATGATGGCCGGCGGCGTCCTCGTCGGCGGACTGGGCGTGTACTTTGGCATGTACCTCGCCGGCTTCTACGACCTGAAACTGCCTTTCTGAGCTGCTGATGGACGTTCGCTGCCCGCGCTGCTTGACAGTCCAGGAGCTCGGGACGGCGCTTGCGCCCGGCGAGCAGCGCCGGGTGGCCTGCCCCAAATGCGGCGCGGGGATCGTCGTCAAGGGCAAGCGAAGGTCGTCCTCCGAGAGACAGGACAGCCGCGAGCTACGGGCGCTCAAGCCCGGGGAGCGGCCGCCCAAGCGGGGTAGCGAGCCGCATCGGGATGCTCCTGAGCCACCAGCGGAGCCAGCCCCCGCGCGTCCAACGCGTGTCGCGTCGGCGCCGCCGCTCGGCGAGGCCCCAGTGCGCCGCTGGACCGTCCGAAAGCCGGATGGGACCGAGCTCAGCTTCGCGACGCTGGACATCCTCAAGCAGTGGTCTGCGGACGGGCGCGTCACACCACGGGACGAGATCAGTCGCAATGGGACCACGTTTCGTCCGCTGACCGACATCCTCGAGCTCGCGGGCTTGTTCCAGTCGGTGCCTCCGCCCATGCTGGCGCCGCCTCCGTTGCCTTGGGACGAGGCGACCACGGCAGCAGCCGATTCCGACACGGCGACCGATCGAGAGCTGGCCGTCTCGGCGGAACGCCGAGCGACGGAAGGATACGCGCTGTTCGACGGTTTGAGCTCCAGTCCCGCAGCGTCTGGCTCCGACGGACAGCTCGACCTCGTCCCGTCGATTCGGGAAGAGCCGCACGCCGAAGGCCGCCGCGACGTGAGGAAGACGCCGGGGCTCTTGGACCTCGTCCCCCTGCCCGGCGAAGCGCCCGCGGAGGTCGCTCCGACAACGCCACCGCAGCGGAGCTTCGAGCTCCCGTTCGACGCGTTGGCCGCGCTCGGCGGCTCGGGGGTCAAGACCTCTGACGTCGACGAGATGGACTTGTTCGGCTCGACGCTCGAGATGCGCCGACCCGCCACGGTGGCCACCTTCGACCTGGGCGACGCGTTGGGCGTAACGGCTCCGCCAGCGCCGCTCGTGCCGGTGCACGATCCGACAGCGACCACGCTCCAGGACTTCGCACTGGACCCGTCCGCACCGCGGGCGCCCGTCGCCTCGCCGGCCGTCGCGTCGCCCCGGATCGATCCGGCGCGCAACATCCAGCCCGTGCGGGCGCAGGCCACGCTGCCTCCTCCGGACGCGGCGGGCGTCCCCGAGCGGCGCGCGGCACACGAGCGCGGTGCCGTCCTCTGGGTGTTGGGCGGGGTCGCCGGCGTGGCGCTGCTCGTGGGAGGATACGTCGTAGGTCGTTTGGGTACCCCGGAGACGCAGCCGGCGGACGCGAGCCCGAAGGCAGCGAGCGCGCCCGTGCGGCCTCCACCGGAGGTCCCCGTGCCCACGTGCGTTCGGCGCCCGTTCGACGCTGGAACGGCCCGCGCTCGCGCCGGCATCGAGCAGCCGGTCTTTGGCCAACGCCCGCGTCCGCCCGAGGTCGTCGCTGACGCCACGCCGCCTCTTCCGGCCGTCGATGCAAAGAAGGACGCGACGGCGCGACGGCCCAAGGAGCCCGAGGACGAGCTTCCAGACGAGCCCCGCGAGAAGCCGCCCGTCAAGGTCGGCCCCAAAGAGCTGGCGAAGGACCAGCCTAAAGAGCCGGTGGCCAAGGACGACCCCAAGGGGGAGGGCAAGGAGCCCGCCAAAGTGGTCCCGCCGGCGGAGGCGGACGCGGAGCCAACGACGTATGACGGTTTCATGGCCGCCGCCGCCAAGGCGACCAAGGCGGGTCAGGGGGCCAAGGCCATTGCGTACCTGGAGCAGGCGGCCAAGCTCAATCCGCGCAGCGTCGAGCCCATCGCCAAGATCGCGTTCGCCTACCTCGCCATGGGAAAGGCGACCGAGGCCATCCTCAAGTTCGAAGAGGCCAAGAGCAAGAACCCCGGCTATCGCGATGCATGGCTTGGGCTGGCCAAAGCGCTCGAGAAGGCCGGTCGCGCCCCGGATGCCGTGACGGTCTACAAGCAGTTCCTCCGGATGTGCGGCGAGTGTCCGAAGGCCAAGGACGTTCGCGCCGCGCTCACCCGCCTGGGTGCCGAGCCCTAGGAATCTGCCGCGAGAGGAAGTCGGTCACGAGCGCGTTGAACCGCGCCGGGTGCTCCTCGTGGGGGGCGTGCCCGACGTGCGGCAGGATCTCGAGCCGTGCGTTGGGCAGTTGCTGAGCCAAGGCGACTCCATGGCGCAACGGCACGATGCGGTCCTTCTGGCCCCAGACCAGCAGCGTGGCCTGCGACAGGCCGCGCAGCCGAGGCCACAGCGCGTCGAGCTCGCGGGGTAGCTGTCCGGCGATCGTGGCTGCCGCGGCGACCGTGCCCGGCGTCCGGACGTGGGCCATGAACTCGGCCATATAGGCCGTGTCGATGGTCGACAGGTTCCCGTAGACGAGCGACCTCAGGAACGTGCGGTAGGTGGCCTCTTGACCGACCGCCCGGTAGAGCGGCGTGAGCACCGGCCCTTGCAGGCGGAGAAACGCCTCGACGGGAGCCGCAAAGGGCCGGGCCGCCGGGTTGATGAGCACGAGGCGATCGACGCGCGACGGGTGGTCGAGCGCGATGCGCGCGCTGACGGCGCCGCCCAGAGAGTTTCCGGCGAAGTGTGCCCGGTCGATGCCGAGGTGATCGAGGACCCCCACCACAAAGCGTGAGAGTGAGGCCAGGTCGTAGGGATCGGGGCCGCGCCCGCTGTGCCCGTGGCCTTTCTGGCACGGCGCGATGACGCGAAACGCGCGCGACAGCGGCTCGATGTTGTGACGGAAGCTGCGCGATGAGACCAGGATGCCGTGCACGAGCACGAGCGGTGGGAGGTCGCCCCCGGTGTCGATGACGTGCGCCGGCCAGCCGGCCACGTCGACGCGGCGGCTCCGCGGGTGCCAGCCTGGGGTCGTGAACGGAAGCGGAGGATGCCGCGTCACCGCGCTCAGGCGGCGAGCGACTCGGGCGCCGACGCGGTGAACATGGTGCTCGCGAGTGCGTCCACGGGGGGCCGAACCACCTGAGTCGCATAGAGGCCTCGCGGGCCGTGGTCCACCGCGAACTCGACCCGCTGGCCCTCGAACAGGGAGCGATAGCCCTCCCCGGAGATGACCGAGAAGTGGACGAAGATGTCCGTCTCCGGACGGTCGTCGGTCACGAGGAAGCCGTAGCCCTTGGCATCATTGAACCACTTGACTGTTCCGTGCATCTCGGTCTCCCTTTCCCGGGGCGCGAGGCCTCGTGGCGCGGGCGGAATATCCTCGGAAATGCCCGCCGGTCAAGCAAAAACTGCGCTTGCGAGCGGGTCTGGAGTCGACCGGGTGAGGCTTCTCAGTGACACGATTGTCGGCCTCGCCACGAGCGCAGAGCCGGCGGGGATTGGCGTCGTCCGCATCAGCGGCGCCGAGGCGCGCACGGTGCTTGGAGACCTGGTCCCGGGTCGCGCCACCTTCGAGCCCGGCCGACTGCACCTCGGGCGCTTCTGTGACGCCAGCGGCCACGTGCTCGACGAGGGCTATGCGGTGTTTCTGCCGGGCCCGCGAACGTTCACGGGCGAGGACGTCGCCGAGCTGCACGCGCATGGCGGCCGCGCCAACCTGGAGCGCCTGCTGCGCGCGGCCATCGCACGGGGCGCACGGCTCGCCGATCGCGGCGAGTTCACGCTGCGCGCGTTTCTCGCGGGGCGGATCGATCTGGCCCAGGCCGAGGGTCTGCTGGACGTCGTGACCGCCCGCACCGAAGGGGCGCTGGAGCGGGCCCAGGCGCAGCGGCGCGGGGGTCTCGGGCAGCGCGTACGGGCGCTGAGGGCGGCCGTGGTCGACGTCTTGGCGCGGCTCGAGGTCCAAATCGACTTCATCGACGAGGACCTCGGCGCGGCGCTCACGGCCGATGCAGGCGAGCCGCTGGCGCGCGTGGCGACGGAGGTCGAGGCCCTCGCCGAGACCTGGCGAACGGGTCGCGTGCTGCGCGACGGAGCGCGCGTCGTCCTTGCCGGTCCTCCCAACGCTGGCAAATCCAGCCTGTTCAACGCGCTGCTGCGGACCAATCGCGCGCTCGTGACGCCGGTGCCGGGGACGACGCGCGACTACCTGGAGGAGACGCTCGACTTGGACGGCGTCCCGGTCGTCCTCATCGACACCGCGGGTATGCGCGCGTCAGACGACGCCGTCGAGGCGCTCGGCATCGACCGATCGCGCGAGCTCATCGGGAGCGCAGACCTCGTCCTCTGGCTCGACGATCCCACGCAGCCCGAGGCGCTCCCCGACCCCGCGATCGCGTCGGAGCGGCTCCTGCGCATCCGCACGAAGGCCGACCTCGCCCCGGGAGACATCTCCGCAGTGACCGGAGTCGGGCTCGAGGCGCTTCAGAGGCGCCTGCGCGACGCGCTCCTGCCCCACGGCGCCGAAGCGCTGAGCGCGCTCGTCATTACGTCCGCGCGGCACGCCGAAGCGCTCCAGACGGCCGCGCGCGCACTGCGCGACGCCGCTTCTGCGGCCCAGCAGCGGGCACCTCCCGAGCTCATCGCAGTCGACGTGGCCGAAGCGCTGGCCGCGCTGGGTCTGATTACGGGCGAGACGACGACCGAGGACGTGCTCGACCGCATCTTCTCGAGCTTCTGCATCGGCAAATAGCGAGCGCGGGCTCAGTCGTCGGACAGGAGGCCCGCGATGTAGCGCTTGAGCACGCCCAGGTCCTCGTCCTCGATGCGGACGAACTGGATGCCCATGCCGCTCTCGCGACCGCCCTTGGTCCAGCAGACCTTGCCGACGGCGCGAACGACGGGCGCGTGGGCGTCGCCGGGCAGCGAGAAGCGCAGCATGACCATCGAGCCCGACGGCTCGGGCATGGCGGTCTTGATGAAGCACCCGCCGAGGCTGAGGTTGCTCATCAGGAGCTCGATGTCCTCGGCGTGGAGCTCGTCGTGGACGAGCAGGGCGCGCAGGTCGACGTCGACGCGCGCGTGCTCCCGGCGGTTCTTGTAGAGATCGTCGGGTGATTCGCTCACGGTTTCCTCGCTCCCGGCAGCGCAGCCGCCCGGTCTTCGACGTCGGTCACGAGCCACTCCATTCCGCGCGGCCGGAGCGTGAAGCGGACGACTGCGGCGGGAAGCGGCCCTTGGGCATCGGGGGCCAGGTCGGGTCGGCTCCAATCCACGACGAACCGGCGCTGATTCTCCTCCACGATCGTCCAGCCCTGGTCACTGCGCCCGCGATCCCGCGGATCGAGCACGTGCGCCGAAAAGCGGCTCCAGTCACCGATCCATGTATCGATCTCGGTGCGCCGCGTATCCAGGCGCCCCTGCGTGAAGTGCTCGGCCCAGCGCGTCCCGTGGTCGGTGCCGGCGTGCACGAGCATGCTCGTGTCGATGAAACTGCGCAGGACGGCCACATCGGGCGCGGGCGTGGAGATGACCGCGCTCAGGAAGGCGCGGAGGGCCTCGCGGGGCTCCTTGCATTCCCGCATGCAGCCACCGACGAGGATCTCGCGGCGGGGCCGCGCCGTCAGCTTCTCGGGGGGCGCCGACGCCGGGGGCGGAAGCGGCGACACGAGCGTCGGAGGGGCTGGCGCGCTGGACGACGGCTCGGGCTCCGCATGACGCGCGCAGGCCGCGACTCCGACGAACGCGACAGCAGTGACCAGGACGAAGCGCATTGGGCGCCGATGCTACCGGCACGCCTCCAAGGCGTCCAGCAGTCGCTTCGCCGCGACGAGCGGCAACGGTCGAATCGCGACCGCGTCGCGCCAGGTCCAGGCGGTTGAGCCTTCGACGGCGGTGGAGCACGCGTATGCCGCGATCGTCGCAGACGGGATGCCCGGCACGCGCAACCAGAAGCGTGGCCCCTTCGGGCGCTCGAGCTGAAGGCCAGGCCGCTGGGAGGCGAGAAGCCACAGACCGCGAGGTGACGCCCGTGGGGGGTACCCCTGGCGGTAGGTCGAGGTGCGCGCACCCGCCGTACGGAGGAGCGGCACCCACGGCTCGGAGGCCAGCAGGTGCACGACCTCCTTCCGGTCGATACCCAGGATCGTGATGGCCTCCGGGCCGACATGATCGGGGAGGTCATATCGGCGGTCCACGATTAGAGTACACCGGCTTCGGGCGGCGCGAGCGACCCAGCTGGCGTGAGGTCGGGTGCTCGTCGGGTCGTCGGGATCGGCCAGATACACCGCGGACGTCGTTTGCTCCCGAAGCGCAAAGGCGAGCCCCTCCTTGTGCACCCGAAAGCGCGCATCGCGCCCGACATCCACATAGCGCCTACCCGCGGCGAGGACGGCGTCGGTGACGCCATGGACCGTCGGCTCCGCGAGGGCGACGCGCCCCGTAGGGGGCACGATCGCACGAAACAGCGTCACGAGTCCTCCGGGCAGGGCGAGCCGCTCCCGGGTCCCCTCGATGTTCGGAATTCCGTTCTGGAGACCCTTGTCATCCGCACCGACCATGCGCATCCTTTCCGGACCGGCCTGGCGCCCCGACGGGTTGGGAGCGCTGGCCGGGTGAGCCGCAGACGTAGACAAGGACAACCGCCATGGCCATGAGCTTCAGCGATCTCCTCGCGGAGACCAAGCGCAGCATCCGCGAGATCTCTCCCGACGAGCTGGTCTCGCAGCAGCAACGCGATCCCCACCTCGCGGTCATCGACGTGCGCGAGCCAGACGAGCATGCGCAGGGCGTCGTGCCCGGCGCCCGCTTGATTCCGCGCGGCCTCCTGGAGCTCAAGATCGAGAACACGGTGCCCGATCGCACCACGCCCATCGCCATCTACTGCGCCGGCGGCGTGCGGAGCGCGCTCGCCGCCGCCAGCCTCAAGCTGCTCGGCTACCAGAACGTGAGCTCGGTTCAGGGCGGCTTTGGCAAGTACGCCCAGGCCGGGCACAAGGTCGAGCGGCGCCGTCAGCTCACCCGCGACCAGATGGCGCGGTATAGTCGCCACCTCATTCTTCCAGAGGTCGGGGAGACGGGTCAGGCCAAGCTGCTCGACGCAAAAGTGCTCTGCATCGGCGCCGGCGGCCTGGGCAGTCCCGCTGCGATCTACCTCGCGGCCGCGGGCATCGGAACGATGGGGATCATCGACGCCGACACGGTGGACCTCTCCAACCTCCAGCGCCAGATTCTGCACAGCGAAGACCGTGTTGGTATGGCCAAGGTCGATTCGGCCGAGGCGGCGATCAAGGGGCTCAACTCAGAGGTCGTGGTCAAGAAGTACCGAGAGCGCCTCAACAGCGGCAACGTCATGGACCTGTTTCGCGAGTACGACGTCATCCTCGACGGATGCGACAACTTCGCGACCCGCTACCTGGTCAATGACGCCTGCGTGTTCCTAAACAAGCCCAACGTGCACGGCTCGATCTTTCGGTTCGACGGCCAGGCGACCGTGTTCTGGCCCGGCAAGGGGCCCTGCTATCGGTGCCTGTACCCGGAGCCGCCGCCGCCGGGCATGGCGCCGAGCTGCCAAGAGGCTGGCGTGCTGGGCGTCCTGCCGGGCGTCGTCGGCGTGCTCCAGGCCATCGAGACCATCAAGGTGCTCCTTGGGGTGGGCTCGCCGCTTGTGGGCCGCCTCTTGACCTTCGACGCGCTCCAGATGGAGTTCCGCGAGCTGCGGGTCCGCCGCGACAGCCAGTGCCCCGTCTGCGGTGACGCGCCCTCGATCACGGAGCTCATCGATTACGAGGAGTTCTGCGGCTACGACGGCGCGCAAAGCTGACGCGCCACACCTCGACGCCGCAGTGGAAAAATTGCCCCGGTGGCAGCCGAACCATAGACTTCTCCACATGCGGCGATCCTCGCCCCTCTGGCTCATCCTCCTGGTGCTGCTCACGGCCACGCCCGCGTCCGCCAAGCTTTGCGGCGCGAAGGTGACCGCACAGGGGTACTGCGAGTCGGCGTTGCGGGTGATCTGGTGCGAGCACGGCGAGGAGAAGACGCTGGACTGCAAGCTGGGCTCGGTCTGCGCCTGGAGCGATGCGCTGCGCGCGTTCGACTGTGTCGACGCGTCCTGCGGCGACGTTCCGGTCACGGGCCGATGCGCAGCCGAGCTGATGGTCGTGAAGTGGTGCGACGCGGGCACCGTTCGGTCGCTCAAGTGCGCGATTGGCACCTCCTGCGGTTGGAGCGAGAAGACCGGCGCCTTCGACTGCCTCCCGGCAGGGCCCGCGCCAGACACGGGCAACGCTGCGGGTGACGCGACCCAGTCGGGCTCGGACGTCGCGCCGACCGCGGTCCCGGATAGCGGGCTGATGGTCACCTCGGACGCCGGCGGCTTGCCGCCACCGAAGTCGGACGTCCAGAGCGCGACGGATGCGGGCGCGACGCCGAGCCTCTCCGGCGGGGGCGGCTGTCACGCAGGCGCGCGGCCGCTCCCTGGAGCGGCGCTTCTCAGCGCTTTGGTGGTGCTGGTGGCTTGGCGTGCCAGCGCAGGACGGTCCCGAGATCGCCGACCGCGACCACCGAACCGTCCTTGAACGCCAGGGTGTCGTACAATGTGGCGATGCTCCCCGTCTTCTGGGTCTCGTAGCCGACGCCATTGAAGCGCAGCACGGTGCCCTCGCGACCGACGAGCAGCATCTCGGTCGTATCGGCCTTGTGGCCGGTCGCGCCCCACATCGTGACCTTGTTGGGGTCGGCCAGGTTGACCTTGAGCCAGACGAGCTTCTTGGTCTCGGCACTGATCTCAGCATGGACCAGGATGCCGTCGGCGCCGATGACCCAGATGTCGTCCGCGGCGCGGCCCCAGACGTCGAGGAAGAGGCCCTTCACCGGCACGAGCTCGTTGCCCACGGGCTCGGGCTCAACCTTCTGCTGGCTCCAATACTGCCCGTTGTACATCATGATGGTGGCGTCCGTCCCGACGGCGTAGACATGGGAGGCGTCCAGGCCCCACACCGCGCGCAGATGCGCCGTGGTCGATGAGCGAATCGTCGACCACAGTGCGCCATCCCAGTGCAAGAGCACGCCCCCCTGACCTGCCGCGAAGATGTCCGAAGCGGAGCGTCCCCAAACAGCGTAGAGGTTCTGCTTCGTAGGCGAGGTCACGCTGGTCCAGCCGGTCTTGCCCCAGCGCAGGATGACGCCGCCATTGCCGACGGCCCAGAGGTCGCCGAACTCGGTGCCCCAGACCCCGAAGAGCGCCGAGGTCGTGGGCGTCTTCTGCGTGCTCCAGCCGACGAGCGGGTTGGCGACCGTGGTGCCGCCGCCCCCGACCGCCAGGAGTGGCTTGTCGGCGCCGAAGCCGATGAGCCCGCGGAGCTCGGTCTTGCAGTTCGTGTTCGTGATGTCGCCGTTGTCCGCCCAGCCGGACGCGCCGAGGAGATGCAGATCGCACGACCCGACCGCATAGACATGCGTCGCGTCGAATCCCCAAATACTGTAGACTGTCGCGCCGTTTGACAACGACTGCGTCTTGAAGCCGTCACCGGAGTCCACGACCGTGACGCCACCGGCACCTCCGGCGACCGTGAGCGTACCGTTGGTCCAGACCGCGTTCAGGTTGGCCTTCGTCCCGCTCTCCATCGGCGTCCAGCCGTTGGTGTCGTGCCGCAGCAGCGTGCCTTCGTCACCGACGACCCACGCCACGCCGCCGTGCATGGCGACGCCACGAAGTGTCTTGGTTCCAAGCGTCTCGCTGGCGAGCCCCTTGCCGAAGTCGGCAAAGACGGTGCCGCCCGTCCCGACGGCGATGGTGGTCGTGCCGTCACCGCCCAACCCGAACAGGTCGCCCTGATCCCCGCCCATCTGACGTCGCCACGTGGTCCCATCGAACCGGAGCGCCGTCCCATCGTTGCCCACGGCGAAAACGTTGTCACTCGCCGTGCCCCACACCCCCCAAAGCGTGGGGTAGCCCGTCGCATTGCCGGCGCCGCACTGCGTATCGACGATTAGGTCGTCCACATAGACGCCCTCAGTGTTGTTGGCCGAGCCATCCACGGAGTTGAACGACAGTCGTAGCTGAATGGTGTCTCCGGCAAAGGCCGAGAGGTCCGCGGTCGCCTTGACGAAGCCTTCGCTGGTCGTGCCGCCGATGGCCTCCTTGGTCCACACGACCGACTCCACGCCCTGCTTGACGACGCGGAGCTCGAGCAGGTCATAGGTCGAGCCCGTCTCCGTGTCGACGAAGACCTGGAAAGCGACCTTGACCTTGGCGCCCTTGGGCAGGGCGAAGGCGGTCGAGGTGGCCGTCGCACCGACGACTTGACCATTGCCATCGAAGTTGGGGCACCGCTTGGCGGGGTTGCCCGCGCACGGCGCGTCCGGGTTGCCAAAGTAGAGCGCGTGCTTGGGGCTCGTCCACCGCTCCTTGCCGCTCTGGTCGTCGACATGGCTCGTCACGTTCCAGACGACGCCGGTCTTCGGGCTCGCCGTCTCAGCCACCGTCCATCCGGCCAGCGAACCGTCGTCCCAGTGGCTCTCCAGCGTGCGCGTCCCACAACAGCCGGGCTTGCCCGTCGGGGTCTGCAAGCACTTGCCATCGGGCGTGCACTTCCCCTGGACGCACGGATCGCCAAGGTCACAGGCCAGATCGCTGGCGCAGCTCGTGCCGGCGTTCCAGCCCGCGGGCGTGCGGTGCATGATGGCTCCGTAGGCACCGACGGCCCAGACGTCGTCAATCGAGGCACCCCATACGCCGTTCAAAGTATCCAGCTCGACGTTCTGGTTCTCGAGCGTCCAGGCCCCGTCAGCCGCATCGACGTGGCGCTCGATGATGGTGGCCTTATTGCCGACCGCGACGAGGTGATCGGTGCCGGTGCCCCACACCGCGCGCAACACGAAGTCCTCGCCGAGGTCCAAGCTCTCGGCCTCCCAGTGCGGCACGAAGCCCGGCCCGGTATCCGCTTGGGTTGCCGTCTCGCCATCGGCCGAATTGCCATCCGTCGCGACGTCCGAGCGCACGTCGCCCGCGCCGAGGTCCGCACCCGCGTCCTTGTGGAACGTCTCGGGACCGACGTCGGGCGGCACGTACGCGCCTCCATCGTAGGTCGCGCTCCCACACGCGCTCAGCCCCGCGGCGAGCACGGCCACGGTGATTCGCTCCACGCTTCGCATCATTGCCTCCGGAGAACGGCGCCCTTGCGTCCCACGATGAACACGGGCCCGCCGTCGCTGCCGGCGATGGCCTGGAGGACGTTGACCGTGTCACTGCGCTCGGCCACCCACGTCGTCGTCTCACGGCGCAGGATGCGCCCGGTCCAGCCCACCGCGAGCGTGAGTGAGGGCGAGGTATAGACGCCGAAGAGGAACTCGCCTGGAGACTCAAACTCTTTGGTCCAGCCGTTCTGATCGCGATGCAAGACGAGGCCGTTGTCACCGACGGCCCACGCCTCCGCGCCACGCCGCGCCACGCCGTTGAGATTGCCGACCGTCGGGGCCGTCTCTGCCGTCCACGTGCCGTCTTTGGAGCGCGCGACGATGGCGCCGCCATCGCCCACGGCCCAGCCCGCGCCCGTGTCGTCGAGCGCGATGGCCCTGATGCGCGCGACGGCGCCCGTCGTCTCGGCGACGAACCCCTTGCCGTCGTAGCGCAGGGCGGTCCCGGCGTCCCCAACGACAACGGCGGCACCGCCAACGCCCGCCACGCCATTGAGGTGTCGCGGCGACCCGCTGTCGAGCGCGAGCGGAGCGGCGCCGTCGTCGACGCGCAGAGCCACGCCGGACTCGCCGACGACGAGGGCCGAGCCACCGCCAAGGGACGCGACGCCCCGCAGATCCTTGGTCGTGCCCGAGGCGAGCGCGCCCAAGCCGCGGTACGGCGTCCATCGCAACATCAGCCCCTTCTCGCCGACGGCCAGCGCGTCGCTCGCCGTGAGAAGCGCAACCGACAGGAGCGCCACGTCGGTCGCGAGCGTCGTGTCGCGCCACGCTTTGCCGTCGAAGGTGACGGCATCCCCGTGGGTGCCACCCGCGACGACGCGGACCTTGTCACCCGCGACGACGCCCGAGATGGCCCGCAGGTCGGCGATGGTGTGGAGCGGCCCTTCGAGGGTCTGAGTGGTCCATTTCTTTCCGTCGTAGGCGATGGCCGTCCCCCGATCGCCCGCAAGGTAGACCTCGGTCGCGGAGCGGGCCCACACGCCGTACAGGTCCCGATTGTCCGGGTCGTTGGACACCTGGAGCGACCAGGTGCCGCCGGTCGTCAGCGCGATGGTCCCTGCGGAGCCGACGGCGACGACGAATTGCCCGCTCGTCCCGTGGACGTCCGTGAACGTGACGCCCGCGTCGGCGACCTTGGCCGCGACCCACTGGTTTCCAGTGCGCTTATAGAGCGTTCCCTTGGCGCCGCCCGCGAACGGCACGCCACCCGGGGGCGCGAACACCGCGCGCAGATCGGTCGAGGCACCCTTGGCCACGTCGGGCTCGACCTTCTTGCCGTCGAAGCGCAGCACGGTGCCTGCGTCTCCCACGAGATAGGCGTGGCCGTCCCACGCCGTGACGCCGTACAGATCGACCGTCACGCCGGTGTCGACCACATTCCAACCGGCCGTGTCTCGGACGAGGAAGGTGCCCTTCCTGCCGACGACATAGACGCGTTCATCGTTGCCGGCGGCGGCGCCGAGGAGATCGGCGTCGGTCATGTGCGGCTCGGGCGCCCACGTCGTGCCCGAGTACCTCAACAGCGTGCCGTGGTCGCCGACCGCGACGAAGGTGCCGTTGGCGAGGCCAACGATACGGCGCACCGTCTCGGTCGTTCCGAGCGCGAGGTGGGCCCACGGCGACTCCGGCAAGGGCCCAGCGTCTACCTTGGGCGTGTCTGGACCGACCGGCCCGGGATCGGCCAGCGGCCCAGTGTCGCCACCCGTCGTGCCGCTATCGGTCTTCTTGGCGTCGGACGTCGTGGTGTACACGTCGTCTGTCGGCAGGGTGTCGCGCGCGCACGAGGCCAGCGCGAGCGCGACGACGACGGACAGGAGGGACCGCAACTCGACCGCGCTACTTCGTGAAGAAGGTCGTGTCGATTGACCACGAGCGCCAATCGAGGTTCGAGAAGTCCGACAGATCGTAGTTGTCGATATCAAAGTCGTCCTTGTACACGCGAATGATGGTCAGCTTGTAGGCGCCAGCGTCGATGCCCGGCGTGCCCTGGATGTTGGCGAAGTCCGGCAGGTCGAACTCGAAGACATCGCCCGCCGTCGTGATGTTCCACACCGGGATGTCGCCAAACGGTCCCGGAATCGCGACCGAGAGGTAGTGGAAGTGCGCCGCGGGACCGGGCTTGGTCTGGAAGGCGACGTGGAAGCCGTCCATCTTTCCGCCGTCCGCGGGGTCCTGCTGTTCGGGCACCTGGAGCATGGGCCCCATGAGCACCTCGCTCGAGCCAAGCGCGTAGGCCTTGCCGGTCGTGGGCTCGCCCCACAGCGCCAGGAGCGCGCTCTCGCTGACCTTGCCCGGCAGCGTCTGGTCCTGCCACGCCTTCCCATCGAAGTGCAGTACGACGCCACCGTCGCCCACGGCGTAGACGTCCTTGTTGCCCATGGCCCACACCGCACGCAGGCTCCGGGTGGTGGGCGCCTTCATGGCGGCCCACACGGCGCCGTCCCACGCGAGGATGGTGCCCTGCGTCCCCACGATGTAGACCTCGCTGGCGCTCACCGCGAAGACGCTCATGAGGTCCTTCTGATTGGCCACAGCGACGGCCTGGTTCTTCCAGGTCTTGCCGTCCCAGCGGAAGATGGACCCGTAGCTCCCGACGGCCCACACATCGTTGCTGGAGGCGCCATGCACGTCGCGCAGCTCGCCGAAGATGCCGGTCGTCTTCGTCCACGCCGTGCCATCGAAGTGCCACGCCCCGGCCCAGCCGCCCGAGACGACGTGGATATCCTTGGGCCCGAAGCCGTGAATCGCCCGAAGCTCGGCGCCGGTCGCGTTGGGTAGCGTCGTGGCCTTCCAGGTCACGCCATCGAAGTGAAGCAGTGCGCCTTGGGCGCCCACGGCCCAGACGTCCGTCGGAGAGGTCCCCCAGATGCCGTACAGGTTGGTGTCGACGGGCGAGGCCTGCATCCCCCAGCCGCCGTTGTAGTGCAGGATGCCGCCGCCATCGGTCACAGCCCACACGTCGTTCTGCGCGAAGCCCCACAGCGTATTGACCGTCTTGGTCACGCCCGAGTGGTTCGCCGCCCATTGGCCGGCGTCCAGCGTGTAGGCCAGATCGGTGTCGATGTCCTTGAGGTTGCGCACGAGCGTGAAGCTCGCCGGGAGCTGCGTGCCGTCGTCGTTGAAGCTGATGGCGACGCCAAGAATGCTGAAGGTGGCGTCGAAGACGTCGCCGGCCCACGCCGTAGGCTGGTGCTCGATGCGCATGACGTCATTGGAGCTACCGTACAAGACGTCCTGGAACTCGTCGTAGACGAACGCGCCGTCGCTGCCGAAGTCCCAGTAGAGCAGCGCGCCAATGAACTCCGGACCAATCTTGGCGTCGAACGGCGGCGCGTCGAGCCGCACCTTGACCGTGCGACCGAGCTGATGGTTGAGCGCGACGTCAGCAGGGTTGGGGCCGGGAGCCACGTTGAGATGCCGTCGGACACCAAAGGCCAGCGGAGTGAACAGGTCCGGATTGTCCCAGCTGACGTAGCCACCCAGGCAGACGACCGCCATCTCGCCCAGATAGCTCGGGCTGAAGCTGTACAGGCCCGCGTCGTCAGCGATGTGCGACGGGATCTGCGTCCAGTCGGGGCGCGGCTGGCTGAAGATGGTCGGCATCGTGTGGAAGCAGCGTGCCTGCTTCTTGCCCGGGGTCGGAACGCATTGCGGCGCGCCGAGCTTGCCGATCGACAGGCACGAGTAGCCCTTCTCACAGTCGACGTCCGCCTTGCACCCGAGCGTGCAGAACGAACCGGTCTCGCCAATGGTCGTGCAGACGCCACCGCCCAGACACTCGGTATCGAGCTTGCATTTGGCGCACACCGTCCCCGCAGCGGCGTTGGGCACCTTGACCTTGCAGTCGCCTGGCGGCACCACTACGTACTTGCCGAGGCCCGTGACCGTCCCGCTCACGATGGGCGCCTCGCCAGCCGGCGGAGGCCCTGGGGAGGGCGGCTTGAGCGGGATGAGGTAGATGGTGATGTTCGTCGCGTTGAACGCGATGACCGACTCCGACGCATACTCCGGCTTGGAGGCGCTCACCATCTGCTTGCCGGCCAGCTCCGGGCCGCTGAAGGTGATCTGGCCACCGACGTTGGTGAATCCCTGATACGGCGTATCTGGGTTTACGTAGAGCATGACGAACGCGTCGGGAAGCGGCTCGCCGCTGCCGCCATCGAGGACCGTGACGTTGACGGCGCCTTCGACCTTGGGGCCCCAAGTCCCACCGAACAGGCTGACCGGGTTGAAGTACGTGTAGCTCTTGGGGAGCGTGACGGTGCCGCTCTTGGCGGCGAGCGTCACGTCGACGGGGCCAATGGGTCCCGGTGGGGTCTTGACCGTGACGAGCGTGGAGCTGACGACCTTCGTGTGCGTGGCCTGCGTCCCCGCGAAGGTGACCTTGACGGGAGCCTCGAAGCCCGAGCCGATGAGCCGGACGTACGTACCGCCGGCCTGGCTGCCCGTGCTGGGATCGACGACGAAGAGCTCGACCCCACCCGAGGTGTAGTGGAAGCCCTTGGGCAGAATGACCGCCTTGCCGAGCTGGGTGACCGTGACGTCGGCCGCGCCCGGGCTGCCAGCCGGAGTCGTGCACGACAGCTGCTTGGGCGAGGCCACGGTGACCTTGCCGCACTGCAGCGCGCCAATCCGCACGTCGGCGCCCGACGCGAAGCCGTCTCCATAGATGGTGATGGGCGTCCCGCCGGCGACCGGTCCGCTGACGGGGCTCACGGTGAGGACCTTGTGGAGCGCGTCGTAGGTGAACGCGTTCTTGGCCGTCGCGGCACCCGCAGGCGAGGTGACGGTGACGTCCACGAGCCCCGCGGCGTGCGGTGGCGCCGTGACGAGCGCGATGAGCTTGGTCGCGTCCACGGACACCAAGGTCGCCGTCTCGCCTCCGAAGCGGACCTGGGTGTCGGGCTTGGTGCCCAAGCCGAACGCGGCGATCGCCACGAGGGTACCGCCAGCGATGGGGCCACTGGAGGGCAGGACGGACAGGATCTGCACACCGCTCGGTAACGAATCAGTGTAGATGTAGCCCTTTGGCAACGCCGCGACGCCGAGCTCGCTCTCGACAGCGACCGTGACCGCACCCGCCGCTCCCGCGGGGGCGACGGCGATGAGTCGGCTGGAGTCCTTGACCTCGACCTTGGTGGCTTGCGCGCCACCGAAGTGCACGACGATGCCCGGCGCAAAGCCGTGGCCGACGATCGTGACCTCGGTCCCGCCGGCGGTCGGGCCCGCCGCAGGCGCGACGTAATCGATGGCCATGGGCTCGTGATAGAGGAAGGCGTCCTTCAACACGGCGGAGCCGCGGTCATTGGTGAGGTGCACGTCCACGAGGCCGATGTCGTCCGACGGTGGTGTCGTGGCCTGGATCGTGCCGTCGTCGATGACCTTGGGATCGATGGCTGCGCGCCCACCGAACACGAGCTTGGGCGCTCCCTGGCTGAAGCCACTGCCGGTGATGGTGACCGGCTCGCCCCCAGCGACCAAGCCGCTCGCCGGCTCGACCGAGGTCACGAGCACGTCGGACTGATAGCGAAACGCGAGGGCGAGAGTGGCCTTCTCCACCTTCTCGGGCGCGGGATCCGGGTTGATGACCGTGACGTCGACGAGGCCGGGCACGCCCGGGGGCGTGATGGCCGTCAGGCGCCGCGAGTCCACGACGAAGACTTGGCTGGCCTGCGACTTGCCGATGATGACCTGCGTCTTCCCGGTCACGAACTTGGAGCCGGTGACCGAGATCACCTCGCCACCCTTGGCGCTCCCGACCCCGGGATCGACGAGCGTGATGGTGAGCTTGTCGCTCGCTACATCCTCGGGCGTAGCGGTGGCGTCCGCGCCCGGCCCCGGCGTGCCGGTGTCCGTCGTGGCCACGTCGGGCTGCCCGGTGGTGGCCCCGGTGTCGGTCTGCGTCGCCGCTCCGGTGTCCGCCGTCTTGGTCGCGCGGTTCGGGATGTCACTGCACGCGAGCGCGTTGGCGAAGAGCGCCACGAGCGTGAGCGAACCAAGAACCTGTCGGGTCGTGCGCATGTGCTGCCTCCCTCGGCCGTCGCTACTTGGGCGGCGCGAGCTTCTGAAGCGAACGGAGATCGAGGCCGCCAGTGTAGCCATAGGACACGTACTGGTCATACCCGTAGACGATAATCCCGACGCGGTCATCGGCAAGCACGATGTGCGTGCCCGGGTCGGCGGGAACCCGATAGACCACGTATTCACCCGTGCCGATGGGCTTGGCCTTGGACGCGTCGAGCGTCTTGCCGTCGAGGTCGACCTTGGCCTTCTGCGGCGCCGTGATGTTGACGTAGTTGAAGGCGTACTTGTCGGGGCAGAGGAACACGTAGTTCTTCCGGTACTGCTCGAAGGGTACCACGAGCCAGAAGGCCGGATCGCCGGTGCCAGCGTCGCCCACCTGCGGGATGCCGTTCACGTTGGGGTTGGGGGCATCCTGCGCCTCCATGAACTGGCCCACCATGATGGGCTTGGTCGCGATGATCTCGAAGTCGCCCATGCTCTCGAACTCGAACCACTCCCCCGTGTTGAGCACCGGAATCGTCGCCTGCGGCGGGATGGTCGTGATCTTGGTGTTGCTCTCGGCTGCGATGATCCGGAACAGGTCGCCTTCCTTGCCGCGCGGGAAGGTGCGGCTCGCGACGTAGTGCTTGCCCCACGTGTCGACCGGGAAGAGGACGTGCTCCAGGTGGTCGGCGCAGCAGGTGTTGTAGTCGAGGCAGTTCTCCGGCGTGTCGCACTCGACCTTCTCCCCGCCGTTCTCCCAGGGCCACTGGCAGTACCCGGGCTTGTCGTCGCCGTCGGGGTGCGTGCAGTGCGCGGTGTTGGGCGCGTTCGAGGCCTCGGACCCGCCAAAGACGGTAACGTTCTTGGTCGCGTAGACGAGGGAGCCCGTGAGGTCGGAGCCCGGCCGGTTGGTCTCGATGTTGAGCACGTCGAACTTGTTGAGCGTGCGCGTGAGCGACTCACCGGGCTCGAGGTGCGGGAGCCCGTTGTCCCCGAGCGTCGGCGCGGTCACGGTGACGGTCACCTCGGTGCCGTCATACGGCGCGATCACGGCGAAGTACGATCGGAGCACGTCGAACGTCTGCTCGCGGGTCATGACGATGTAGTACTTGTCGTAAACATTGTACGGCAACAGCAGCGACGCGTCGTTGGAGAAGACGCCGACGTTCTCGAGCGGATTGAACTGGTAGGCCAGGATCGGGATCGAGGCCTCGACCCGATAGGCGAGCGGCGCCAGCACCGTGGAGTTGACGTCCCGGCGCGGCAGGTTGAACACGCGCAGCTCGTAGGGCTGGAGCGGCGTGGTCGGGAGCAGGCCGTTCTTGGCGTCGTGGGTGACCTGGCCATCGACGTCGAAGACCTTGACCTCAACGGTACGCGACGGATGCGGGTTGGACACGACGATGGAGTACTGCGCGCCGGCCGCATCGTAGTAGCCGCGGCTCCCGCCGGGCACGAACGCGTTGTCCAGGTCGGCGCCCCAAAACTCGCAGCCCATGTAGCTCTTGTCCTTGTCCGCGAGGAAGCACAGCTTCACGCAGCTGCCGCCGGCGGGGCCTTGGTCACAGACCTGATCGGCAAACTGTGAGCACTTCTCCTTGGGGATCCAGGTAAACCCGTCCGGCCCGCACTCCTCGGACTCGAGGTCGTTCTTGCAGCGCGTCTGGTGCGGCTTGCACGCCAGGCAGCCGAGCTCGTTGTTGCAGATCGACGACTTGCCATCGAAGCCAACGCACGGCTGGGTCTCGTAGCCCAGGCCGTCGTCGGCGCAGTTGACCGCGCCACGGAAGTCCTGCGTGCACGCCTTGAACTCGCCGGGGTTGCAGACCTTGCCCACGATGTCGTTCGTCGTGGTCCCCGTCGCGCCGTCGCCGGTGCCGCCCTCGTCGCCCACGAGGATACTGCCGTCGGTCTTGCCGGGCTCCACCGCGGGCGGCTCCGTGGACCCTGAACAGCCGACAGTGAGGCCACCCGAGACCAAGACCATCGATAGGAACCACCGCTTCAACGATGGCTGCGTTGGTATCCGCTGCCTGAACCGCGTGCGCATGAGCTGATCCTTCCCACCAAGACACGGGAGCATACGGCCGCGTGGTCAGGGAAGTCAACGACGTACAGAGTCATGTCTTGGATTCGGTCGGGAAGGCGCGAGCGGCGGTGCTCGGAGGGAGGGCACGGCGGCGAGCGCGAGGCTCACCGCCCGAGGCGGCTACCAGTCCTTGCTGAGGGCCGCGCTGACACCGAAGTTACCGGCGTGGCCGGTAAGGAGGTACGGGCCCTGCTTCCACCAGCCCGTGTTGACCTCGATGTCGATGCTGACACCGGCCGGGAGGTTGAAGCCGACGCCGGTCGAGATCGTGTGCTTGACCTCGCGGTCGGACTTGCTGACGCCGTCCTTCGAGCCCGTGCGGTTGTTCTCGATGAGGAAGTGGACCTCTTGACCGCCACCGAAGCGGATGTCGAGCCAGTCATAGACCTTGACGTCGACAGCGACATTGTAGAACGGGATCATCACGTCGTGGAACGTCGTGACGCTCTCGTCGCCATCGGCCGGCTTGTTCGTCGACGTGGTCACGCCGTACGCGAGGCCGATGCCGGGCTGGACCGTGATGCCCTCGCCGAGGTTGAGGCGGATGTCCGTGCCGATGACCATGTCGAAGTGGAGCGCCGAGAAGGCCGGCGGCGAGCCGTCCTTGAGCTGGCTGGCCGCGCGCCAGATGTCGAACTTGAAGAAGGGCACGATCTCGTGCGGACCGGCGAAGGGAATCGTGATCCGGCCGAGGAGCGCGATGTCGAACATGTTGTTGTCCGACCTGGCGTTGCCGCCCGCCTCATCAGTCGCCATGCCGAACCGGAAGTCGAGACCCAGGTCCAGGTCGGTCGAGCCGATCGAGAAGCCGGCGCCGAGACCGACGTTGATCACGAACGGGCCCTGGTTGGCCGTCTCCTTGCCCGTGTCGTCCGTCTCACCGTGCTTGTCGCCCCAGCCGCCGACCTTGAGGCCGAGCCGCGCTGAGCCAAGATCGAACGCGAGGAGCGCGGTGAACTTGTGGGAGAGCTGCGTCTGGAAGTTGCCGTTGGAGAACGCGTCGAAGCCGCCACCGACGACGGTGTTGGGCGCGCCCGGGGCCTGGTTGTTGAACTGACCGACCGCGGTCAGCTCCTTGTTGTTCGCCCGACCGTCGGTCGTGAGCGCCGGCAGGATCTGGCTCGTCCCGTAGAGGGCGAGCACGACCGACGGCGAAAAGTTGTAGTGAATCGCGAACGACGTGTACCCAGGTCCGTCGATCTCGATCGCCGTCCACGTGCCGTACTTCACGAGCTCCGCCGGCAGGTCGAAGATGTTGCGGTCGTCCAGGAAGGTGAACTGCTTCACGCCGCCGCCGACCGAGTTGATGCGAGACTGCGTCGCGCTTGCCGGGCCCGCAACCGCGAGCACCGCCACGGCCGTCAAGGCCGCTGTCATGAGTCGCTTGGACATCGAAATCCTCCTCTTCGCTAATCAGCCTGGCCGGTCCCTTTGCGATTGGCGGGCCAGCCGTCCAGAGCATCGACCATCGATGCCGTTCCTTCGCGGGCGCCCCTTTACCAGCTTCTTCGGAGGGCGACTAGCGAAGGCCAAGCGGGAATGTCGATCAGGCCTGTGGGTTAGTCAAAAATTCTGTCGTGTCGGCGGGAGCCTGCGGATTTTTTTGAACAACTAGCGAGGCGTCCGCGAGACGGACGCAGCCCGCAGCCCTCGCTAGTCGAGGTAACAGCGATACTGACCGTCGCCGCCCTTGTTGCACAGGCAGAAGCCCGGAGCGCAGCCGGGCTCGAGCGTGCAGATGGCGCCGGGCTGCTCGTCGATGAGGCCGTCGCAGTCGTCGTCCAGGCCGTTGCAGAGCTCCTCGACCGGCAGGACCTGACCCACGCATGCGTTGAGCTGGCCCGCGACGCACGTGCGGGTGCCCGCCTTACACTCGCCGACGCCTTTGGTCGCCGCCGCGCCTTCGTAGCACACCTCGGTGATGCTCCCGTCGAAGCCGTCATCGACGATGGCGTTGCAGTCGTTGTCCTTGCCGTCGCAGATCTCGGGCTGAGCGACGAACGCCGCGTTGCACACACCGAACTGGCCCGCAGCGCACGTCTGAAAGCCCTGCGCGCACGGGCCGGTCTTGCCGTCGATGGCGCAGGCCTGCTTGAGCGAACCCACGTTGTCGAGGGCCTCGTCGGTCTTGCCGTCGCAGTCGTTGTCCTTGCCGTCGCAGACCTCCGTCGAGGCCTCCGCGCTGCACGGGCCAATCGCGCCGTTGACGCAGACCGCGAACCCAGGACCGCAGGGGCCGGTGCACGCGACCGGGGTGATGTCGTCGATGGTCCCGTTGCAGTCGTCGTCCACCTGGTTGCACGTCTCGGTCTTGGGCGGCGGCGCCGTGCAACCCTGATAGACGCCGGCGGCGCACTTCTCGACGCCGATGCCGCACGCGGTCTTGCAGTTTTGCACGAGGCCCTCGTCGACCTCACCGTCGCAGTCGTTGTCGATCTTGTCGCACGTCTCCACGACCCCCGGCTTGGGCGGCGCGCTGCACTTGAGGTCCAGGCCGAGCTCGTGGCAGACGAACTTGCCGGTCGAGACGCAGTTGCCGCCACCGACCGAGCATGCCGCGCCGAGATCGGGCCAGTTCTCGTCGGTCTTGCCGTCGCAGTCATCGTCGAGCGAGTTGCAGCGCTCGTCGGTCGGGGCCTCGGAGCAGCCGAGCAGCTTGCCGTTGGAGCACACGCGCTTACCGCCGAGACCGCCGTTGCAGGCGAGCTCGCAGGCGACGGCGGGCACCTTGTCGTCGATGCTGAGGTTGCAGTCGTCGTCGGTACCGTCGCAGACCTCCGCGCGCGCGCGCGTCATCGCGGCATCGAGCGCGGCAGCCAGGTCGACGGCGTCTGTCAGCGAGGTGTAGACCTTGTCCAGCACGTTGGAACGCGGCGTGGCAAAGCCTCCGGCGAGCGCCCATTCGGTAAAGACCGCCTTGGTCGTCGCCGTATCCCAAGCCAGGACGATGACGCGGATGCCCATCACGCCAAGCGCAGCGATAGCGGCCTTGACGTCACCGGCGCAGGAGTCGACGCCGTCACTGACGAGGATGACCACCTTGGCTCCGCCCTGGGCCTTGGCCGTCGGCGTCGCGTAGGCCGCGGCGACCGCGTTGAGGCCCGCGGCCACCGGCGACTGCCCGAGCGGCTGCGTCGCGTTGAGGAAGTCGATCATCAACGAGGAGGTGGAGTGAAAGTCCACGTCGAGGCCCGTCGTCGCGGCGCAGACGTCCAGCGGATCGCTCGTGGGGAACACCTTGAGCCCCACGTTGAGCGACTGGTCGTGCTTTGGCAGGACTGTGCCGAGCGCGTTGCGAAGCGCCTGCCATTGGGTCTCGCCTGTAGCCACCTTCTGAACCATGGTCTCCGAGCGGTCCAGCAGCAGGACGACCGAGTGCTGCTTGCTCACGCAGTCGCTGCAGAGCTGAGTGTGCAGACAGCTCTTCTCGAAGCAGGAGTCCTGCGTACAGACGAGGCCGTCGTCGCAATCGACGCTGGAGGTGCAGCACGCGGTCTCGACGCGCACGCGGTCGAGGTAGACGCCCTCATAGTCGTTGAAGTAGGCGTCCCCCGAGTCGAACGTAAACGCCAGTTGAATCGACTTCCCGGAAAATGGCGAGAGGTCGACCACGATCTTCTTGAATACCTTGCCCGTCTGGTTACCAAAGCCGTGCATGGAGTCCCAGACCGTGGTCTTGGTGCCCGCCACGGACTCGACGACGGACAGGGTGAGCGTGTCGTACTTCTCGGAACCCGTGTAGCCTTCGGTGTCCATCCAGACGTGGAAGGTGAGCGTCCCTTTGACCGACGCCGGGATGATGAACGTGGGCGACTTGGCGGTCGCCGCCACGCGCGCGCCCGTGTCGTAGGTCCGCGTCGCACCGTTGCCGAAGTAGAACGACGAGGTCCCCGTGACCTGGAGATAGGGCGCGAGCCCCCAGCTCACGCCGCCGTACTGAAGCTCCTCGGCAGTCCAGCCATCGGCGTTGCCGCCGCCCTTGTCGAAGTCCGAGAGGTGGACGTACTTGCTCCACTTCACGGTGTCGATGTCAGGAGCGCAGACCTGGCAGCCGTTGCTCGGATTGACGGTCGTGGCGGCGTAGCAGGCGCCGTTGATGAGGCAGGTTCCGGGCTCGAGCGGGTGCACCGCAAGACCGTCCTTGCAGACGTCGGAGGTACAGGACAGGCCGTCATCGGGCACCGACCCCGGATCGTCGATGAGCACGACCTTGCCGAGGGTGCACACGGGCTTCTTGCAGGGCTTGCCATGGACGACGGGATCGGGCGTGTTCGTGTCGTCAATCGTGAAGACGCAGCCGCCGTTGCTGTTGGCGACGGCGCCGCAGGTGTCGTCGGTGCACGGGTTCTTGTCGTCGCACTTCGTGTCGTCCGGCGTGCTCTTCGCCACCCCGCTCAGGCACGTGTCGACGGTGCACGCGATGGCGTCTTTGTAGCCGTCGTCAGTGACGCCATTGCAGTCGTCATCGACGAGATCGCACGTCGTGTCCGCCGCTTTGGGGAGCACGTCGCCCGCGCATGGACCCAGCGCGCCCGAGTCGAGGCAGAGCCGCGCTCCTGGCTTGCAGGCTCCGACCCCTTCGGTGCCGGCAGGTCCCGAGTAGCACGAGACGGTGAGCCGCGTGCCATCGGGATTCTCGTCGGTGAGACCGTCGCAGTCGTTGTCCTTCAGGTCGCACAACTCGGCCTTGGCCTGCGTGAGGCTCCCCCCCGGGCCCGTCGAGCACGCAGCCTGGGTCTGCGTGAGGCACTCGACCTTGCCAAGCCCGCACTCACCCTGCGGCTTGCACGGCTCCCCGATGAGCTTCGTGGCGTCCGAGAAGGCCTCATACCAGGTGAAGCCCTCGTCGGTCGCCCCGTCGCAGTCGTCGTCTTTGGCGTTGCAGATCTCCGTGTGGCCAACGGTGGCCTCGTTGACGCACTCGACCGCGGTCTTGAGCGCGTTGCACGTAAACGAACCGTCTTTGCACCCATCCTCGTCGGCGCCGTCGCAAGGCGTGCCCACAGCGCCGAGGAGCGTGTCATCGGGTCCCGCGAGGCAGTCGTTGTCGAGCCCGTCACAGAGCTCGCGATTGGCGTCGGCGACGGGGATGCCTGCGGTGAAGTGCCGCACGATGCCCACGGCGGGCCAGACGTCCGGCAGCAGCGCGACCTCGTCGACGCTTCCGGAGAGGTACTCCGAGCCGGTCGGAGACTTGCCAAGGTAGAGGGTGGTCCCCGAGATGGGCCCAGACAGCGCGGCCGTGCCGACGATGGCGCCATCGATCCACACGCTGACGGCTGAGGCCGACGCCGTCACCGCGACGTGGTGCCACTGCCCGGCGGACCATGCACCGCTGGGAGCGGTCGCTCCACCGGAGAGCGTGCTGTGATGGTGCGTGAGCTGGCCACCAGCGAGCGCCCCGCGCATCACCACACTGTTGCCTACGGCGTAGGTGTAGAGCGTCCCTGGGGTCGTCGCGTTCGTCTTGGCCCAAAGTTCGAGTGTGAACGACGTCGGGAGGCTCACGTTGACCGCGCCGAAGCTCCCGAGGCCGTCAAATACGGCGGCTTGCCCAAAGCGTCCAGGGCCCCAGGTGGCGCCGGTCAGCTCGAAGTCCGCGACGCCGACCTGGCTCGCGGTGTCGATGGCCACGGCGCCCTGGCCCTCGTCGAAGCGCCACAGGTGCGTCGGGCTCGGGTAGCACTTGGTCGCCTCACCGGTCGGCGCGCAGGCGACGATGCCATCGTTACAGGCGTCGGCGTCCCCGTCCGTCGGCGTGTCGATGCACGCTGCGCCGACGTTGGGGAAGTCCTCGTCGACCTGGCCATCGCAGTCGTTGTCGAGGCCATCGCACGACTCGGTCAGGTCCGTCTTGGTCTCCGTCGGGCACAGGATCGCGCGGCCGTCCGGAGAGCAGACCGCGACGCCGTGCCGGCACTTGTCGGAGTCTGGGCCGTCGCACGGCGCGGCCAAGGCGGCCGTGAACTCTTCGTCGACCTGGCCGTCACAGTCGTCGTCGAGTCCATCGCACAGGTCGACGAGCTTGCCCTGACCGCGCGCGGCCTCGAGCGCGATTTCTGCGTCCGAGAGCGCAATCGGATAGACCCGGACGTCATCCACGCCTCCGTCGAACGAGCCAAGCTCGCCGTCGGCGGTGCCACCAATGGTGATGCGCTCGGCCGGAAGCTTCCCGGCGATCGCGAGCCCAGGAAGCACCGCACCGCCAGAAAAGATGCCATCGATGTAGAAGCGCGTGACGCCGCCGCTCCAGACGGCCGCGACGTGGTGCCACTCCCCGACCACGAGCGCCCGCTCGCAGTCGGCGTCGCAGACGACGGTCGGGGGCAGGTCATTGGTGTTGGTGCCGTTGCGGAGCCGCAGAAAGAGGCCGCGCCCCGAGCGACCGAAGGCCCACGTGCGCCCAACCCCGGTCTCGGTCGGGGCGTGCGTCGCGACGACGACGGCGAGCCCATCGGCGATCGACTTGGGCTTGATCCACGCGGTCCAGGTCGCAGAGACCTTGCCGCCAATCAGGTTGGCAGTACCCGCGTCCAGTCGACCGCCCTTGCCGGCGAACGCGACGCCGAGCGATCCGGGCATCGCCGGGACCGACAGCGTGACGCCAGGGCCGACGACGATCGCGTCGTTGCCGTGTGCGCTGTCATCGCGGATGGTGCCATCGATGACCCCATCGAAGGTCCACCACGCCGCAGCCGCAGATTCCGCGCACAGGACCGCGCCTCCACCGGAGCTTCCGACGGCGCAAACGCGCACGCCGTTCTTGCACTGGTCCGCGTCCGGTCCGTCACACACGGCGCCGACTCCCGGGAGCCCGTCGTCGACCGCAGTGTTGCAGTCGTTGTCGATGCCGTCGCAGACCTCGAGGGCGGGAAGCGTCTCTCCGAGGCACGGGCCAGGAAGGCCGCCCAGGCAGACGGTCGTTCCGCCCGTGCACGCGCCGAGTCCCTTGGAGCCGGGGGGACCCGAGTAGCACGGCATGAGGCCCGTCTGCGGGGCCGCGTTGCAGCCGGAGGTGGCGGAGCAGGTATCGATGGTGCACGGATTGCTGTCGTCGCAGGCGCCAGGCAGGCAGTTGAAAGTGCACGAGCTGGGCGCGCCGGCGCAGGTCCAACCGGGCTCAATCTGACAGGTGCTACTACACCCGTTGCCAGACGCCGTGCCACCGTCGTCACAGGGCTCGGGGCCCACGAGCGCGCCGTCACCGCAGAAGGGCTTGCACACCGACGGCGAACCGGCGCAGACCCAACCTGTCTCGACGGAGCAGACATTGTCGCAGCCATCGAGCGGGCCGTTGTCCCCGTCATCGCAGCCCTCCTTCGTAGAGATGAACACGCCATCGCCGCACCGGGAGGCGAACGCATGGGCCCGACCGATGCTCCCGGCCGACATGTGGTTCGGGGCTCCCACTGCATACAGTTGTCCATCCAAGGTAACCGCCGTGCCAAATCCCTCCGACGAAACCGCACCAGCACCGCGAAACGTCATAACCTCTGTGACGATGGCAGGCTCACTGGTGGCAGAGGGCGCGGTCAATGAGAAGAGCATCGCGATTCCCACGGGGCCAAAGACACCGGGCACCGACGCCCCGGGCGCGCCAACGAGGAGATGCGTGGACGACAGCGCGACACTGTAACCGAAGTCCCCTGCGGAGCAGCCGGGCGACAAGAACGTGCTGCTCTCATGCCACGACGCACCAACCTCGAAAGCAAAGCGCACGCAGCCGCACGGAGCGTCGTTGGCGTTGCGGTAGTTCGGACTTCCGAACACAGCCCGATAGGTACCGGCGACGGAGGTCAACGCGACCGACGTGCCAAGCCGAGCCCCGGCCCTCGGGTCATCGTCGATCTCGAGCTTCTCGTTCCAGCTCGAACCGTTCGAGCGATAGACGAGCCCCAGGCCCGCCGCGTACTGGCCAGCGACCGTGCGGCCAGGACAGCCGACGGCCAGGCGATCATCGGCCAGCGCGACGGAGCTGCCACATTCGTCCTCCGCGACCGCGCCAGTGGGCACGATGACGGCGCCATATGACAAGTTACCGCCGTCGTTGTCGAAGTCGACCTGATGAATCTGGCCGCCGCCGCTGCCGGGTTCACCAACGACGAGCGTGTTTCCGCTCACTGAGACGCTGTGACCGAAGCGTCCATTGGCGGGTCGCGGAAAAACCGAGCTCTCGACCTCGCTCGCGATCGACCACGCTCCCGTGACGGTCCGCTTGAAAATCGCGACGACACCGGCACTGGAGAGGCCGCTCGCGGTGACGCCCGGCGCGCCAACAAACGCAAGTCCCTTGACGTGATCGATGGCGACGGAACGCCCAAAATCCTCGCCAGCCTGGCCAGACGCGCGCTGCAGCGCCGCCTCGAAGACCCAGTTCTTGACCGTAGTATCGTAGCGATGGACGTACGCGACACCTGATTGGGCGACCTTGCCTGTGCCGAATGGGGCTCCAATGATGAGCAGCGACCCCGAGATGGCAACCGACTGCCCGGCCGCGGAGACCTCTGCCGGAGTGGGCACGACCGGCATCGCGTACTCGGCAGCAGGAGCCGTCACACCAACCAGCGCCGTAGTGACGAGCCCGACGAATGCAGCCATGCTCCGGAGCCGGTCGCAATCGTTGCGCGCGTCGCCGCCGCTGCCCCATGACGTAAGCAATTGTCGCAACAAGGATTTTCTCCTCTCGGCAGCTGCCACGGCTTCGTGCCGCGCGACCCAGGGACGAAGGCTGCAACCTGCGTACCATGCTCGATAGTACGGGACATGGCTCGGGGATCCAAAGTGAAAGTCACTTCGAACGCGTGCGTGGACGGCCTTCGGGGCGTGTGGCCCTCGCTGCGGAGACTGCGCAAAACTTGCGTGGCTCGCGACCGCGTCTAGCGGCCGTCCGCGACTGCCTCCGCGCGAGACAGGTGCCATTCGATCGCCTCCTCGGTCGCCGGATCGAGGTCCACGAACCGGACGCCGAGGCCGGCCGGCTGGCCGCGCCCATCTGCCTCACGCCGCCATACGACGACGGCGTGGAGCGTCAATGGCGCGGTATCCGGAAACGTGAGCGAGAGATCCACCTCGCGCCCCACAGGGAGCACGTTGTCGGTGGCGACGAACAGGCCACCGAGGCTGAGGTTCTCCATCTCGCCGGCGTAGAGGAACTCGTGCGCTGAGCCATAGGCGAGGTGCGCCTTGATGCCGATGCGCCGGTGCTGGCGGCGTGATGCGCCACTCTCGACCGCTGCGGGGACACCGTGCGGCGGCGTGAAGCGCGAGTCCGCGGCGGCGCCCATCGCACGACGGAGCAGACCCGCCAACGCCTGTTCGCGCTCGAGCAGCTCGGCCTCACGGGCGGCCACGACAGCGTCGAGCTCATCGGCCCAGAGCCGCCGGTCCTCGGCAGAAGCCGCCCGACGCGCGCACAGCGCCTCGCGCGCCGTGACGACCTCCAGACGCTCGTCCCATCCCGGGACCGACGAGGTGAGCGTCTGCGCCGCTTCTACCGACGTGGCGAAGTCGGGCAGCTCGACGTCCACGCCCAGCCGCTCGATGCGCGCGCGCATGGTGCGCGTCCGCTCCGCGACGTAGTCCTCCAGCTCGCGCGTGACGCCGAGCCGCCGCGTGACGGCCTCGACGCGCGAGTCCACGAGCCTGTCGAGCGACGACAGCTCCTGCTCGCGGAGATCGAGGGCCCGCTCGCGCGCGCGAATCTCGTCGGTGTCCTGGTCGCGAGGCGGGGTTCGCATCGCGACCTAGCGGGGGAGCATGATCCGGCGTCGCAAGACCTCCGGATGATTATGGAACTCCGCCGGCAGCTCCTCGAGCACGAGCCGGGCTGCGTCGGGGAGCTCATTTCGGAGATAGAAGTCGAACTCGCGCAGCTCGCCGGCGAGCTCGATTGGCACGTCACCCGCGAGCGACGACTCCAGTGGCGAAGGCGCGCCACCCGCCGCACGATCGTTGTCGCCCGATGGCCCGCCGAGAGACCCGGTGTCCAGCTGACCGACGTCGAGCTCGAACTCCAACGAGTTGTCCGTCGTCCGAGTGACGCGGGCCGGTCCCTGGGATCGCAGCTCCGCGGGCGTGATGGACACGGGCGCCGCCGCTTCGGGCTTGGCCTCGACGCGCGACGGCGGCGGCAGGGGCGGCGGCACGAGGGGCGCCTTGGGCGTGACCGGAGGCGGCTTGGGCGGACGCGTCGCCTCGCGGCTGACGGCGGGGCGGTCCGGCAGGCGGATGTCGGCGTTGGAGACGGGCTCGGACGCGACCATCTCGACGAGCTGGTCCAAGTTGTCGAAGGCCGCCGGCGTGGGGGTGTGATCGCGCAGCCGCCGCATCTGGGACGGCGTCCGACTGCCGGTCGACAGGTCGCGGTCATCGAGCTCGTCGAACGCGATCTCGTCGAAGCCGAGCTCGGCAGGCCCGGTTGTGCGCTTCATCCGGTCGCCCACGATGCGCCGCGCGGATTGATCGCTCGGATCCACCGTGAGGATCTCCTCGAAGAGCGCCGGAATCGCCTCCAGCCGTCCTTGCCGCTCATGCAGGCGTGCCAGCTCCTTGAGCACGGTGACGGCCTTGTGGGACTGGCCGAGCAGGCGAAAACAGGTCGCCAACAGCCTCAGGAGGTCGGGGTCGTTGGGCTGAGCGCGAAAGCACGCCTGGATGCGCGGCAAGGCCCGCTGCGGATCCTGGTGCTCGAGGTAGGTCTCCGCGAGCTGCCGGCTCAAGATGAGGTCCTCCGGCTCGTGGTGCAGGACGCGCTCCGCCACGCGCAGGAACTCCTCATGGCGGCCGATGCGGTTGAGGGTCTCGCAGCAGAGGCGCAACTCGGTGACGCCCTCGGCGACCGCCCCCTCGGCGAGGAAGTCCTCGGCCAGCCGCACACGCGCGCGAACGTTGTCCGGATCGAGCTCCAGCAGCTCGCGAATGAGCTCGAGCCGGTCGCGGGGGCGCCCCCGGGCCTGGAGGACCCGGATGCCCTCCTGGTATTGCGAGATGGCGTCGTTGACGAGCCCGATCATCGCGTAGACGCGCGCCAGCTCCGCGTGCACCGGATGCAGGCCTGGATCGATGCGCAGCATCTGCCGATAGACTGCGACCGCCCGGAGCAGGAAGCCGTGATCGGTGAGCTTGCGTGCGGCGTCGAGGTACGTCGTGAGCGCCGGGCCCAGGTCCCCCATGCGATGCAGCACGTCCCCGACGCGCAGCAAATGACGAAGATCGTTGGGATCTTCCTCGGCAGCGCGCTGAAAGAGCGGCAACGCCTTGCGAAACTGGCCGCGCTCGAGCAGCCGCTTGGCCTCCGCCGAGATCTTCTGAGCCTCAGGCATGGTCATGGCGACGTCACGCTCCGATCCCGCGCAGGTGCGCCAGCAGCCCGAGCAGGCCGAGGCGATAGCTGTGCGCCCCGAAGCCCATCACGCGGCCCACGACGATGTCGGCCAGAAACGAATGGTGGCGAAACGGCTCACGCGCATGGACGTTGCTCAGGTGGACCTCGACGGCCGGCTTCCCGACGGCCAGGACGGCATCGCGAATGGCGACGCTGGTGTGCGTGTACGCCGCAGGGTTGAGAACGAGGCCGTCGTGCGTCGCGCCAAGCGACTGAATCAGCGCGACGAGCTCGCCTTCGCCGTTGGCCTGGGCGCACGCCACCTCGGTGTTCTCCTGACGGCCCAGCGCCACGAGCTCGCGGTCGATGTCCGCCAAGGTCGCGCGCCCGTACGTCGACGGCTCTCGCGTCCCGAGCAAGTTCAGGTTCGGGCCGTGCACGACGGCGATCTTGAGCAGTGTAGTCACGGGAGCTTGCGCATCGTCCAGGTCAAGAGTGAGCCCCACGCGGCGCACCGTTGCAACGTGGCGTTGATAGGTCCGAGCCGCCTCGCGGTCAAGTGGCGCGCGTGACCGCCTCCCATGACGCGCCTTACGGCTTGGGGATGTTCGTCGAGGTCTCGTACAGGGGCGAGTCCCCCGCTAGCCCGCAGTAGGTCTGTACCTGAGACAGGGCGTGGCGAATCAGCAGATGATTCAACCGCTCGCCAGGGGTCGCGGCACCGGGCCCGCCGAACGGATAGAGGAGGTCGTCGCAGCCGGCCATGACCTCGCCCTTGTGTGCGTCGAGGAACACCGGGTCCTTCGCGCAGTCGTTCAGCATCTGGAAGTCCTTGGCGTCCACGTAGTAGTAGTCGTTGAAGCACGAGAACTGGTCGACGCACGTGTCCTGCCCGGCCACGCAGATCTTCTTGTCGCACATGACCGATTTACCCAAGTTGATTTGGCGAGCGAGCTCACACGCGCCGAACGACTTGGGCATGAGGCAGCCATTGCAGATCCGAATCGGGTAGCGCAGCTCGTTCGAGAGCACCTGCGTGCCATCGCCGATGCGGCCCTCGAAGGTCATCCGCACGAGGATGCGCGCCTCACGTCCGCCGATCGGCGCGCTGCTCCAGCTGACGTCCTTGTCCTCCCCCGTCACGACGCGCCGGCAGTCGTTGAGCATCGGATCGCGGCTGCTCTTGGGTCCGGTGAACCACTTGTCGGTGCGCAGCAGCTGCACGACCTCCGACGGAATAATGCGTACAGCAGCGATGCTGGCCTGCGTCGGGTTGATGGTGACCGTCGTTGGAGCAAAGAACTCGCTCGGCAGCGACACGTCGAGGCCGGAGACCTCGTAGCTCACCATCGCCCCCACGATGCGGATCATGGACGTGTCGAGGCGCGCGTTCGTGGCGCCGAGACCCGTCACCTGGTTGGAGAAGGACATGTTGTTGAAGAGCTGCACCGCCGCCAGGTAGCCGTCGCGGTTGGCGGAGAGGTCCAGCGTTCCCTCGGGCAGGTAGACGTACTGGCTGGCGGACGGCGTCGCGAGGCACTGGTCGTTCAGCGGCAGGTTGGCCTGCGCGACCAGCACCGTCGGCTCCTGGCGCGGGCAGCCCACGAGGACGACAATCGCGAGTCCAAACAGCATCTTGTTGCGGCGGGTCATGGGTCGCTCCTCACAGCGTCGTACGTCGATTCGGGCTCGGTCGACGCAGGCGGTTTCACGAAGAATCGGTGCAAGACGTCGAGATCGATAGGTGTCGTCGCGACGTGGCCGAGGTCGGCGGCGATGACGAACTGGACCTGTCCGCCGCGGACCTTCTTGTCGCGCAGGATCGCGTTGAGGACCGCTTGCGTCCAATAGGCGCGGTCGTCGTGCGGCAGCTCACAGGCGCGGAGGGCCGAGACGATCGCGGTTCGGACGTGCGGAGTCGACAGCCCGAGAGCCTCGGCGAGGCGGCACGCGGCGACCATGCCGACCGCGACGGCCTCGCCGTGCAGCAGGGCGTGATTGGTGACCGTCTCGATCGCGTGGCCAAAGGTGTGGCCGAAGTTGAGGACCTGTCTCGGGCCCGCTTCGCGCTCGTCGCGCTCCACGATGTCGCGCTTGACCTCGATGCAGGCCGCGACCAGCGGCGCAAGCGTCTGCGGCCGCGCGCCGACGAGCTCCTCGGCCTCGGCCTCGAGCTGACTCAACAGCTCCGGCCGCCCGATGACGGCGTGCTTGACGACCTCGCCGAGGCCGGCACGGAGCTCGCGCACAGGCAGGGTGGTGAGCGTCGCAAGACTTGCGTACACGAGGCGCGGCGGGTGGAACGCGCCGATGACATTCTTGGTGCCGCCCAAGTTGACCGCGGTCTTGCCGCCGACGCTGGAGGCGACCTGAGCGAGCAGCGTCGTCGGCACCTGGACCAGATCCACGCCGCGGTGCCACGTCGCGGCGCACAGGCCGGCGACGTCACCGACGATGCCGCCGCCGAGGGCGCACACGACCGCGCCCCGATCGAAGCCAAGCGAGGCCATCGAGAGCCACAGGTGCTCCAGACTGGCCGGCGTCTTATTCGCCTCACCGGGCGGCAGCACGAGGACCTCGACGCTGTGCCCGGCTCCGCGGAGAGCGTGCTCGGCCGCCTCGAGGTGAAACCGCGCGACGTTCTCGTCGGTCACGAGCGCGATGCGCCGTACCCCGAGCAGCTCGCGGGTCAGGGGACCGAGCCCGGCGAGGTCGTCGGGCGTGACGACGACCGGATAGCTTCCGGCGGCGTGTCGCACCGTGAGCCGGTGGGTGAGCACGGTCATGCCTCGACCGCGCTCATGCCGAGGCGGAGGCGACTCAGCAGCAGCTCTGCGATCACGTCGGGCGTGGCGTCGTCGGTGTCCAGGACGAGCGGCGCTTTGGAGTACGCCGGCTCGCGGACCTGGAGCAACGCACGCAGCCGGTCGACCGGCTCGACGTGGTCGAGCAGCGGACGCACGCCGACACCCTGTGACCGGCATCGCGCGGCGGCGACCTCGGGTCTCACGCGGAGCCAGACCATGTCCGACTGCCGAACGACACGCGCCAGGCTCTCCGGTCGGCTCAGCGCGCCGCCGCCCGCCGCCACGACGTGCGGCTCGCTCCGGTCCAAGACGGCGGCGAGCATCTGGGCCTCGATGTCGCGAAACCCCTCCTCGCCACGGCTGCGAAACAGCTCGGCGACGGTCGCGCCCGCACGAGCGACGATCTCGGCGTCGAGGTCGATGAACGGCCTCGCCAGCCGCGTGGCCACGAGGCGGCCAACGGTCGACTTGCCGGCGCCCATCAGGCCGACCAGCACCAGGTGTCGTGGGGAGGTAGCGCTCATCGTCGGAAGGATACCGCTCCGCTCAGTCCACGCGCACGCGAGCGGCGGCGCGGTTGATGATTCGCGGGGTGATGAAGAGGATGAGCTCGGTGCGCTTGTCCGTCGAGACGCGGCTCTTGAACAGCCAGCCGAGGAACGGGATGTCGCCGAGACCTGGCACCTTCTTGAACGACTGTGACGAGTTGCGGGTGAAGATGCCGCCCATGACCGCGGTGTCGCCGTCTTTGACCAGCAGCTGCGTGTGCGCCTCCTTGCGCTCGATGGTCGGGTTACCGGCGGCAGCCGTCTGGCTGAAGTTCGGCTCGTTCTTCGTGATGTCGATCTTCATCGCCACGTGCCCGTCCTGCGTCACGTGCGGCTTGACGCGCAGCTCGAGCGACGCGTTGAAGAACTGCGTGTTGACGCCGAGCGAGCTGACGACCGAGATCGGGATCGAGATGCCCTGGTTGATGGTCGCCTCGGTGTTGTCGAGGGTCGCGATGCGCGGCGAGCTGATGATCTTCACCGTGCCGCGCTCCTCCGCCGCCGAGAGACGCAGACTGATGCTGCCGGACCCCGTGAGCGTGCCGAGCGTCAGGCCGAGGGCACCGCCCTTACCGCCGCCAACGGCAGCGGGAAGATTTACAGCGTAACCAGGAGTCGGGTCGAGCAACCCCGTGGAGGGCGCGTTGACGTCGTCCGCCGCACCCGAGAGACCCAGGATGCCCGGAAACACCAGCCCGGTCTCGTTGCCGAAGGCAGGCGAGGCCGTGTAGTTGCCGCCCCACTGGATGCCCACGTCCTGCGCAAAGTTGCTGGAGGCCTCCACGATGCGCGCCTCGATGAGCACCTGCGGCGTCTGCGTGTCGAGCCGGCGCGCCAGATCCTCGGCGGCCATGACGTGCTCCTCGATGTCCTTGATGATGAGCGTATTGGTGCGCACGTCGGTGTCGATGGTGCCCTTGGGCGACAGGATGTCCTTCAGCCGCGCCTTCAGGTTGTCGGCGTCGGCGTAGTTCACCGTGACCAGCTTCACCACGAGGCGCTTGAGCTCCGTGAGCTTCTTGCGCTTCTCGAGCTCCTGGTCGAACTCCTTTTGGATGACATCAACCGGCGCCACGCGATAGACGCCGTCCTCCACGACGTAGTCGAGGCCCTTGGACTTGAGGATCATGTCGAGCGCCAGGTCCCACGGCACGTCCTTCAGGTGGACGGTCACGGCACCCTGGACGTTCTCGGACGCGATGATGTTGACCTCGCCCTCACGCGCCAGGAACGTGAGCACCTGCTGGATGTCGGCGTCCTTGATGGTCAGGTTGATCTTGCGGCCCTTGTACTTGCGCTTTTGGGCGCGCTTCGGGAACGGATCGAGCACGCCGAAGTCGGTGCCACCGCCGGGCATGTTCACGCCACCACCGCCGGTCGGCCCGGTCTGGTCGCCGCCGACCGCGGTCGGCTCGTAGCGGACGTTGGGCTCCTTGGTCCACGGCTCGCGGGTCTTCGCCTTGCCGGGCCTCTCAGCCCGAGTGTCTGACTTTGTGTCCGCCTTGGCCACCGCAGTGCCGGAGTGAACGCGCTCGCCATTCATGAACTCCCACACGAGCCGGTTGCCCTTCTTGGCCAGCGTGTTCCGCACGGACTCGGCGAGGTCCACGACGACACGCACCTTGGACTCGTCCTGCGGATCGGCGTAGGTCGAGACCATTCGCACCGGGCCGTAGAAGTCGCTCACGTCGAGCCGCCGCTCGAGCACCTTCGGGATGCGCGCCTTGTCGACCACCAGCACGATGCGTTGGTCGGTCTTCTCGACCACCTCGTAGGTGGCGTCGGAGCCATCGAGCTCGATCTCGAGGCGGCTGACGTTGTTCTTCTCGTTGAACGCCACGTTGGTGATCCGGGTGAGCTTGCTCGTCTCCTTCGCGGCGTCCTTGGTTGCGATGTCCTTGGTCGCCGGCTTTTCCCGATCCTTCAGTGCAGTAGCGAGCCGCTGCGCCTCGGCGTCCGCCTCGGCCTTGCCCTTCTCGAGGACCGCCACGCGTGCCTTCACCTCGCCGAGCTGCGACTCGGCGGACTTGGCGCGCCGCTCCGCATCGTCGGCCTTGGCCAACGCCTTGCGCTCAGCATCGCGCGCCTCGACGAGGCGCGACTCGAGCTCGGCGGCGGCCCCCTCCCGAGCGCGCGCCTCCGACAGCGACTTCTCGAGCCGTCCGATGGCCTCCGTCTTGTCCGCGACGGCGCGTTCGAGCGCCGCACGCTCGGCCCCCGCGTCCTTGGCGGCCATCCGGGCCGCCTCTGCGCGCCGCTCGCTCAGCTCCCGCTCGAGGGTCGTCTTGCGCGACTCCAGGTCCCGAATCTGCGCCGAGGCCTGCGCCTTCTCGTCATGGCGCGCCTGGCGCTCGGTGTCGAGCGCCTTGCCGAGCGCGGCAAGCTGTGTCCGGGCCTCGGCCAAGTCGCGCTGAAGCGCCGAGTCCGGCTGTCCCGACCGCTTGGCGGCGGCGACTGCGGCCTCGAGTGACGTGACGCGCTCGGTGGCGTCCACGTTCTTTTGCACGAGCGACGCGATGCGGTCATTGGCCTCGCCCAGCTTGGTCTTGAGCGACTCGAGCTCGCGTGAGCTGTCCTTGACCGTCGAGAGCTGACGCTCGAGCTGCGCGACCTGACCCCGCGCGGACTCGAGCTCCCGTCGCAGCGCGGCATCATCACCGCGCGGCGCGAGCGCCACCGCTTTCTGAAGGCGCGCGACCTCCCGCTCGGCGGCTTGCTTGTCGTGCTGCAAGGCCTCTAGCCGTGCGGCAGCCTTCGCCAGCTCCGCCTTGACCGCGCTCGTCTCCTTCTTCGCCTCGGCGACGTCCGCGAGGGCGCGGGCGAGCTCCGTCTGCACGTCGGCGACGGCGCGTGCCTTGACCAGCTCGCGCTCGAGCCCGGCGACCGTCGCGTCGCGCGTGGCCAACGCCTTGGTGAGCCGATCGCGCTCGGCCTCGAGCGCCGTGAGCTGGGCCTGGGAGACCGTCGCCGAGCCGAGCCCCTTGCGCGCCTGCGCGAGGTCCGCCTCGACGGCGACGCGCATGGCTCGGTCGGTCGCGAGCTGCTTTTCGAGCTCGGAGCGACGCGTCTCCAGTGCCTTGACGCTGGCGTGTGCCTCGGCGCGGTCCTTCTTGCGCTCTTGCGCGGCGGTGGCGAGCAGCGCTTCCAGCCGCGCCTTGGCCTTCTCCGACGCGGCGAGCGCCTCGGCGAGATCCTTGCGCTCGCTGCCCTTGGACCGGGCCGCCGTGAGCTCTGTCCGCAATCGAGCCGTCTCGGCCCTGGCCTTGTCGCGGTCGGTCCGCAGCTTGTTGGCGTCCCGAGCGGCCTTGGCCAGGCTCTTCTTGGCCTCCGCCGCCTCCGTCGCGAGCGCAGTTGCCCGCTCAGCCAGGCGCGCAAGCTCGGCGGCCGCCGTCGCCGAAGCGTCCTTCGTGCGCAGCTCGTTCTCCAGCGCGGCGATCGCCGCAAGCTTGTCGGCCAGCACCTTCTCGTGGCGGGCGCGCTCGGCCTTGACCGCCGTCTGCGCCGCCGCCGTAGCCTTGCGCTCCCGGGCGATGACGTCGCTGAGCTTGGCCGAGGCCGTCTCTAGCTCGCCCTCGAGCGCCTTGCGCCGCTGCTCGGCCTTGTCGAGCGCGCTCTTGGCCTCGGCGACCTGTCGCGCGCTCCGAGCCCGATCGGCCGCGAGCGCCTCTTCCGCCGCCTTGCGCTCGCTCCGCGCCTTGGCCAGCTCCGCCTCGAGCGCCTTCGCCGCCGAGCCGGCGTTGCCTCCCTGGGCGCGAGCCTGCTCCAGCGACCGCTCGAGCCGTGCGATCTCGCGATCGGCTGCCGTCTGACGCGCCGACAGCCCCTGAATCCGCTGCCGGGACTCCGCCAGCTCCGCACGCGCGGTGCCGAGCGCCTTGTCGAGCTTCTCGGCCGCAGCGAGCGCCGCCGCACGCTGCTCCGCCGTGCGCGCCAGCTCCTTGCGCGTGTCCGCGTGCTGGTGACGCTCCGTGGTGAGGTCGTGCTGAGCGACGCCTAGCTTCTTCTCGGTCGCGAGCTGCAAGGCCGTAGCCTCCTTGAGGTGAGACTCGATCTTGGCGAGCCGCGCCGTGGCCGTCGCAAGCTCTGTCTTGGCGGCCGCGATTGCCTTGGCCGCGTCCTTCTGGGTCTTGCCGGACTCCTTCGTCGCTTGGGCGAGCGCGTGCTTGAGCTCCTTGTCCTTGAGCCGCGCCAGATCCACGGCCTCCCGCTTCTGCGCGGTCGCCGCTCCGAGCGCCGCCTCGAGCTCCTTCACCTGAGCCTCGCGCTGCGCAAGCCGCTTCTCCGCGGCCTTCTTGTCGGCCGAAGACGCGATCTGTCCGGTCTCGGCGTTCTTGAGCGCCGCCTTCTGGGCGGCCAGGAACTTCTCGAGCGCCGCGATCTTCTCGCGCCCCTCCTTGGTCTTGGCGGCCTCGGCCCGCGCGGTGGCAAGCGCAGCCTCGAGCCGCTTCTCCTGAGCCAGGCGCTCGGCGCCGCCCTCGGACTTCGCGTTGTCGAGCGACCGCTTGAGCGTGACGATCTCGGCCTTGCGCTCATCCAGCAGCCGCTGGAGCGCGAGACGGTCTCCGCCGTCATGGATCCCGCGCTCGAGGCGGGCGAGGTCGGCTGTCAGCGTCTGCACGCGCTTCTCGGTCGCCAGTCGCTCGGCGGCGAGGCGCTTGACCTCGTCTTTGTCCTTGGCGAGCACCTTCTCGATGGCGGAGAGCTCTGCCCGCGACTTCCCGACCTCGGCCTTGAGCGCGTTGATCTCTTTCTTGAACAGCGACTTCTGCGCCAGGACCGCCGCAAGGTCCTCCTTCTCGCGCGCGAGCCGCGCACCCACGGCGAGGACGGCCTGCTCCTGCTTGGCAAGGTCCCGATCGAGCGTGCCGCGCGACGCCGCGGCCTTCTGGAGTCGACCCTCGAGACGGGCGATCTCGGTCGACCGCGCCTGGATCGCCTGATCGAGCGCGCCCTTGGCCTTTGCGGCCGCCTCGACGTCGGACTTCGCCCGCGCCCGCGCCTTGACGACCTCGTCGAGCGCGTGCCGCTCGGCCGCGAGCGCCTTCTGCGCCTCGGCGAGATCGGCCTTGCGGCTCGCGATGAGCTTGAGCTGCTCGGCCAGCACGGCGCGCGCGGTCGCGACGTCCTCCGCGATCTTCTCGGCCTTGACCCGCTCCTGCTCGCGCTTCTCGAGCTCGGCGACGGCGTCTCCCTTCGCCTTGGCCTTGGCCAGCGCGGCCTCCTTGGCGGCACGTTCGCGCGCCACGGCGGCGTCCTTGGCCGTGGACTCGCGCTCGGCCCGCTTCTCCGCAGTCGCGAGTTCCGCCTTGGCGAGCTCCCACGCCCGTTGCAGTTCCGTGGCCTTGGCCTCGGCGGCCTTGCGCGCCCGATCGAGGTCCGCCAGCGTCGCCTTGTGCTCCCGCTCCTTGCGCTCGAGTGCGTCCTGCAACGCGCCCACCTTCGCGCCGTCCGTCCGGTCCGAGCGCGCCTTGGCCAGCGCCGTGCGCGCGGCCTCGAGCTCCGCTTCGGCCTTCTCGGCGCGCCCGCGGTAGGCGTCGGCGGCCTTGCGCACGTCGTTCATCGCGACCTCGCGGTCCCCCTGCACGACGCCGAGCTTCTTGGCCTCCGCCAGCCGCTTCTCCTCGGCCTCGCGCGCCTTGCGCACGCTGCGGACGAGCTCCTCTTCCTCGAGCCGGGCCTGCTCTGCCGCCTTGCGCCGGGCCTCTTCGGCTGCCAGCGCCTTCTCCAACGCGGTGCGGCGGGCCTCTGCCGTCGCGAGCGCAGCGTCGACCGCGGCCTTCTCCTCGCTCGCACGCAGCTTCTCGCGCTTGAGCGCATCGACCTCGGACTGCGCCAGCCGCTTCTGCTCCTCGAGCAGCCGCTTCTCCGCGAGCCGCGCGGCGTCGGCGTCCTTCGCCACGTCCGTCGTGCGCGCCTCGAGCGCCAGCTTCAGCCGCGCCACGTCGGCCTTGCTCGTGGCCAACGCTTCGGCCAGCCGTTTCTGGTCGGCGATGGTCGCTTCATGCGTCGCGCGCAGCTTGAGCTCGCGGTCCTTGGCCTGACCGAGCTCCGCCTTGAGCGCCTTCTCGGACTCGATGACCGCCTGGATGCGCTTCTGGACTTCCTTCTCACTCTCGATGCTGGGAGAGCGCCGGTCGGTGCCATCGACGACGACGCGAATGCGCGTCCCGTCGGCTTTGACGGTGTACGGGGCGTCTCGGTCGAAACCGATGACGATGCGCCCTACCTTCTGCCCGCTCGAGGCAAACCGCACGGTCTCGATGTCGTGGATGACGCCATTGCGGACCTGCATCGTGGTGGCGACGGAGGTGATGTCCCCGCCAACGACGTCGATGAGCAGCCGCACGGGATCCAGCAGCTTGAACACCGTGAACGTCGGGGTCGCGCTACCTTCGATGGTCACGACCGTGTTGTTGGGACCTTCGTCAACCGAGATCTTGGCGATTCGGTTGTCGTCGGCCCAGCTCGCGGGCGCCGCGAGAAGCAGTAGCAGCGCGCAGCAGCGCAGGGGGCGGTGCATGAAGAGCCTCCTCAAAAACCCATGACTGAGGGGCTCCCGACTCGAAGGCGAGGCGAGGGGACCCCCGGTTCATTTCATGGACCGTAAGAGCAAGCCAGCAAGCGGTCAAAAATTTCGCTGATTTGAGCGGGGCCATGCTCTGCCCAGCGGGGCGGGTTGCCGGCGAGCAGGGCGCCGGAGCGCACGACGAGACTACTTCTGGCGGCCGCGCTGTGTGGTGTACAGCCGATCAGTCAGACCTTCTGTCTCCCGAATCTTGAGGATCTCCGGCTCGATCGAGATGACGATCGGGTCCTCGCGATTGTCCTCCTGGACGCGGACCTCGTACTGCGTGATCTCGGTGACTCGGCCGTTGTTGCTGCCGAGCTTCATGTCCTTGGTGAGGATGAACTCGTTGCCCTCGGGATCCTGGACGACGGCCTTGTTGACCGAGGTGCCCCAGCGAATCATGAGCACGCGGTAATCCTGGGTCCGAAAGCGCTCCATCTCGGTCTTCTCGACGGGCGGCCCCGGCGGCGGATCGGGCGCGTCGAGCATGCCGCCCGGCTTGTCCTCGGGCTTGGTCGGCTTGTCCTCGGCCACGGTGACCTTGGGCACGAACTTCACGAGCTGCGGCTCGAACGGATCGCGCAGGTTGCCGATGGTCCCCTTGACGAAGCCCGCGGTCGGATCGTTCGGGAGACCATGGAAGTGCTTCTTGACCTTGTCCCAGCTCGGGTTCTTGCGCTTCTCCGGAGCGGGCGCCGCGGCGGCCGCCGCAGCCGCGGGCTTGGGGCCACCCGGTCCGCCGGGAAGAGGTGCCTGCTGAGGCTCGTCGCCTCCGCAGCCGAGGCCACCGAGCGCGAGCGCGAGCAACAAGAGGGACGTAATGGACGCGTGCTTCATAGGACTCGCACCGACGTGAGGCGCCGACGACGACGCTCCTCGAGCTTCTGGGCATTGCGCTGCGCCATCTCCGGCGGAACGGGCTTGCCCGTGTAGATGAACACGAAGGTCTGGAACTTGGCGGTGAGCTGGGCGCCCTCCTGCACGGCCTCCTCATTGGCGCGCACGAGCTGCATGAGCTTCTGCACGTCCGTGAGCGGGCGCGGCGCCTGGCCGTCGGGGACCGAGCGCGTGCGCTCATCCTCGTACTTCTTGAGGTAGTCCTCGACCGGCAGCGTCGCGACCTCCAGGTTGAGGTTGCGGACGTTGACGACGCGGCGATCCTTGTCGGCCATCTGGCGCAGGAACCCGATGAGCACGCGATAGGTGCCCTTGACCTCCATGGTCAGCGGGATCTCGACGTAGAAGTCCTGGTCGATCGGGTTCCCCTTCTCGAACGAGAGCAGCGAGAGGCCCGCGTTCTTGGCGGTCTCGCTGATGCCCGTGATGAAGTTCTCGATCTCGGTCTGCGTCGGGAGCATGGACTCGAAGCGCTTCTTCTCGTCCTCCAGGCGCTGCTTGTCCTTGTCACGCGACTCAATCTTCTCCTTGGAGAGCTGGCCCTTGAGCTTGGCCGCAGCGGCCTTCATCGTTTGGACTTGGCCCTCGTGATTGAGCTTTTGGTCGGACAGGTCCGAGATGAGCGCAAACCAGATGAGCCCGCCCAGCGCAGCCATCGTGCCAATCATGACGGCGAGCTTCTGGACCGGCGGGAGCTTGTTGAATCGGTCCATGGCTACTTCTTCACCGCTTCTTCGATGGGTGGGAAACCTTCCGGATCGTAGTTGAGCTCCGCCTTGAGCTTGAACTCCACATACGACTGGCCGAGCGGCGACTTGTCGTTCACCTTTTGCTGGACAACGTCAAGACCTTCGAAGAAGACGGAGCTGCGCAGGCGCCGCATGAAGGTCATGACGTCCTCGTGGTCCTTGGCCGCGCCCTCGATGACGACCGCACCGTCGGTGTCGACGAGCCGCCGGATCCACACGCGGTCCGGGCTCCACTTCTTGTCGTCCATCGAGTTCTTCTTGCGGTCCTCACCCCAGATGTCGGTGAGATCCTTGAGTTCGTCCTCTGGCAGCTGCGTGTCGATGCTGCGGAGCACGTAGGACAGGAACAGCAGCATATCGAGCGGGCCGGTCTTGCCGTTCTCCAGCGCGCGAAACACGGTGCGCTGCTTGCCCATCTCCAGATCGAGCGCCTCGAGCGCCTTGATCTCGCCGTCGATCTTCTTGAACTGGTCGACCTCTTTCTTGGCCTCGGCCTCGGCGGCCGCGGCGGTCTCGACCGCGCTCTGCGCCTGCATGTACCAGTAGCCCATGCCGCCGAGCTCCAGCAGCAGGAGCACGATGAACAGCGTGCCGAGCGGCCCTGCACCGGGACCGGACGGGCCCTTGGATTGCTTGCGCTTGGTGTCCTTCGCTGGGAGGAGGTTGATGCGAATCATCGCTACTTGTCCTTCTGCCCGCGGAGCCCAAGGCCGATCGAGACGGCCGCCATGGGCGCCATACGGTGCAGGCGATCCATGTCGAACTTGGCGGTGTCAACGATGATGTTCTTGAAGGGGTTGGCGTACTCGACGGGCACCTCGAGCCGTCGCTCGAGCGCGCGGACGAGGTGCGGAAGCTGGCTGGCCCCGCCCGACAGGAAGATGCGGCTGATGTCGGCGTTGATGGTCGTCGCGGCGAAGAAGTCGAGCGAGCGCTGAATCTCGGTGACGAGCGTCTCGGAGACCCGCTCGGACAGCTTGCTGACCTCGCGTGCAATCGACGAGTTCGAGAAGTTGCCGTCGCCACCGGTCTTGTAGTGCTCCGCCTCCTCGAACGACACGTTGAACTGCTTCTGGATCTCCTCGGTCAGAAGGCGGCCGCCCATGGAGATGTCGCGCGTGAAATTGGTCAGCCCGTTGTAGACCACGTTGATGTTGATGACCGCGGCACCCACGTTGATGAGCGCGACCGTCTCGTTGGCCGGAAAGCCGTAGTTCATCTCGAACATGTTCTGGATGCAGAAGGTGTCCACGTCCACGACGACGGGCTTGAGCCCGGCCTCGAAGGCGACCGAGACGTACTCGTCGATGACGTCCTTCTTGGCCGCCACGAGCAGCACGTCCATCTGGCCCTGCCCCGCCTTGGGGTTGAGGATCTGCACGTCGACGTTGACGTCCTTGATGTCGAACGGGATGTACTGCTCGGCCTCCCACTGGATGCTCTCGTCGAGCTCCTCGGGCGTCATCTCGGGCAGGCTGACCTTCTTGATGATGACGGAGTGACCGGACACGCTGAGCGCAACGTCCTTGCTCTTGATCTTGTTCGACGCCCAGAGCTCTTTGATGTGCTCGACGATCGCCGGGAAGTTCATGAGCGCGCCGTCCACGACGGCCTCCGGAGGCAGCAGCGCCATGTCGAACGCGGCGAGCTCATAGCCCTTGCCGGTCTCCTTGACCTGCGCGACCTTGATCGACGACGAGCCGATGTCGAGGCCGACGGCAAGCTTCTTCTTCGCCACGCGCACTCCTTGGACCCAACACGGCCTGAGGCCTGGCCCAACCGGGAGATTATGGTGGTCCCCTGTTGAGAGGGTCAAGAAAGTCGCCGAAGTTGCCCGCGGATCCCGCCGCAGCGCGCGACGAATCGACCGCGGGCACCACCCGTAAACCATTGACGGGCAGGCTCGCTCTCACTAGAGTCCGCCGCCATGCCAGTCGGGTCACGTTCGGTTGCGGTATGCGGTGCGGATGGAATCATCGGGCGCCAGCTCCTTGCGGCGCTTGCGGCGGACACGTCGCTCAAGCGCGTGACGTGCATCGATCCCATCCCGCCGGACGGGGCGCCGGCGTCGGTGCGGCATCGCGCGGTGGATCTGCGCAGCGTGGGCGGGGTTCGGGCCTTGTCGGACCTCATCGTGGAGGAGGACTTCGACACCCTCATCTACCTGGGCTACCTCTCGGCACGCCTCCAGAACCAGGAAGACCAGCTCACCGAGACGCGCGTCCTCATCGAGGCCCTCTCGCGGCGGCCCGTGCCCCGGCTCGTCTACACGAGCTCTACGGCGGTCTACGGCGTGCTCCCCGGCGATCCGTCCCACTTCGAGGAGGACGCGCCGCTCGCGCTCTCGGCGGAGTCCGACTGGGTCAAGGACAAGGTCGCCTGCGATCAGCTCATCAACCGCTTCGCGCTGGACGTGGATACGCAGGTCACCGTGCTCCGGCTTGCAGTGCTCATCGGGCCCAACGTGCAGAACTTCATGACGGAGTACCTCGGTCGACCGGCGGTGCCCATCGTCCAAGACTACGACCCGCCGATTCAGCTCCTGCACGAGACGGACGCCGTCAAGGCGTATCAGACGGCCATCAAGCGGTCCGGCATGGGCGTCTACAACGTCGTGGGTGACGGCGCGCTCCCGCTGTCGGTCGCGCTGCGCGTCGGCCGGCGGCGCACCACGGTGCTCCCCGAGATCGGCCGCACGCCCATCACGCAGCTGCTCTGGGACAAGGACATCGTCGAGACGGCCCCCGTCATGCGCGACCTGTTCCACTACGTCTGGGTCGCCGACGGCGGCAAGGCGGGCGACGAGCTCGGGTTTCAGCCGCAATACTCCAGCAAGGAGTCCATCGAAGAGTTCTACCGCGGCTCCTTGAGCTGAGCGCGTGCGGCGCGCGGCGCTGTGGCTCGCGCCCGTGCTGGGCGTCGCGATCGTGGTTCTCGGCCGCGCCGGAGCGCTTGGATCGCTGACGCCCGCGGCCGCGACCGTCCTTGGCGTCGCGGTCCTCATGGCGATCTGGTGGATGACAGAGGCCGCGCCCATCGTCGCGACCTCGCTGCTCCCGGCGGTGCTCTTCCCGTGCCTCGACGTGGGCACCGCGCGCACGGTCTCGGCCTCCTACGCCGATCCGCTCATCCTCCTGATGATGGGCGGCTTCTTCCTCTCGGTGGCCATCGAGCGCTCGGAGCTCCATCGGCGCATCGCGCTGCACGTGCTGCGCGTCGTGGGTACTCGCCCCGATCGGCTGGTGCTGGGCTTCCTGGTCGCCACGGCCTTCATCAGCATGTGGATCTCGAACACGGCGACGGCGCTCATGATGCTGCCCATCGCGCTCGCCGTGCTCCGCCGCCTCGAGGAGCGCGCACCCGACGATCCGCGCCTCCGCCCCGTGGCGATCGCACTGCTGCTCGCGGTGGCCTACGCCTCCAGCATCGGCGGCCTGGGCACGCCGATTGGCACGGGCCCGAACCTCATCTTCCTCGGCCAGTACCGCGCGGCTTTTCCAGACGCCGAGCCCATCACGTTCCTGGGCTGGATGAAGCGCGCGGTCCCCATCGTCGTCGTTCTCCTCGGTGCCGCGTGGCTCATCCTCACGCGCCTCGCCAACCGCGTGGATCCCACGTTTCGCCCCGACGACCGCGGGCTGCTCGACGAGGATCTGCGGGCGCTGGGGCCCATGACCTCCTACGAGCGCCGCATGAGCCTGGCCTTCGTGGTCATCGCGGGGCTCTGGATCTTCCGTCAGCCGATGGAGCTCGGCGCCGTGTCCATCGGCGGCTGGGCACCGTGGCTCGGCATGGGCGCGCGCGTCGACGACAGCACGGTCGCCCTCGCGGTCGTGGTGCTCTTGTTTCTGCTCCCGAGCGGACTGCCGCCCACGCCCGACGGCGAGTCCCCGAGCCTGCTCGAGTGGCGGCACGCCATCAAGATTCCGTGGGACATCCTCATCCTCTTCGGCGGCGGCCTCGCGCTGGCCGACGCGTTCGAGCGCTCGGGGCTCTCGCTCTGGATTGGTAACCAGATCGGCGGACTGGGCACGCTCCCGACCTGGCTCCTCGTGGGGACCGTGTGCCTCGCCGCCACGCTCCTGACGGAGATCGCGAGCAACATCGCGCTCACGACCATCCTGATGCCGCTGCTCGCCGCGGTCAGCAAGCGCTATGACATCCCGCCGCTGACGCTCATGCTGCCGGCTGCCATGGGCGCGAGCTGCGGCTTCATGATGCCTGTGGGTACACCACCGAACGCCATCGTGTTCGCGAGCGGCCACCTCCGCATGCGTGACATGGTGCGCGCGGGCGCCATGCTGGACCTCGTGGGGGTCGTGGTGCTGACGGTCGGGCTGCTGGTGCTGGGATGACCGTGTCGAAACTAGAGATCGACGACCTCGAGCGCGATGCCTCCACCGCCAAAGAAGGCCTCGGCCATCGACCGAAAGCGATCGGGCAGGTCCGTCACGGCGAACCTGCGGCGGCCACCCAGAGACAGCGACAGGCCGAGCGCTTGCAGCTCGCGGGTCACGGCGTCAGCGCTGTCGACCAGCGCGATGCGGCGGTCGGGGACCAACGCAGCCAGCACCGCGGCGATGGGCCCTTCGAGCACCGGGTAGTGCGTGCAGCCGAGGACCAGGGCGTCGATGGCGTGGTCCCGCACGAGCGGCGCGAGATAGGTCTCGAGCGTCAGCCGCGTGACCGGGTGATCGATCCAGCCGACCTCCGCCAGCGGCACGAGCAGCGGACAGGGCAGCTCGACGACCTCCGCGGTCGGCGCCAACGCGTGGATGGCCTCGCGATAGCTGTGGCTCCGGACGGTCGCCTCGGTGCCGATGACGCCGATGCGGCCCGTGCGCGACGCGGTGACGGCCGCGCGGGCACCGGGCGAAACGACGCCGAGGATCGGCAGGTCAGGGAAGGCCTCCCGCAGCGCCGGGAGCGCCAAGGCGGAGGCGGTGTTGCACGCGACGACGACGGCCTCCACGCCCGCGGCTGCCAAGAAGCCCACGCAGCGCGAGGCATAGCGCGTGACCGTCAGCGGCGACTTGGCGCCATAGGGCAAGCGCGCGGTGTCGCCGAGATAGACCAGATCGACGTCGGGCAGCGCAGAGACAATGGCGCGCGCCACGGTCAGGCCGCCGATGCCCGAGTCGAAGACGCCGATGGGACCGCTCGTCATGCGGCGGACCCTAGACGTCGCGCGGGCGCGGGGCAAGGTTCCCGACGTTCGTGGGGGGCATTCGCCCTGACGCTCGCGCTGCTCGCCGCCTCGAGTGCCAGCGCGGTGGAGTGGAAGCCGCTCGCCAAGGGGCTCGCGCACGCGGTGCTCCAGGAGGGCATGACGGCGTTTCGCATCGACCTGGCCGAGAACGACCTCGTGCCCGTCGAGGGCAAGCCGCTTGCGACGGTCGACGCGCTGGCGCGGGGTCGCGGCGCGCTGCTGGCGGTCAATGGCGGCTTCTTCGACGCGCAGGGGCGGCCCATGGGCCTGCTCGTGTCGAAGGGCCGGATCCTCTCGCGGCTGCGGCGCGTGGAGTGGGGCGTGCTGGCCGTCGACCGCGAGGGTCGCGCCACCGTCGTGCACGCCAAGCAGTGGGCTGCCACGACCGGCACGCTGCGCTTTGCGATCGAGGCCGGGCCGCGCCTCGTGGTGGACGGCAAGCCGCTCACGTTCAAGCCGCAGGTCGCGCGCCGAACGGCCTTGGGCGTGCTCCCGGGGGGGCGTGCGCTGGTCCTGGTCGTGACCTCGACGGGCCTCTCGACGGCGGCGCTCGCGGAGCTGTTCGCCAAGCGCTTGGGCTGCCCCTTCGCGCTGAATCTGGATGGCGGCTCGTCGACGCAGCTGGTGTCACCGCTCGCGGGCGTGCCGCGGATTTCGGGCAAGCCCGTCGCCAACGCCGTCCTGGTACTGCCGCGGCGTTAGGGCTGGGGCTCGCCCGAGCCGTGTGCAGCCCTGGTCCACGCAGGAGCCCTCCGGGGGTTTGGCGAACCGACCTCGGGATCGATTCCAGAACCCCCCGGGTTCCACGATCCGACCTCGGGATCGATTCCAGAACCCCCCAGGGTTCGGCGATCCGACCTCGGACTCATTTGGGGGAACCCCCCGGGGTACCGCGAGTCGTGTCACTCCGCGGTGCGGCTCGCGGGCGGCGTAGTCGCACGACACCGGGCCAGCCACTGACCAGCCTCGGGGAAGCGCGCGACCTCCGTGCAGCCGGGCTCGTGGATCGGCCCGGCGTGGCTCACCCAGAGGCCATCGCCGTCCGGCAGCGCGAGCCGCGGCAAGAAGCGCGGCGTGAGCGAGAGTCGCGGCACGCCGAGGTGCAGCGGGTGGTCATACAAGGTGCACGTCGGATCGGCGCGCAGGAGATTGGCGTTCATGTGGCTCGTGAGGACCCAGCGCAGGGACGGATCGGCGAGCTCGTCGTGGACCCGTTCGAGCGCCTCGGTGGCGTCGGCGGCGCGGACGACCATGTGGTAGCCGAGCTCGGAGCGAAACCGCCCGGGTGCGGGGATCTTGAGGCCGTCGATCCAGCGCCACGACACGAGCGCGGTCACGAGCGTGGCTGCGACGAGCACGCCGACGCCGACCCGCCGCACGCGGGCCGAGCTCGCGGCCATCGCGGCGCAGCAGCCGAGGACGGCGAGCACGGTCGGCGGCAGGAAGACGCGGAGCGACCAGACCTCGGTGTCGTGCCAGATGAGGAGCATGGTCGCTAACAGGCCCGTAGCCCCGAATGCGAGCGGCCGAAGGCGCGGGTGACGGAGCGACCAGGGCGCGAGCGCCAGCCCGCCCAGGAGAACGACGGGGCTGACGAGGATGGCGAGGTTCGCGGCCGCCTCGCGCAGGAGCGGGCCCGGGACGCGGGAGTTAAGGACGCGCCAGGCGCCAAAGACGGTCTCCGTCGTGCGATTGGCCAACGGACGCAGCGGGTCCCCGAAGTGCAGCGTGTTCGAGGCGAGGTACGCCGCGTATGGGAGGCCGAGCCAGAGCAGCGCGCGCCAACGGCGTTCGCTCGCGAAGACAGCGGCGAGGAGTCCAAGCACGAGGCCGCCCTCCCATCGCACGAGCGGCGAGAGCCCGGCGAGCAGAGCCGCGGCGCGAACGCGGCCCTCGAGCTGCGCCCGAAACGCGGCGACGAGCAGCGCGGCGAAGGCCACCTCGGCGTAGACCGTCAGGGTGAGCAAGAAGAACGCGGGCGAGCACGCGACCAGCGCGGCCGCGACGCGCCCGAGACGCACTGAGCCACCGGCGGAGCGCACGAGGCCCGCGCCGTTGCGGAGCAGCCACGCGCCGGCCGCCACCGAGACGAGCCGCCCCGGCAGCGTGAGCGGGAGGCCGAGGAGCCGGCCGAGCCCCTCGCCGAGCGCGAGCACCGCCGTCCAACCCGGCATCGACAGGTGGCTGTGCGGGATGACGCTGGCGTTCTTGAACGCGCAGCGGCCGTACCACGCGCGGATGACCTCGTCGGCGTCCTGCACGAAGGTCCCGCGAAAGAGGACCTCGCCCACCGCGGGCACGCTGACGACGCACGCGAGGACGCCCATCGCGGCGCTCCAGACGAGCAGCGCGCGGTCGAGGAGCGGGTCGCGGAGCGTGGGGTCGTCCATTCAGCTCGCCATGAGGAAGTGACGAATCGTCGTGGCAAATGGGGTCGTCCTCAGCGTCTCGTCCTCACCACAGAGGTAGGCGCGACGGTCCTCGGCCGACCAGGTCATCAGCTCCTCCAGGTCCCTTCCATTGGGACCCCAATAGCGCCTCACCGCCTGGGCGCGCGCTGCCTTCAGCCGGACATGGTTCAGGTTCAGCACCGCTATCGTGCAACTGGCGCGATGCGGTCGAGACGCGCCCGTGCGCGGCCGCACCTCGCCATTGTGGTGATAGTACAAGGAGTCGTCCGGATTCTCCTCATCCGGCTTGACGAGGTCGGCCGGATCGTAGGCGGTGGCCTTTGGCCGGTCCTTGAACCAGGCACAGTGCTCGCGAGCGCTACAGCAGAGAAACAGATTGGTCCACTCAAAGGTCAGCTCCGGAAAGTGGTCCGGGTTCTTGCGCCGAAAGTGCTCGAAGTGGGACTCGGCACGAAGCGGACCCTCGCAGTAGGCGCAGTGGGATTCCTGAATCTCGGCAAGGGCCTTGCGGATTGCCGGCTTACACGGAAGCACATCATGCCAACCATGGGTCGAGTGGTGGAAAGCGCTCAGGCAAGCTGGTGGCGAAACCGCGGTTCGATCGATGCGGCGCATCCGAGCTCCCTAGGCTCTGGCTTCCCGCGCAAGCTTGAAGCTCTGCCACCGCACGAGACGCTCGCACTCCAATACGACGGGGTGGCTCGGGCCAAAGTGCTCGTTGACCTGCTGTCGCATTCGCTCGGCATGTGGAGTGCCGGCCTGACCCTGCTCGATCAGGGCCTGGTAATCCATAACCAGCCTGGACTCGTCGAGCGGCGGCACAGGGTCGACTCCCATCACCTCGGCAAGGACCGCCGCGCTCTCGACGCCACGGGTCTGGAGGTCCGGTACGTCGACCTGGCCCTCCGGCCCGATGATTCGAATGGACTCTCGGTGCGCGGTTGAGACGACCTGCGGGCTGTGCGTCGTGACGATGAGCTGCACCGCCGGAAAGCTCGCCCTGAGCGTTCCAAGGACGACTTGCTGCCAGTCGGGGTGCAGATGGAGATCAACCTCGTCGATCAATACGATTCCCGGCGACTGCTCGGCCGCATGCTCTCCGAGGTGCGAATTCAGCATTGCGCAACGCATTGCGAGGTCTCCCACGATCGCAACGATACCGCGGATGCCATCGCTCATGAGATTGACCGGCAGGGTCCCAAACCGCGAGTGGCTCAGCTCCAGGGTGTGTCCGTCGGTCACGTTCCAGCGCGGGTCCCGCCATCCCGTCGGCTCGAGAGCAACATTCAACGCACGCACGACCGCCGCGACTTGCTGCCTTCTGCGCACGACCGGGGGCTCGGTGCGGTCACCGTCGGCTTGCACCTGAAACCAGTGGCGGAAGAACCAGTCCTGAAACAGGTGAAACGCGTTGTCGACCTTGAAGGACGCTTCGAAGGCACCCAATGGCCCGGAGTCCTTCAGGACCGGCTTCAGCGGTCCCGAGAGAAAGGGTGGCCAGCGGCGGCCACTCCCGTGGTAGACCAGAACCGGCAACACCGGAACCTCAGCAGGCACGACGCCGGGCTCTTCTAGCGACCGAATCAGGGCGTCATGCAATGTGGTCGCAAGGTTGCGGAGCGGCCGAGCGCCGCTCCATGAGGGGTGTGTCAGGAGAGTTCGACGATGTTGCTGCCAGCTGACCGGCCGACCGACGATCTCGGCGTCGACCGAAACGAGGCTCGGCAAGACTGCGGCCATCCGGCCGTCGGGGGCTCGAGCACGACGCACGTCCCCCGACTGCCAGAGCGACCGATGCGGCGCGCCGGCGAGCACGTCGGCCAGCGGCTTCAGCGCCTGAGCGAGCGCGTCCAGAATCGTGGTCTTGCCACAGCCGTTGGGGGCCACGAGCACGGTCAGCTCGGGGTGGAGCTCGATGGTCAAACGCGCGAACATGCGGAAGTTCGTCAGCTCGAGCCGCTCGATGCGGGTCGTCGTGGAGCGCGTCATCGCGACCTGCCTTCGGTGTCGATGGTCGGCTCGCCGGCGCTGAGATGCCTTAGCAGTTCGTCCTTCTCGAGTTTCATGTCCCTCCCGCGAGCATCGAAGCGATAGCAGAGACCCGTCAGGACGGCAATTGCGAGCCGCCGGCGCGCGCGCTTCCTTGCCTGGCCGAATCCCGCGATGATGCGACGGTGCGGGTACTGCTCGTCCACCTCCCGGTCGGCTTCGAAGAGGCCTACCCGCTCGCGCTCGCGGCGCTCGTGCCGGGGCTCGTCGCGACGGGGGCGTCGGTCGAGGGCCTCGACGTCGGCCGGGTCGGCCTGCGCGCACTCCAGGGGCGGCTGCGGCGCGGGGACGTCGACCTGGTCGGGCTCTCGGTCTGGTCGCCGGGGGCGGACGCCGGGCGACGCGTCATCGCGGCCATACGCGCGGCCGCACCGCGGGTCACCATCGTCGTCGGCGGGCCGCACCCCACGCTGGCGCCCGAGGACGAGCTCGGCGCCGACGTCGTCGTGCTGGGCGAGGGCGAGGCCAGCTTCCCGGCCGTGGTGCGTGCCGGCGGCGCCTGGCGAGCGGTCCCTGGCGTCTACGGGGGCCCCGGTGCAGCGCCGCTCGACCTCGCCACGCTGCCTCACCCGGACCGCACGGTCTTCGCCGTGCCGGCCTACCATCGGGAGCATCGCCCGCCCGGTCGTCGCTACACCGCCGTGGTCACGAGCCGCGGCTGCCGCCACGCGTGCCGCTATTGCTCGGCGCCCGCGCTCTGGGGTCGTCATGTGCGCTTTCGGCCCATCGAGGCGGTGCTCGACGAGTGGCGCCGCCTGCGGGTCGATCACGGCGTCGATGGCGTCCTGGTCGAGGACGACCACTTCCTCGAGGACCGCGCACGCTCGCTCGCGCTGCTCGACGCGCTCGCGCGACGGCCGCCCGGCGTGACGTTCGAGCTGCTCAACGGCGTACGGCCGGACGCGGTCGATCCGCCGCTGGTCGCCGCCCTGGCAGCCGCGGGTTGCACCCGGCTTGCCCTGGGGCTCGAAACCGCGAGCGCGAGCGGTCAGAGAGCGCTGGGCCGCCGCCTCGAGCTCGCGCACGTCACGGCCACCATCGCGGCCTGTCGTACGCACGGCCTGGGGGTCACAGGCTACTTCGTGCTCGGTTTGCCCGAAGAGACGGCGGCCGACCGCCTCGCGACCTTCCGCCTCGCGACGGACCTGAAGCTCGACATGGCGCACTTCTCCCAGCTCTCGGCCTGGCCAGGCGCGCAGCTCTCGGGCGCGCCCATCGCGGTCGATCCGCGCCTGCGAGCCGCCGCGTATGCCGGCTACTACCTGCACCCGGGCCGCGCGCTCCGAGTCGCGCGAAAGCTCGAGGTCCGCCCGCACGAGCTTCCCGAGATGGGCCACCGCCTCTGGAGCTGGATGACGCGCCCGCTGGAGTCGCGCCGTTCGGCGGAGGACGTGCCGCTGTGAGCGGGACCGCGCTTGGGACCGACGCCGACCGCCCGACGCCGCATTGGGGCCGCGGCGCGCTGGTGCTCGCGGTCACCGTGGGGCTGCTCGCGTTCGTCGTCTCACGCGTCGACCTCGCTGGAGTACGCTCCGCCCTCGCCGGAGCGGATCCCGTGGCGCTGTTTGCAACCGCGGCCTTCTCCCTGCTCGCCTATGCGCTCCTGCCGTCGCTGCGTTGGCAGCGCACGCTGCTGGCGCTTGGCCACCGCGTCCCGTTCGGCACCCTGGTCTTCGCCCGCTTCGGCAGCCAGCCGCTCAAGCTGGCCATCCCGATGAAGGGCGGCGAGGCCTTCCGCGCGCTGTGGCTCTCGCGCCGCACGCCGGTCCCGCTCGGCGATGCGGCAGCGACCATCGTCTTCGACATGTTCCTCGTGGGCGTCGCACAGCTGCTCTATCTGGTCATGGGACTCTCCCTCGCGCGCTCGCAGCTTGCAACGGCGCTCCTCCCCTCGGTCGCGGTGCTGGGCGTCGTGCTCGCGCTGGGCTCGTCGTTCGTCCAGCGCCTGGGGCTTCGGCTCGCGACCCGCGTCTCCGGCCGGGCCGGTCGCGCGCTGGAGCAGCTCGCGCGGGGCTTCTTGGACCTCCCGCTCTCGACGAAGACCGGCCTGCTCGGCCTGAGCCTGCTCGTCGAGCTCACCGAGATCCTCGCGATGGTGCTCTGCCTGCGCACCCTCGGCGTCCCGGTCCCGACCTGGGCGGTCTTTGCGGCCATGCCGGTCGTCATGGGCATTACGCTGCTGCCGGTCACGATCTCGGGCCTCGGCACACGCGAGCTGGCCATCCTCACGCTGCTCGGCTCCTTCGCCCCGCCCGAAGCGCTGCTGGCGACCGCGCTCCTCTTCACGACGCTCGAGTTCCTGCTCCCGGCGCTGGCTGGGACCCTGGTCCTGCCGGCCTTTCTCGCGGGCCTCCCGTCGGGCGCGCCGGCGCGACCCGTGCCAGTTGTATTTCGCGTGCTCCGCGACCAGTGGCCGTATTGGCTCCTGCCGCTCGTCGTGCTGGTCGTGGCGCTGGTCGCCTTCGTGCTTGGGACGACCCCCGAGGGGCCGATGCCGTTCGTCTACGGACCTTGACACCGCCTGGCCTCGCCCTACCTTGCCGCCCCATGGCTTCCGACCCCGAGGTGCTGGCTCGATTGACGCTGCTCGTCGCCGCGGGCGGCGATCCACGGCTCGTGTGCCCCGCGGTCATCGAGGCCAAAGGCGGCGTCGCTGCGCTCGAGTCGACCAGCCTCCGCGCGCGCCTTCGAGAGGGGACGCGTCAACCGCAGACCGTCAAGGAAGCGGAGCGGCAGCTCGCCCAGGCCGCCGAGCACGGCGTGCGCTGGTGGGTGCCGGACGGTAGCCGCAACGTCGCCGACGCCGCGCTCCTGAGTCTCCGTGGGCAGCTCCCGGGCGGGCCCATGGTGGCCATTGTCGGCTCGCGCGAGGCGGACCCCTATGGCCTTCTCGTCGCCGAGTCGCTCGGCCGGGCGCTCGCCGAGGCCGGCGTCGGCGTCGTGTCGGGCGCAGCGCGCGGCATCGACGAGGCGGCCATGCGCGGGGCGCTCGCTGCGGGCGGGCGGGTCGTCGCGGTGCTCGGCACCGGCCTGCTCGGCGAACGCGACCCGGGCAAGCGCGCGTTCCTCGACGCCATCGCCGACCGGGGAGCGGTCGTCTCGGAGTACCTGCTCGACGCGCACGGCGCCACGTGGACCGTCCCGCCGCGCAACCGCATCATCGCGGCGCTCGGCGTGGCCACGGTCGTCGTTCAGGCGGCCAAGAGGTCCGGCTCACTGATCACGGCCGAGCACGCCACCAAGCTTGGCCGCCCGGTCTTTGCCGTGCCCGGGGACGTGCTCTACCCGTTGTCCTCGGGCACGAACGCCCTGCTCGGAGCAGGCAAGGCCCGCGTGTTCACGCACCCGCGGGACCTCCTGGACGTCCTGGGGCTCAAAGTGCTGTCGTCGGCCGCCTGGCCAAGCGGCAGCCGCGGCGTCCCACCCATGTTGGCTCCGCGTGGCACGGGCTCGGCCGATCTCGGAGCCGCGAGCGGCGTGCTGGACGCCCTCCGGAGCGGCGCCCTCGCGTTCGACGCGCTGCTCTCGCGCGTCCCGCTCGAGGTCGGGGCGCTCTCGGAGGTGCTCTTCGATCTCGAGCTCAAGGGCCAGGTCACCCGCACGGGCGCCGACTGCTACGTGCTCACGCAGGCCGCGGCATGACGCAGGCGCCGGTCACCGTCATCGGCGGCGGGCTCGCGGGCTGCGAGATCTCCTGGCAGCTCGCCCGAGCCGGCATCCCCGTCACGCTGCACGAGATGCGTCCCACGCGCTCGACGGAGGCCCACCTCACCGACCGGCTCGCCGAGCTCGTCTGTTCCAACTCGTTTCGCTCGGACAACCCACACAACGCCATTGGGCTCCTGCACGAGGAGCTGCGCGCGCTCCACAGCCTCGTGCTCGCCGTGGGAGACAAGCATCGCGTGCCGGCCGGGGACGCGCTGGCCGTGGACCGGGACGCGTTCGCCACGGAGATGACGACGCTCATCTCGAACCACCCGGCCATCACCGTCCGTCGCGACGAGGTCACGCAGCTCCCGGAAACGGGGGACGTCGTCATCGCCACCGGGCCGCTCACGAGCCCGTCGCTCACCGCCGAGCTCCAGCGCTGGCTCGGGCAGGAGCATCTCGCGTTCTATGACGCGATCGCACCCATCGTGGACGCCGACACACTCGACCTCGGGGTCATCTTCGCGGAGAGCCGCTGGGGCAAGGGCGACGGCGCCGACTACCTCAACTGCCCCATGGACAAGCCGCAGTACGAGGCCTTCGTCGACGCGTTGCTCGGGGCCGAGAAGGTCGCGCCCAAGGACTTCGAGAAGGACGTCCACTATTTCCCGGGATGCCTGCCCATCGAGGTCATGGCCGAACAGGGCCGCGAGACGCTCCGCTTTGGGCCCATGAAGCCCATCGGTCTCACGGATCCGCGCACCGGACGGCGTCCCTGGGCGGTGGTGCAGCTGCGCAAGGAGAACCGCGCGGGCACGGCCTACAACCTCGTCGGCTTTCAGACCCGCATGAAGTACCCCGAGCAGCTCCGGGTCCTCCGAACGATCCCTGGCCTCGAGCAGGTCGCATTCTTCCGGTTTGGCTCCGTGCATCGCAACAGCTTCATCGACAGCCCGCGACTGTTGGACGCCGCGCTGCGCCTGCGCACGGAGCCGCGCCTGCGGTTTGCCGGCCAGCTCACCGGCGTCGAAGGGTACGTGGAGTCCACGGCGTGTGGCCTGTTCGTCGCGCTGGCGCTCATCGCCGAACGACGGGGCCTCGCGCTCGACGGCCCCCCCCCCGAGACGGCCTTGGGCGCGATGATGGGCCATCTACGGGAGAGCTATACTGGGCGATTTCAGCCCCAGAACGTGAACTTCGGCCTGTTTCCAGCCGTCGAGCTGCGCGGCAAAAAGGACGACCGCAAGGCCGCCTACGTCGCCCGAGCGCGCGTCGCCTTCGAAGAGTGGCGCACCAGCTGGATGGAGCGGCTAGTTTAGCTTCGCGGTACCGGCCAAAAACGCGCCGGTGAGCCACTCGAAGCCATCGAGGACGGCAGCGGAGTCGTAGATCGCGTCTGCCGCATCGTGGATGTGGAACGTGAGCGTGAACGTCTCACCCGGAGCGATCGGCCAGCGGGTGATGAGCCAGCCCGTGCTGCTACCGCCATTGCCCTGACCGCCGGGGCCTCCACCACCCGCGCCACACTGGAAGCCTGTCCCCGAGATGTCGGTCACGGGTCCGGAGCACGGCTCCTCGAAGCCGGAGTTCACGCCGATGTAGCAGAGCGGCGGGGCGTTGGGCACGACGACCTCGTTGGCGCTGCCGAGGCACGGCCCAAGGTTGATGATCTTGGCCTGCCCGCTCGTCGTCACCGGTGCCTTGAGCACGGCGTAGAAGCGGTCCGTATACGTCTGGCCGATGTACTCTTCCCACTCGACCGACAGGAACACCGAGCGAAACGCAAAGCCGGTCGCCCCCGCGGGTGCCGTGAGCGTGACCGTGAGCTCCACCTCGTCGTGGATCGACTGATTGCTCGTCGGCACGTGCGGGTCGGCGGCTTGCTGCCCGCCCGGCAGGTCGACGCTGTGTTCGGGGCCTACGGCCGACCCCGTCGAGATGACGGCGAGCGAGGTGCCCTTCTTGGGTCCCAGCGCGTTCGTCGCCGCCCCGAGGTGCTCGACGGCCACCGCCGCGCCAGCGATGTTGCTGAACGTATGCGGCGAGCCGAGAGACTTCTCGCCGATGAGCGTCGCGTCGCAGACGTCGAGCGCGCACAGCAGCGCGTTGACGTCCGACCCGGTGCACGGTCCCGTACACGGCTGATTGAACGCGACGCACGTCCCGCCCGCCGAGCACGTGGTCCCCGCGGCGCAGGACCCACAGAGCTTGCCACAGCCGTCCTCGCCACACTGCTTGCCGTCGCAGGAGCACGCCTTGCACGAGAAGGTGGCGCTGCAGAACTGGCCGGCGACGCACTCGCCGCACGCCCCGCCGCAGCCGTCCGATCCGCAGGTCTTGCCCTCGCACTTGGGCTGGCAACAGCCGCCATTCACGCACGTCCCGCCGGGGCAGGCACCTGCTTGCGATGTGTGGACACACTGGCCGTTCCCAGTGCAGGAGTCGGCCGTACAGGGGTTCTCATCGTCGCAGTTCTTCGGTGTGCCCTTGCATTGACCCGCTTGGCAGGTGTCTCCGGTCGTGCAGCTCGTGCCGTCGTTGCACGGCTGCCCAGTGACAGGGTTGCTCTTGCAGGCGCCACCGTCTGCACAGCTGTCTTGCGTACAGGAGTTGCCGTCGAGGCAGTCGTTGTTCGAATTACAGCAGTTGGGTGCCCCGCTCGGCTTGTGGACGCAGCCGCTGGTCGGACTACAGGAGTCGGTCGTGCAGGGGCTGTTGTCGTCACATGCGTTCGGCGTCGTTCCGGCCTGGCACTTCCCTTGGGCGCACGCGTCACCGAGGGTGCACGGGTTGCCATCGCTGCACCCTCCGTCGTTCGGCGTGTTGATGCAGCCCGTCGCTGGGACGCAGGCGTCGGTCGTGCACGGGTTCTCGTCGTTGCAGCTCTTGGCGCCGTTGCCCTGGCAGGTCCCACTGAAGCAGATGTCGAACACCGTGCAGGGGTTCAGATCGTCGCAGGGACCTGCCGTGTTCTCCGCCTTGCATTCACCGGTGGCCAGGACGCAGGTGTCCTCAGTGCACGCCTTGCCGTCGTCGCAGGCCTTGGGCGTGCCGACACACCCCGCCGGTCCGCACAGGTCGCCGGTCGTGCAGGCGTTGCCGTCGTCGCACCCCGCGTTCGAGGGGACGTGCGTGCAGCCCTTGCCGGGCTCGCAGCCATCGAGGGTGCAGTCAGTCTGATCCGCGCACGGAATCGCGGGCCCGAGACCGGCGCCGTTGACGGCACAGATGGCGGCCGCCAGACCATCGCACACGATCGCGCCAGGCTGACAGACCTTGGGCTTGCACTCATGGAGCGGAGTGCAAAACTGGGCGGCTGTACAGTCGGCGTCATCGAGGCAGTCGACGCAGACGCCAACTTGCTTGTCGCAGACCTGGTTCTTCGCAGCGCAGTCCTTCGACGACGCGCAAGGCAGCGGTGCCTCCTTGCACGTCTTGGCGGGCGTACAGATCGAGCCCGCCGTGCAGTCGGTGGAAGCAAGGCACTCGACACACGCGCCCGCCGCGTCATCGCAGACCTTGCCGAGAGGGGTGCAGTCCTTGTCGCTCGTACACACGATCTTGGCGAGGCAGACGCTGTCGACGCAGGTCCCACCGTCTTTGCAGTGGGCGTCCTTCACGCACGCGACGCACGCGCCGGTGAACAAGTTGCAGGCCTGACCCGGGCAGTCGGTGTCCGCGGTGCAGCCCGTCTTCGTGTCGGCCGTGCCCAGGTCCTCGATGGCCGGCACGTCGTTCGGCGGGACCGCGTCAGGTGGCCCGAGATCCGTCGGAGACGGGGTGTCGTTGGAGGGACCGGGATCGACGCCGACGGGCACGTCGGGCCCCGCGCCGTCCGTGGGACCTGCGCCATCCGCAAGCGCTGCGCCGTCGCTGAGCGCGACCTCGGCAGACTCCGAGCCGTCCGCGGCTCCGCTAGCGTCGGTGGTCGCGTCGGTGGTCGTCAGCAACAGCCCCAGTCCGTCCTCGGTCGCCTTGCAGCCAAAGACGGCCGAGCCCGCCAACACCGCCAAGCCCACCAACATCCAGGTCAATCGCTTCATGTGCCTCCTGAGCGCGCCGTCCGCGCTCGGCACGGTAACAGTGGTCGGCTCGACGTTCCATCATCGAAAAAAGTCCTGCGTGCGCCAGTCGACCGCAGCGCGCCGCTTTGCTAGCGTCGCGCCTGCAACCGGAACTGGAGCCACCATGAGCCTGACCCTCTACTACGCACCCCGAACACGCGCGACGCGACCCCGCTGGCTCCTGGAGGAGCTGGGCGTGCCGTTCGAGCTCGTGACGCTCGATCTCGCCAAGAAGGAGCACAAGACCCCGGAGTACCTGGCGATCCACCCCCACGGCAGCGTCCCGGCGCTCCGGGACGGCGATCTCTGCCTCATCGAGTCTGGCGCCATCTGCCTCTACCTCGCCGATCGGTTTCCGCATCGCGGTCTGGCGCCGGTCGTCGAGAACATCGAACGCGGGACTTATCTTCAGTACATGATGTACGTCTATGGCACGCTCGAGCCTGCGCTCGTGCCGTATTTCCAGCACACGCGCAGCCTACCAGAGCCCAAGCGGGACCCGGAGCAGGTCGCCACGGCCAAGGCCACCATCGAGGTCGCCAAGGCGTGGCTCACGGCGCAGTTGGGCGATGGCCCGTGGCTCATGGGCATGGACTTCTCAGCGGCCGACGTCGTCGTCGGTAGCACCCTCATTTGGGCGCGCGCGATGGGCCTGCTCGAGGGCTCGACCGAGCTCTTGGCCTACTGCGATCGCCTTCGGGCCCGGCCCGCCTACCAGCGCGCAATGGCTTAGCCGTGTCGCGTCCATGGCTCGAGGTCGTCGAGCGCTTCGCGCACGCGACCGGGACACCCGCGTCGACGCTCGCGGCGCTCCACGCGTTCGGCGGCGGCGAGGCCTCCAGCGGTCCAGCCGACTTCGCCGAGCTCGAGGCCTGCATCGAGGCCACCCTCGAGCGCCAGCGGGTCCGCATCCCGGCGCTGCTCACGGGCGAGATTGACGCTGAGCAGGCGGCCATGTTCGCGCGCCGCTTCATGGCGGTCGCGTCGGTGCTCGCCGAGCAGTCCCGCGCGCTGATTGATGCGCGTGTCCTCCGCATCGGCCTCGTGCGGCGCATGGAGGAGGTGCTCGACGCGCCGGGTCCCAGAGCGCTGCGCGTGCGGGCTCTGGCAGACTTCTACTACAGCCACGCCGCGGTGCTGCATCACCAGGGACAGAGCGCGCCCGTCGCGATGAAAGACGCCGCCACACGGCTCCGATGGCGCGACGTCGCGCCGGGGATACGTCACGGCCTGCTGGTGGGGCCCGGCCCCCGCGGACCGCTGCACGTGAACGTGCTTCGTCTCCAGGACGTGCGCCTGCGGTGCGTCGCCGTGCCACGGGACGGCCGCGCCTTCGAGCGATACGTCGATGACTCGGGCGCCACGACGGCGATCTCGGGCGGCTTCTTTCTGTACTCGGAGCCCGACATCGCCCTGCCCAGCCGACGCACCGATCCGGTCGGTCTGCTCGTCGACGCCGGCCGGGTGCTGTCACCGCCTGTGTTTCACCGCTCGACCCTTCTGCAGCACGCGACGGGCGCCATCGCGATCGCACGCGTCGGCCTCGTCGGCGCGACCGTGCTGCTAGGCGGGACGCCGGTCACCATCGCTGCCGCAAACGCCCCGCCCCCCATCGAGTCGGTCACCGTGCCGACGGCGTATAACCGCGCGTATGGCCCCGTCGCGCCGAGCCACGCTGGCCACTCGGTCGCCATCGTCGGCCACACCGTCACGGCCGTCGCGGCCGGCGGCGCCGGTGCGCTGCCCATTCCGCTCGCAGGCGTCGTCCTCGCGTTGCCGCCAGAGACGCGCCCCCCCGAGCCGGGTAGCACAGTGACGTGGTCGTTGCCGCACTCGATCGACAGCGCGATCGCCGGCGGTCCGCGGCTGCTGCACGCCGGAGCGATCCTCATCGACCGCGAGGCCGAGGAGCTTCGGGGAAGCGCCCCGCCGATCACGTTCTCGCAGGACGAGACCTTCGATCAGAACCTGCTCCCCCGCATGGCGGCGGGCCTCACCGACGACGGCACGGTGCTCCTGGTGGCGGCGGACGGCCGGAGCTTCGAGCACGCGCCTGGCCTGACGCTCGCGCTCACCGGTGAGCTGATGCACGCGCTCGGCTGCACGGTGGCCATGAACCTCGACGGCGGCTCCTCCAAGCGCATGGTCGTTCAGGGCCGCGTGGTCGATCTCCCGAGCACCGAGGTGCAGACGGGCGCCAGCGACCGCGAGCTCATTCGGCCGGTATACACGGCGGTCCTGGCCTACCCGGCGTCGTCGAGGTCCTCCAGCACGAGCGCGGCGTAGGCCATCTCCTCGCGGCAGGTGACGAACCATGGCTCGCCACCGGCTTCGGGCGAGGTGTGCCGTCCGCAGTGGGTGAACGTCGTGTAGCCGGCATAGCCTTCTATCTGATGCGGGTCGTCCTCGGTGGCCATCGGCGGAGGCTCGGGACCGAACGGCCCGCGATGGAAGGGATGCAGCCAACAGACGCGCGGCTTGTAGGCCCAGGGGTGCTGGCCCTGCGCGACGGCGAGCGTCTGGAGCGCGCACTTGCCGTCCGCCTCCGTGAACACGCAACGTGTGGACTCGAAGTGGGCGGGCAGTACGGAGCCCGAAAAGGCGTGGGGACGGACGGCCGTCTTCGAGCCCCGCACGACGCCGCGCCATTGGCCTTCCGTGACGCCGTCGCCCGCGAACAGCCCCGCGAAGTGCTCTGGATGCGCGGCCACCACGGCGCGAAGCCGCTCCGGCTCGTCCGGCTCGAGATACGCGCCATCGTAGCAGCACATGGCCTGACAGACCGCGAGGTCGCAGCGCTTGAGGTGAAGGAGCTCCGGGTTCATGCGCGCTGCGTATCACGATGGACCGCGCAGGCAAGGCGCTCGGCGTGACTCGACGGCCCGGAAGGGCTAACGTGGCGCCCTCCGTCGCGGCCGAATGACTCCGCGCGGGCCTGGAGCCCAATGCACCGACGCGTCCTCCCCAACGGCCTCACCCTCCTCACGCTGCGCGAGCCCGGGGCCCCCGCGGTCGCCGTGCAGGCGTGGGTGCGCGTCGGCAGCGCGGACGAGCGCGTCGACGGCCTTCCGGACTCCGCGACGGAGCACGGCCTGGCACACGTCCACGAGCACATGCTGTTCAAGGGCACCGAGCGCCGTGGCGTGGGGCGCATCGCCTACGACGTCGAGGCGGCCGGGGGCGACATCAACGCGTACACGTCGTTCGATCAGACGGTATACCACCTCACGGTCCCGAGCCGTCACCTGGAGCTGGGCCTCGACGTCATCGCCGACGCCGTGCAGAATTCAGCCTTCGACCCGACCGAGCTCGAGCGCGAGCTGGAGGTGATCGTCGAGGAGATCAAGCGCGCCGAGGACGCCCCAGGCCGCGTCGCGTCTCAGCTGCTCTTCCGCTCGGCCTACACGCGGCACCCCTACGGCCGCCCCGTCATCGGTACGGTCGCCTCGGTGCGATCGTTCACGCGCGAGCACATCGTCACGTTCTATCGCCGCTGGTACACCGGGCGGAACCTCGTCGTCGTCGCCGTTGGTGACCTGGACGAGCACGACGCGGCGGAGCGTATCGCCGCGCTGTTTTCGTCCCTCCCCGCCGGCGAGGTCGCACCAGCCCGCGCAGCGGAGCCCGTGCCGATCGGCGCGCGCTTCATCTCGGAGCGCTCGCGCTTCGAGCAGAGCTTCCTGCACCTGGCGGTGCCGATCCCGGGCGTGCGCCACGAGGACGTCGCCGCGCTCGACGTGCTCGCGATGGTGCTCGGCCAGGGCGAGTCGAGCCGACTCGTCCAGTCGCTCAAGCGCGATCGGCACCTGGCGAGCGACATCGGCGCCTACGCCTACACGCCGCTCGACCCGGGCACGTTCATGATCTCGGCGACGCCGGAGCCCGGCCGCAGCGACGCGGTGCTCGAGGGCAGCCTCGAAGCCATGGTGCGCATCGCCCGAGAGGCCCCGTCTCGCGCCGAGGTCGAGAGGGCCCGCACCATCATCGAGAGCCAGAAGCTCTACGAGCGCGAGACCGTGCAAGGCCTGGCGCGCAAGCTCGGGTTCTACGAGACCATCGGCGGCGGGCTCGACGAGGCGGACGCCTACTACCGCCGCATCGCCGAGGTGGAGCCCGAGGACATCCGCGGGGTGGCCGAACGCTATTTCGTGGGCAGCCGCGTCGTCGTGACGGAACTTGCCGCCAAGACCGAGCAGAGCGCGCTGACGGAGTCCGGCGTACTGGACCTCGTCGAGCGCGTGTTCGGCCGCAGCCAGCCTCCCACGGCACCGCCGCGACGCAAGACCGCGGTCATCCAGACGGCCACGCTCGCGACGGGCGAGCGGCTGCTCGTCGTCCGCGATCGGTCGCTGGCCGTCCTGTCCTTTCGCGCGGTCACCCTCGGGGGGCTCGCCGTCGAGCCACCGGCGCAGAGCGGGCTCTCGCGCCTCTACGCGCAGACGGTCACGCGAGGCACGGCGCGCCACTCGGCGGCGGAGATCGCGTCGCTGGTCGAGAGCATGGCCGGTCAACTCGAGGTCTCGAGCGGCCGGGTCAGCGTCGGGCTGCGCGTGGACGTCCCCTCGCGCCACCTCGTCCGGGCGCTCGAGCTCGGGCTCGACGTCCTCACCGCGCCTGCCTTCCCCCTCGCCGAGTGCGAGCGCGAGCAGGCGCTTCAGCTCGAGGAGATCCGCGTGCAGGCCGATCGGCCCGCGGCGCGAACGATGCGCGCCCTGAACGCGCTGCTGTACCCCAATCACCCGTACGGTCGCCCGGTGCTCGGCACCACCGAGACCGTCGGGACGCTCGACACCGAGGCCCTACGCACGCTCCATCGGGCGCTGCTGGGCGGTGGCGGGCGCATCTTCGCCGCGGTGGGCGACATCGAGGCCGACGAGCTCCAGGCGCTGCTCGACGATCGGCTCGGCGCGCTGGCCACGACCATCCCACGGCCGCAGCTCCCGCCGATCCCGCCGCTCACCGACCTGCGTGAGCGCATCCTCGCAGGTACGGGCGCTCAAGCGCACGTCGCGCTCGGCTTCCACGGCGTGACGTACACGAGCCCAGATAAGGCGGCGCTCGACGTGCTGCTCACCGTCCTATCCGGCCAGGGCGGACGCCTCTTCCTCGAGCTGCGCGATCGGCAGAGCCTCTGCTACTCGGTCTCCGCGTCCTCCTTCGAGGGACCAGACGCGGGCTACGTCTACGCGTACATGGGGACGAGCGCCGACAAGATCTCGGCGGCGCTTTCGGGCATCGAGACGGAGCTCCGCCGCATCCGCGAAGAGCACGTGACGGAGGCGGAGCTCGATCGCGCGCGGCAGCACCTGGCGGGCGCCTACGAGCTCTCACTGCAGCGGCGAGCCGCCCGGACGGCGGTCCTGGCGTACGACGCGCTCTACGGACTCGCCGAGCCGGATCTGGGCGCTTACGCGCGCGACATCCTGGCGGTCACGAGCGACGACGTGTTGCGCGTAGCCCGCGCCGTGCTCGATCTCGGGCGCTCGGTCCGCGTCGTGCTGGACCCGTCCACGGGAGGCGAAGCGTGAACCTGGTTCGTCGCATCGGGGTCCTCACCGGCGGCGGCGATTGTCCGGGGCTCAACGCGGTGATTCGCGCCGTCGTGCGCGCAGCGACCGCAGGACCGCGATCGGTCGAGGTCGTCGGCATCGAGGACGGCTTCGATGGACTCGTCGGTGACGACTCGGCCCCGCGCGTGCGCCCGCTCACGGCTGCCGGCTGTCGCGGGATCCTGTCGCGGGGCGGCACCATCCTCGGCTCCACGAACCGGGGCAACCCGTTTGCGTACCCCGTTCGCCAGCCGGACGGCGCCATCGTCACGATGGACGTCAGTGACCGGTGCCTCGCGCGCATCGCGGCGCTCGGCCTGGATGCGCTCATCGTCATCGGCGGCGACGGCACGCTCGCCATCGCGCACGACCTGGCCCTACGCGGCGCGAACGTCGTCGGTGTTCCGAAGACCATCGACAACGACCTGTCGGCCACCGACGTGACCTTCGGCTTCGATACGGCCGTACACGTCGCGGTCGAGGCCCTCGATCGGCTCAAGACCACGGCGGAGAGCCACGACCGCATGATGGTCATGGAGGTCATGGGCCGCTACGCGGGTTGGATCGCGCTGCACGCGGGCCTCGCGGGTGGAGCGCACGCCATCTTGATTCCGGAGCTTCCCTACGAGCTCGGGACGCTCGCCGCTCACCTCCAACGGCGCGCGGCGTCCGGCGCAAACCACCACCTGGTCGTCGTGGCCGAGGGCGCGCGGCCTCAGGAGGGCGAGCTGAGCTTTGCGTCCGACATCCAGGCGAGCCCCGGTGCACTCCGTCGGCTGGGGGGCGCGGCGGCGACGGTCGCCAAAGGACTGGAGCCGCTCGGCATCGAGACGCGCACGCTCGTCCTCGGCCACCTCCAGCGCGGCGGGACGCCCACGCAACGCGATCGGTTGCTCGCGACCGCCTTTGGCGCACGCGCGATGGAGCTCGTCTGGGCCCAGTCGTTCGATCGCATGGTCTGCCTGCGCGGCACGACCTTCGGCGACGTCCCGCTGGCGGACGCGGTGGGCCAGCAGAAGCTCGTGGAGCCCAACGGTGAGCTCATTCGGATGGCGCGCTCCATCGGCATCGGCTTTGGGGCGTAGCGCGAGGGAGATGTGCTAGGCTCCGCGGCCATGAGTCGGTTCCTGTTCCTCGCTCTTGTCCTGGGTGCCGTCAGCGCGGCGGCCGCGCCTCCAAAGCAGACGACCCCCAAGACGGCCGTCGTCACCATCAAGACCCGCGACGGGATGTCGCTCAAGGCCGACTGGACGCCACCCACGGCGCCGAAGCGCGGCGTCATCATCGGACTGCACATGGTGGAGACGGGGCGGATGGCGTTTCAGCCGCTGCTCGAGTTCGCCGCGGTCGAGGGCCTGGGCGTCCTGGCCCTGGACCTGCGCGGCCACGGCGAGAGCCGGACCCAGAAGGGCAAGGACCTGCTGGAGGCCGTTCAGCGTCGCGACCCCGCTCTGTTTACGGCCATGCCACAGGACGTCGAGGCCGCGCTCAAGTTCGTGAAGAGCAAGGGCTTCGCGTCCGACAAGGTGGTCCTCATCGGCGGCGAGCTCGGCGCCCAGCTCGCCCTGACCTACGCAGCGACCGATCCCAAGCTCCGCGCAGCGGTCCTGCTCACGCCGGAGAAGGAGGCCTTCGGCCTCGGCGCGATGGGCCCAGCGCGTCAGTGGGGGGACCGGCCCCTGCTCATCGTCACCGCCAAAGACCACGAGGCGCTCGGCCCCAAGCAGGTCTACGAAGCGCTCGATGCCAAGACCAAGCGACGCGCGGTGCTGCTGACCGTGCCGCAGGAGGGGATGAAGGGCACGCGTCTGTTCGGGGTCGTTCCCAACCTGCCGCGCCGCCTCGTGGAGTGGGCCGCGATCCAGCTCGGCCGTGACGCCCACGCGTCGAAGCCGATGCCCAAGGTCAAGGCCGCCGTGCCAGTACCCGCCAAGAAGCCCTGAGATACGCCGTCAAGAGCGGCAGACGCCGATTCCACTGGCGGTATCGGTGATCGACGTCGTGTCCGGGCAGCGGAGCGCGCACCCGAGCTCGCCCGGATCTCCGACCAGGCAGTAGCGTCTACACAGGTAATTGACGCACGTGAGACCCGCATGGCAGTCGTTCTGGAAACCGCACGTCTGGCCGTCGTTGCCCGTCCCCGCCCAGGCGCAGGTCGCGTCGGCTTGGCGGGTCCCGTAGCAGCCCTTTCCGGGACCGCAGTCTTGGCGACCGACGTCACAGCCCGCGGACGCCCGCGTCCGGAAGCTCCAGACGCGATGAAACGGGGCGCCATTGCGCGTGCCGATGAGCTCGACCTCATAGGACGTGTCGGGCAGCAGCGGGGCGCTCGCGTACAGCGCCACCGACGACTCGCCCTTCAGGTGCGGGTCCGTCTCGGACGAGAGGTAGACGATATCCAGGGCCGCGCTCGTGCCCGCGACGCGAAGGCGGCGCTCGTCGAACTGAATCGTCGTCCCGGAGGGGAAGGTCAGGCTCACCACGGGCCCCGATGGAAAGCCGTTGGCGGGCGCGGGCGGCACGGGGGTCTCCAGACCGTCCCAGCTCACCGGAACGTCGCGAGCGCCATCGTGAGGCCACGCGACACCCTCGATGGCCGCGGCCTCCTGCCCGTCGCCGGCGCCGATGTCGACCACGTTGACCGTCATGCCGTTGCCCGCGCGAGTCGCATAGCCGAGGTGACGCGCGGCGGGGTGGATGAGCGGGATACGGTGATAGATCGTCTCGATCCAGTGGGTGACGGCCGCTGCGGGCGTTGCCTGAAACGCGATGACCTCGCGAAACGGCTTGCCCTGATAGCCCGACTTGACCATGCGGTCCCAGAAGTTCTTTGCGAGGAAGTTCGCGTTGCCTTCGACCTCGACGTGCACCGACAGCGTCGGATCGTCATACAGCGGGGCGTGCTCCACGAGGAACGCCGCGTGCGTCTTCGCCGCCACGTTCAGCGGTGCGAGCTGGGTGAGCGGACCGAGCCCCGCGCGCGCTCGGTAGTGGTTGACCCAGTACAGCGCCTCGCGCTGATCGCCGGTGGCGTCGGCCGGCGCCTCGCCCGAGATCTCCGGGGTCACCGCGGGCAGCGGCAGCACGGGCATCCGGGTCTCCGCTGACACGTCCGCGACGAGGCGATCGTAGACGCCTTCGTGGTACGGAGCGCAGCCCGCGACCAGTCCGGCGGCACACAGCAAGGCACAGGAGGAGCGGCTCATGGCGAGTTCATCGGGACGCCGCGGGCGCAATTAAGGCTGAACCCTCGCCGGGTCTGCGGCGTTTCGCTCACATGGGCAGATCCTTCGCCCGGCTCGCGCGTTTCCAGGTCCCATCGCCGGGAGGTGTCCCCGCTCGGCGAGCTCGTCTCCGGCACACTGGCAAAGAGGAGTGACCCATGCGCTGGCCCTGGTCCACCGAGTCGAAGAAGGAGCGCCGCTTCAAAGAGCAGCTCCTGCCCCACGCGACCGCTCTCTATCACTTCGCGCTCCGCCTCTCCCACGACCCGACCGAGGCGGAGGACCTCGTCCAAGACACGCTCCTGCGCGCGTTCGACGCGCTCGACCGCGTGCCCGAGGGCAGCCACTACAAGGGCTGGCTCTTCACCATCTTGCGCAACGGCTTCATCAGCCGGCTCCGGCGCGACCGACGCCTCGAACTCACCGACGACATGAGCGACCGGCCGTGCGGGCGGCCCGACGTGCACACGCGCATCGAGGCGGGCCACGGCGCGCGCCAGGGGGACCGCTTCGACGACATCGTGCTGAGCGCGCTGGCCACGCTCCCGGAGGTGCAGCGAACGGCGGTACTGCTGTGCGATGTCGAGGATATGGCGTACGAGGACATCGCCAAGGTCTTGGGCTGTCCTATCGGGACGGTCCGTTCACGCATCTTTCACGGCCGGCGCGCGCTGCGTCAGGCCCTCGGCGACTACGCGGTCGCCAATGGTGCCGTTCGCGAGAGCACCCGGTCCGAAGCGCGGAGCGCCGACGAGCGCCCGCCGAGCTCGATGAGGGAAGGTCATGGAACTGAACGACCAGCTCTTATGTCGAAGGGTTGACCTGCTGCGTGCGCGCGGCCTCCCCGTGGAGGCCTTCGAGCGCCCGATGCTGCGTCACGTCGAGTCCTGCAAGCGCTGCCAAGGCGCCGTCGCGCTCGATCAGGCGGTGAGCGAGGCGCTCTGCCGTTCGGCGCACGCGCTCGCGTTCCCCCCGGGTCTGCGCATGCGCGTGCTGTCGCGCGTCCGCGACCAAAGCCGCGCGAGCGGACGGTCCGTGTCGGCCAGCGTATTGGCGAGCGTCGCGGTGGCCGTGGTCGCGGGGATCGCCTTGATTGCCGCTGGGCTCGCGCACACGGCGCAGTCGACCGAGCCGACGGTCACCGAAGGCCCGACCCGCCTCGAGGGCGAGCCCTTCAGCGGCGCCTATGATCTCGTCGCGCGTCACGCCCCAATCCTCGTCCGCGGGGCGACCGGCGTGCTCCCCGAGGGCGCGCTCGTGACCGCGCAACGGCTGCCGGTGGCGTTGGCCGAGCGTGTCGGCCGCGACGCGCTGCGCCCGACGGTCGGCGAGGCGTCGCTGTACGTGCTCGACCAGTCCCGGCTCGACGTGGATCCCTTGGTCCTGGCGCGGCTCCAGTCCGACGGCCGCTGGGACGCCACGGTCACCATCGAGGCTCAAGCGCTGCGCATGACGCTCGCCTCGCGCGAAGGCAAGCTCTGGGTCGTCGTCAGTGACGGCCCCACGGAGTCGCTCGTCGCAAGCTGGTAGACCGCACGGCAGGCGTGCGTTACCGTGGCGCACTATGACGATCCTCGACCGCATTGGCACCATCGACGACTTCTGGACGCGCGAGTTCGCCTTCTACGTCAACGAGCATCGCCACCCCGGGAACCGGGCCACGCACATGATCGGCATCCCGATCCTGGTGGGCACCGCCGTGGTCGGCCTCCTCACCTGGAACCCCTGGCTCATCGTAGGCGGCCAGGTCGTCGGCTGGGCGTTTCAGCTCGTCGGACACCGCATCGAGGGCAACAAGCCGGCGCTGCTGAAGCGACCCATTTCGTTCCTCATGGGCCCGGTCATGGTCACGGTCGAAATCCTGGAGACCTTCGGTGCCCGCTTTGCCTTCGCCGAGGAGGCGCGCGCGCTCGTCTTCGGGGCACCCGCGACGCGGTAGGCCCTACGGCACACAGCCGTGCAGGATGTGCAGGTCGTCGAAGCGATGGTAGTTCGTGTAATATCCGGTACTTCCTGAGAAGAAGATGTAGCCGCCGCGGAACTCGAGCTGCGGAAAATCACCGTCAATCGTGACCTTGCCGTCGATCCGGACGGTGAGGTGCGTGGCGTGGATGGTGATGTCGACCGAGCGCCAGGCCAGATCCTCGAGCTCGGGCACCGAGATGAAGCCCACGGACTTTCCGGGGTCACCGTCGAGCGTGACCTCGACGTGGTCGTCGGAGGTCGGGTCCGTGTGGAACTCACTGTTGCCGTTGAACTGGTTGTACCAGGTGTCGATCTCCACGGTGAAGGCGTGGCCGGTGAACGCACCGTACTTACCGCCTACGCCGTAGCCCAGACCGCCGCCGCCCGTGGCCACCGCCAAGAGCGCGGTGAGCTCGGAGAGCTTGGAGGCCTCGAGGATGGTCATGGCCATCCCGTCCGCGCCGGGATCGGAGCCCCCGCCGGTCGCGATCTGGAAGTGAATGGACACGTCGCCGGACTGAACGTAGTCGAGCGCATTGTAGATGGCGCCCTGGCGGCTCTTCTGCGGGTACGTCATCTCGATCCAGCCTCCCGGGTCCCAGGCGGCGTCTTGCGTCGTAACCCAGAGCAGCGGATCGAGCGCTGCGTTGAAGTCGGCCTTCACCTCGTGCTTGCAGACGGTCACGGTACTCGTGGCGGCCCCGCCCGTGCACGCGCCGTTGGCGTCGACGACCTGGGCCACGAGCACCCGCTTGCCGGCCGGGATCGCGTTGGTGTCGAGGCTGGTCGTCCCATCGACCTTCACCACGGAGACTCCGAGCGCGGGGCCATCCTGCACGGTCCACGCGACGGAGAGGCCCGCGACGGCGACGCTCGTGACCATGGCCGTGAGCGTGATGGGGCCCCCGAGCGCGAAGAACGCGTCGGTCGACGGTCCCGTGATGCTCACGGTCGCGGCGCACGTGGGCGGTGGTGGACCGGAGTCGACCGCCGGGACGTCCGGAGCGTCGAGGACCTCGGAAACCTCCGCCGCGTCGATCGGCGAGAGGTCCAGGGTCGCCACGTCTGCCGGCGGCGGGCTGGCGTCGGCGTTGACGTCAGGGGGGGCCAGGTCGGCCACGGCGTCGGCGCTATCGAGGGCCGGAGTCGCGTCCGCCGGCGTGATGATCTCGACGACCTCCGCCGTATCCGGCGCCAGGTCGCTCGGCGTGAAAACATCCAGAGCCGCCGGGGTATCGGCGATCGCGGTCAGGTCCGCGGCAGGCGTGGCGGAGCCCGGAGCGCTGGCGCATGCGGTCAGAAAAAGAGAGACAGCGACCCCGAGCGGTGCAGACGCGCGCATGACGACCTCCTGTGGGGCGAGCCTAAGCGGACGGCCGCGGCGCGCAAGCCGCAAGCGCTACAGGGCGGTGCAGACCTTGAACGACGTCCCGCTGATCTGATTGGTGCAGCCGGTCCAGCCCGCGTCGACCTGCTGGCAGGCCTCGGGGCTCGAGCACTGCAGCACCATGTGCCGCTTGGTCTGATTGGGCGAGGGTGGGTAGATGCAGGTGAACTTGGCCTTCTGCTCGGCCGTCAAGATAGAGGCCTTGTCGTTGGCACAGTCACAGCCGCGCGAGCAAAAGCCGAATTGCTTGTTGGTCACGCTGGCGGCGTCCGTGGCCAGGACGCACACGTTGGTCTCGCAGTCGGCGCCCGAAGCGCAGGACTGTCCGATCGCCTTCTTCCCCGGGTTGACGGAGTTCGCGAGCGAGAAGCCGCAGCTCGTGGACGGGCCCAGCGGATCGCTGCTGCTGGTGCCAGTGAACGCCTCGCAGCCGCCGGCGAGCGCCCCGAGGCCAATCAACATCACGGCACCACTGAAGAAACTCCGCATCCTGGACCTCCCGCGGCGTCGGGCCGCTGCTTCGACTCGGTACGTTGTCAGAGGCGCGGTCGGGTCGCAACCTCTGGGCCCGAACGCACGCGCCGACCTTTGACGGACTTCCAGCGTCTCAGATTCGCACCGGGCCGTCGATTCCTGGAGCGCGAGCCGTCCAACGGAAATCCTTTGCGTTTTCAGGCACGTTCACCGTACCCTGATCGCCATGGGACGGGCCAACCTGAGCGCGCTGTGGGCGATGATGGTGATCTGGGGGTGCGCCGGGTGCACGAGCGGACCCTCGGCGGCGGGCGGGAGCGGCAAGGACGCTCTCGGCGAAGGGGTCGGCAAGAGCGACTTGCCGTCACTGCTGCCGGACACGGGCAAGGCCGACGCGGGCAAGCCGACCGACACGAGCCTGGACCTGGGCACGCCGGGGCCGGGCGCCGGCGACGTGCCGGACGCGGGCGCCGATCTCGGCACGGAGGTGCCTCCCGTCTTTGAGAAGTGCACGTCGAGCGAGGACTGCGACAGCGGCTTCTGCATCGACGGCCCGGACGGCGACAAGGTCTGTTCGGTCCTGTGCGTGGAGAAGTGCCCCGACGGGTGGCAGTGCTCGCAGGTCCAGACCACGTCGACGGACACGATCTTCATCTGCCTGCCCCGCTGGCGCGGGCTGTGCCGACCCTGCCTCAGCGCCGGTGACTGCCCGACCAAGGGCTCGACCTGCCACGCCATGGGGGACGCGGGGCACTTCTGCGCCACGCCGTGCAAGGTCGCGGCGGACTGCCCGCCCGACTATGCCTGCGATGGCACGGTCTGCACGCGGCTCGAGAGCAAGGGCGAGTGCCCCTGCGACGTGGAGGGCAAGCAGCTCGGCTCCGCCACCCACTGCGCGACGACCAACGCTGCCGGCCAGTGCAAGGGCAAGCGTGGTTGCGGCAAGGACGGCCTCTCCGCCTGCGATGCCAAGGTGCCGGTGGCGGAGCTCTGCAACGGCATGGACGACGACTGCGACGGCAGCAATGACGAGGACACGGTCGGCAAGCCGTGCGAGGTGAAAAACGACCACGGCGCGTGTCCCGGAACGTCCACGTGCGACGGCGCGACCGCCGGCTGCAAGGGCCAGGAGCCCGAGGCCGAGCTGTGTGATGGCAAGGATCAGAACTGTGACGGCAAGGCCGACGAGAGCTTCGACGACACCGATCAGGACAGCACGGCGGACTGCGTCGACGAGGACGACGACAACGACACCATCCTGGACGTGCCCGACAACTGCCCTGTGCAGGCCAACACGGGCCAGGAGGACCACGACCTCGACGGCAAGGGCGACGTGTGCGACCCCGATGACGATGCGGACACCATCGGCGACGAGAAAGACAACTGCCCGCTGGTGCAGAACACCTCGCAGGACGACCTCGACCTCGACGGCCAGGGCGACGCGTGCGATTCGGACAAGGACGGCGACGGCGTCGACAACGACAAGGACAACTGCCCCATCGACGCCAACGCCGATCAGGCGGATCTCGACCAGAACGGGATCGGCGACGAGTGCAGCGGCGACAAAGACGGCGACGGCGTGCCCGACGCCGGGGATAACTGTCCCAAAGTGAAGAACGCCGATCAGCTCGACTCCGACCAGGACGGGGTCGGCAACGTGTGCGACGACGACGACGACGGGGATCTGGATCCGGACGTGGTCGACTGCGCGCCGCTGGATGCGACCGCGAGCCACACCGCAGCGGAGCTGTGCAACGTCAAAGACGACGACTGCGATGGGCAGACCGATGAGGTCGACGCGAAGGGCTGCGCGGTGTTTTACCTGGACGCAGACAAAGATACGTTCGGGCAGAGCAAGCTCTCGCAGTGCCTCTGTGTGCCGTCGGGGGACTACACGGCCATCCAGAGCGGCGACTGCAACGACGGGAGCACGGCCAGCAACCCGCTGGCGCCCGAGGTCTGCGACGGCATCGACAACGACTGCGACACCACGGCAGATGAGCTCGGCGCGTTGGGCTGCACGGTCTATTACACCGACCAGGACAAGGACACCTTCGGTCTGCCGGGGAGCGAGCTCTGCCAGTGTACGCCCACGGTCGATCACCCGACGGCCAAGGGCGGCGACTGTGACGACCTCGTGATCACGACCAACCCCGGGGGCACCGAGACCTGCGGCGGCAAGGACGAGAACTGCAACATGGAGGTCGACGAGGAGGGCGCGCTCTTCTGCAAGACGTTCTTCCGTGACGTCGATGGCGACACGTGGGGCGTCCAGGGGCTCACGAAGTGCCTGTGCCTGCCGTCCTCGCCCTACTCGGCGACGCAGACGGGCGACTGCGACGACTCCACCTCCACGACGAGCCCCGTGGCCGCGGAGCTCTGCGACGGCGCCGACAACAACTGCAACACCCTCGTGGATGAAGGCTCACCCACAAATTGTACATTGTTTTTCGTCGACAACGACGGCGACGGCTTCGGGGCCAATGGCGGAGCTTCGGTGTGCAAGTGCCAAGCGATCGCACCATTCTCCGCCGTGGTGCAAGGCGACTGCAACGACGGCACGGGCTCCATCAGCCCTGTGGCGCCCGAGATCTGCAACGGCAAGGACGACAACTGTAACACCACAGCCGACGAGGGCATGCCGGACACCGACGGCGATGGCACCAAGGACTGCCTCGACTCCGACGATGACAACGACGGCACGCCGGACGCCCAGGACTGCCAGCCGCTCAACTCGGCGATCCCATCGTGCCTCAACAAGGACTGCGGGGACGACGGCTGCGGCAAGTCCTGCGGGAGCTGCCCTGGGGACTTCTGCCAATCGGCCACGCCCGCGTGCATGGCGTTGGGGCGCTGCCAGTCGATCGTGAACCCGGACCTTCCGTCCAGCACGCAGAACCGGTGCACCCCGTGCGGCAACATCGACTACAAGGGCGTGTGCTGGGGCAGCCATACCGTCGTCTGGTGCGAGGCCGGAGCGCTCACGTCGCTGACGTGCTCGATCGATAGCTGGGGCTACCAAGGCGTGTGCCTGTGGCTCCCGCAGTACCAGTGGTACGACTGCAGCTACAACTGATGTGTTAGCAACTGAGCTCGGGCCACTTCGCCCCAATCGCGGCTTGGCCTCGAACTTGCGTCCGGTCGGGGCATGGACGCGCTCATCCAACGGCGGCTTCTCGGGGTTTGGCGGGTCGCGGACCCGAAAATCACGCTGGCCTCGGTCGCGGCGATGCTGCTCGGCGCGTGCGCCGCGGCCCGCGACGGGAGCCTGAGCGGGCTCTGGCTCACTCTGACCGTCCTGGCCACGTTCTGCATCGAGGCCGCGAAGAACGCGTCGGGCGAGGTGTTCGACTTCGACTCCGGCACCGACCTGGCGGTGCAGCCGGAGGACCGCAGCCCGTTTTCCGGTGGAAAGCGCGTACTGGTCGACGGCCTGCTCACCCGACGCGAGACGTTCCGCATCGCGGCGGTCTTCTACGCGCTCGGCGCCGCGCTCGGCCTGGCGATCGTCGTGCTCCGCGAGCCGGCCGTCCTCTGGCTCGGCCTTGTCGGCGTGGCGCTCGCCTGGAGCTACCACGCGCCGCCGCTCCAGCTCTCCTACCGCGGGCTGGGTGAGCTCGCGGTCGCCGTCACCTACGGCCCGCTCATCCTGTGCGGCACCTACCTCGTCCAGCGCCAGACGCTGCCGTGGGAGGTCGCCCTCCTGGGCGTGCCGCTCGGCATCGCCACGGGGGCGTTTCTGTGGGTGAACGAGTTCCCCGACTACTGCGCCGATCGAAGCGCCGGGAAGCGCACCTGGGTCGTGCGACTCGGGCGAGCGCGCGCGGCCCCCGTGTTCGCGGTGCTGGTGGCATGCGCCTGGCTCGGGCTGCTGCTGCTGCCGTTGATCGGGTTTCCGTGGCTCGTATGGCTCGGCCTCGTGGGCTTGCCGCCAGCGATCGTGGCGGCGAGGCGCCTGCTGCGGGCCCCGGAGGACACGCGCGAGATCGTCCCCGCGCAAGGACTCACGCTCGTCTCCTTCGTACTGATGGCGCTCGGCGCGGGCCTCGGGCTCGTGCTGGCGCCGTAGCGAACCGGCAACGTCTTCGAGGAGGTCATGACCATGAACACCGACGTACTTCAGCTGGCGCAGGCGCTGCTCGAGCAGCACCGCGTCCTCACGCTCGCGACGCTGCGCCCCGATGGCTGGCCGCAGGCGACGACCTTGGCCTTCGCCCACGACGGCCTGACCCTGTATGCCACGACGCACGCCACGGCGCAGAAGGTCGGCAACATCCGGCACGACCGTCGCGTGTCGGTGACCGTGGACCACGACGAGCCCGACCTGTCGCGCCTCCAGGGCCTCTCGATGGCCGCGCACGCAGAGGTCCTGACCTCACCGGCGCGCATCGAGCACGGCTACGCCTGCCTCGCCCATCGCTTTCCGTGGGTGGGCGGCATGACCGCCGAGGTGCGGGAGCACATGGTCGTCATCGAGATTCGACCGCGCGTGCTGAGTGTCATCGACTACACGCGCGGCTTTGGCCACACGGACCTGATCGAACTCTGACCGGCCGGGTCAGGCGAGCACGACCCCGACCGCGAGCGGCCGCAGGCTCATCCCCGCGGATCGTCGGCGGCTCGGTCCGGTGTCGCCTCCGCCATCCGGCGGTCGCTTCCTGGCAGCTAAGGAGCGACGAGGAAGAACCGCCCCATCATGCCACGGTCCTCGTGCTCGAGGATATGACAGTGGAACATGTACGGAAATGTACTGTCGGCCGTGCCCTCGAACTTGAGCAGGAGCCGGACGACTTGCCGGGGCCGGATGAGCACCGTGTCTTTCCAGCCCGCCAGAGCCGCGGGCGGGGGCCCGCCATCGATATCGACAATTTGGAAGTGGCGGTGGTGGATGTGGAGCGGATGGGCCATGTCCGAGTCGTTGGTAACCACCCATAGCTCGCTGTCACCGACGGGAATCCGGAAGTCGATCGCTGCGGGGACATCGGTCAGGCTCATCATGCTCGCGCCGTTGATGAGCACGCCGCCCATGCGGCCCATGCCGCCGCCGCCAGCGCCCATACCGCCGCCGCCCATGGACATCGACAGCACGAGCTCGCGCGTCCGCACCGCTTCAGTGGCTGCCATCCGTTCGATCGGGGTGAACGCCGAGGGCGGCACGATCGCACGGGACGGAGCGGCACCGACCTCAAAGCTCATCACGTCGAACGTATCCCGGTCCCGCGTATCGGCCAGGTTCGCGCCCATCATGCCGGTGAACAACGCGGCAAACACCTCACCAGAGAAACTCTGCAACGCGACCTTCGCGCCCGGTTCGTCGCGAGTGAAGTCGACCAGGAGCTCGGCGCGCTCTCCTGGCCCAAGGAGCACCCGGGTTGTGTTGACAGGCGCGCCGAGCAGTCCGCCGTCGCTGGCGATGTGTTGAAACGGTCGACCGTCCGCCAAGCCGAGGTTGTAGTTGCGCGCGTTGGAGCCGTTGACGAGACGGAGCCGGACCACCCCTCTCGGGACGACTGCACGGGGCCGCACGGCGCCGTTGACGAGCATCGTGTCGCCCTTGAGCCCCGCCCTGCCCTCACGCATGGCGAGTGTCGCTCCCGTCGAGTAGGGATGGGTTCCGTCTGTGAAAAGGCGGCGATCCTGGATCACGAGCGGAAGATCATCGACACCGTAGGTCGAGGGTAGATCGATCGTCAGCTCCGCCGGATCTTCGACGCGGATCATGCCCGCCATACCCATGTAAACCTGGCGAGCGGTCGCGTGCATTTGGTGCGGGTGATACCAAGCGGTCATCGGTCGCTGGATCACGTCGTACTCGCTGACCCACGTCGCCCCAGGCGCGATCGTCTGGTAGGGACCGCCGTCGCTCTTGGCGGGTAGCTGCATGCCATGCCAGTGAAGTGTCGTCATCTCTTCAAGTGAGTTCTTCACCTCGAGACGGACCCGCTCGCCGCGGCGAAATCGCAGCGTCGGACCAAGGTACGGGCCATTGATGCCGTAGGTCGCCGTCGGAGCGGTAGCGACCCACTCCATCGAGCCCGGCTGCACCTCGAGGCGGAACGAGCGGACGCCCTCGACCAACTCACCCTCCAGGAGTAGCGGCACTGGCAGCAGCTCGCCTCCCTGGGGTGTCGCCTGGTCCGGACGGCTTCGGCCGCATCCTGTCAGGGGAGACAAGAGCAGGCTACCGCCAGCGGCGGCACAGAACTCGAGGAAACTGCGCCGATCGATTTCAGTCATGAGGGCCTCCTTGCCGAGCGGTGAGAGCCACGGATGCTGAAATGGATTCACTGTTACCGAGTCGCCCGCTCGCGGCTCGACGCACGAGCGACAGCGGGCGAACGGAGGAGCGCGATCAGGCTGCCTGTGACTGCGCGCTTCGGCAGCGCGCTGCCGATCTATCGAGGGAGTGAGCGCGAGCATCTGCACCGTGCCCATCACGATGGGTGCGAGCGTCTCAACCGGGAGATCTGCGCGGACCTCGCCCGCGGGTAGCGCCTCACGGAGACAGTCGAGCACGAACGCGCGCGTCTGCTGCACGGACGCGGACAGGCGCTCGGGGCCGCCCCTCGGGAGGGCGAGAAGGAACTGCTCCGATAAGACGAGGCGCAAGATGCCGAGCTGGTCGCCGACCGCGGTGCTTCGCGTCTCCATGAAGCGCTCGAGACGCTCGAGGGGTGGGACCGACCGCGGTGGGTACGTCGACGCGATGACGGCTTCGACACGGGCAACCACGGCGTCGAGGAGCGCTTCGAGTGACGCAGAGTGCCGGAAGATCGCGCCGGTCGACAAGCCGACCTGCGCCGCAAGGCTGCGAGTGTTCAAGGCGGCGATGCCCTGGGTCGCGATGATGTGCAGCGCGGCGTCGGTCAGCTCGACCTGTCGGACCTCGGATGCTCGGCGCCGCGTTCCCATGCACAAGAGAGCAAGTGCTTACTCCCTCGTGCGCGAGGGAGAGATGACAACGCGGCGCCCCGACCTCGGCTGGAGGGGTTCAGCGCGTCGGTTTCGCTCGTCCCCTCTGGTTGGCGCGACCGGCCCAACGACCTTGCGGCCGCGTGGAACGGGGTGATGAACTTGGCCCGCATCGACCTGACTCGAAGAGGCTCAGGACCTGGTGGTTTGGCTGCGGGTCTTGTGAGACAAGTTCGCTGAGTAGATGCAGGACCACGCCGACCACCAACTCCTCGAACGCGCTCAGGCGGGAGACGGCCGGGCGCTCGAAAGGCTGCTCGAGCGCCATCAGGCGCGGGTGTACCGGTTCGGCATGAGGATGTGCCGGGATCCGGAGGACGCCAAGGACGTCCTTCAGGACACCCTCCTCGCGATGGCTCGGAGCGTGCGCGACTTCCGCGGCACGTCGTCGATCTCGACCTGGCTCTACTCAATCGCGCGGAGCTTCTGCATCAAGAAGCGCCGGCGGAGCAAGTTCGCCCCGGAACAGCAGAGCTCGCTCGACTCGGACGTCGCGCAGGAGGCGGCGCTGCTCGCGGACACGGCGAGGAGCCCCGACGAGGCGCTCGCCGGGAGGCGGCTCGAACACGCCATCGAGCGAGCGATCGGCGCGCTCGATCCCAAGTACCGTGAGGTGCTCGTCCTGCGTGACGTCGAAGGGCTGACCGCGCCTGAGGTCGCCGAGGTGCTCGGGATCAGCACGGTTGCCGTCAAGAGTCGGCTCCATCGCGCGCGGCTGGCGGTGCGAGAGCACGTCGCGCCATTCCTCGGGATCCCGACTGAGACGTCGGTCGCGCCTGGGACGTGCCCCGACGTGCTCTCCCTGTTCTCCCGCCATCTCGAAGACGAGATCACCGCCGACGTCTGCGCCAAGATGGAGCGGCATCTCTTGGCCTGCGGTCGCTGTCGTGGCTCCTGCGACTCGCTCAAGCGCACGCTCGCGCTCTGCCGTACGGCGGGTCCGTCGGTCGAGGTGCCAGTGCCGGTGCGGGCGTCGGTCAAAGTCGCCGTGCGGGACTTTCTCGCCGAGAAAACGTGAGCCCCGCCCGACCGTCCTGGCCCTCATGGGCATGGAGGCCACGATGGCGACCGCACAGGTAACCGAGGCCAACTTCGCCGAACCCTTATTGCGGCGCCTGGCTCTTACTCCGCATGGATAGCTGGCTCAGTCTCGTCTCCTTCCTCGCCGTCTGGATCGTGCTACAGACGTGGCTCTTGCCCAAGCTCGGGGTGCCGACGTGAACGGTCCCATCTCCGCGCCGGTCGGTGCGGAAGGAAGACGGGGAGAACGAAGGAGAGCAGACGGAGAAATGCCCATGACGACGGCAGCCCAGATCGGTATTGCGCTCGCGATCGTACTCGCGGGTGGCTACCTCGTGCTCAGGAGGGGCGGCGACGTCAGCAGCTCTGACGCGCGGCGACTTGTCGAGTCCGGAGCGCGCCTCATCGACGTGCGCACGCGAGAGGAGTTCGCAGACGGTCACCTCCCCGGCGCCGTCAACATCCCCGTCCAGGAACTCGATCGCCGCATGAGTGAGCTCGAGCCCAGGGACAAGCCCGTCGTTCTCTATTGCCGGAGTGGAAATCGCAGTGGCCACGCCGCTCGCGCGCTCAGAAGCGCCGGGTGGGCCCACGTCCACGACCTCGGGGCCATGAGTCAATGGTGACGAAAGCTCGCCCATGGGTGCGGTGGGCCCTGGCCGCCCTGGGAGGCGCGGGAGTGATGATCGGCGCGGGACAACTGTTCGCGCTCACGGGCGGGAGCTGCACGATTCTCTGCCGACCGCTGGTCGCCGGTCTCTACGGCGCGGTTCTCGGCGTGCTCGTCGCCGGGCCCGGTAGGCGCGGTTGATAGTTCGCGCGTATCACGAACGGACCGGACGGATGTTGGCTCGCGCCGGGTCGGGAGAGGAACGCCGCCGCGTGGGATCATGCCCTCGGCGTTGAGCGGGGTCAGGCGAGCACGGCCCACACGGCGAGCGGCACGGCGACGTTGTCAGTGCCGCGGGGCGAGAGCGCCTCGACAGCGGCGGCGACGGCGCCCGCAACAGCGACGACACTCGGGCTCCAAGTCTGGCCAAAGTATCCCGCCGCAATAACGATGCCGAGCGTGCCCGCAAGAGCGACAGTCAGCGAACCCTCCAAGGACTTGCGCTTGGCCGCGGGCACCCGAAACGTGTGGCGGCCGAAGCGGCTCCCGATGGCGCCACCCAGCCCATCGCCAAGCGCGAGCGCGAGCAGTCCCGCGGCCGCCGGCGCAGGCTGCCGCGAGAGCAGCCCGATGGCGGTGAGCGTCGCGCTGGCCGTCGCGTAGAGCACGAGGCCACCCCAACGCTCGTCGTCTCCGGTGACCGACACCATGAGTCGACGCACTCGGCGTGAGCGACGGGCCACTGCGGGGACCAGAGCAAGGGCTACGAGCGCGCCCAGCGTCAGCGCAATGGGGGCCGTCACGCCGTTCCAGAAGGGCCAACCAAAGACCCAAACGCCGGCACCGAGGTGAAGGACGTCACGCACGACGGTCGCGCGGACGCCCATGCGATGCAGCGTCACAGCGAGACCGAGGCCGCCGCCGAGGACGCCGAGCCAGAGCGCAGCGAGACCCACGTCGCTCACCGGAGCGCCCGCACAGCCTCGCGCGCCGAGGTCGCGGCGAGCTCGAGGCCGATACCACGACCGCCGGCGCCATCGCCGCAGAGGACGAGGCCGGGGATGGGCGTCCGGACGGGCAAGCGATCGCGGCCGACCTGACCCGGCCGCTGTCCGTTGCAGATGGCTGCGTGCGAGGACTTGCCCATCCACGCGCCGACCGTTGCGATGGGCGTGAGCTCTGCGAACAGAAGCGCCTCCATGAGGCCGGGGACGACTCCGGCCAGCGCTCGCAGCGCGCGGTCGCGCCACACCTCGGGAGGATCCACCGGCTCGTCGCACGTGGGGCCGTAGACACTAGCCACCAACAGCTGACACCCCGGTGGGGCCAGTGACGGGTCGAAGTTGGTCGGCACCGGCACGTAGAACGCCATGGGGTCGGTGGCGCGACCGGCGTCGATGTCGGCGACCATGCGCTCGACGACCGACAGCGACACGTCGCTCGGGCATTCGACCGACAGCCCACCGATGAGGCAGCCCTCGTCGACGAGTCGGCGGCTGAGGCCGATCTTGAGCTGATGCGCGTTGCCGGAGGGCCGAATTTCCCTCGCATGGGACGCCCACTCTGGCGCGATCTCGTCGTCCACCAGCGCGAGCAGGTCGATGGGCGCGAGGTTTGCGGCCACCGATGGCGCCTCGAACACGTCGCCGGCGGCAGTGCTTACTTGCAGCAACCCGGCATGGCGACGTATCGAGACGACCGGGGCCGAGACCACGACCTCGCCGCCGTGCGCGGTGACGACCCCCAGCAGGGCGTTGGGCAGCCGGTCCATCCCGCCCTCCAGATACGAGAGGCTCCAGTTCCAGATGACGTGCCGCAGCGCCAGAATTGCCTCGCTCGCGGCGACCTCGCGCGGGGGCAACACGAAGAAGATGCTCGCCAGGAAGGCGAACAACACGTACGCGCCCGGATGGTCGGTGTACCGGCGTAGGAGCGACTCCAGGCTGCGGCGATCCCAGGCGCGCAGCTCCGGCGGAGTCAGCGTCATGATGTGCAGCATCAGCCGCGATAGACGCGCGATGTCGCGGGCCGGGACGCCGAGGCGACGGGCGGCGTCAAGGCCGACCCGGGGCAACTCGCGACGGTGAGCGGGTGCTGTGGCGTCGAACAGCCCGCGGGCGCGCACCGGAATGGGCGAGGTGAGAAAGCGCGGCTCCGTGAGGCTGAGGTCGCGCAACAGCCGGCCAATGGGGCCACGGGCGCCGCGCGCGACGAGGTGACTTCCAACGTCCATCTTGAAGCCGTCGCGCTGGACCGAGGCCAAGATTCCGCCCACAGTCGGGTTCTTGTCCAATACGAGCACGCGCTTGCCGTGCCGCGCCAGCAGCGCCGCGGTCGCGGTGCCGCCGACGCCGCTCCCAACCACGATCGCGTCCCAGCGTGACCGTGTGGCCCGCATGGAACAGCGCACGTCGGGAACGGTGGTCGGCATCGCGCGCCTCGCGGGCTCAGGCAAACACGAGGGTGATTTCCATCGTGTTGCTCCCAGACAGCGAGTTGGACACGAGGCAGGCGCCCTTGGACTTCTCGAGCGCCGCCCGCGCTGCGGCCTCCGAGGTCCCTTCGGGCACCGTGAGTGTCGCGTGAGTGACGAAGCGCGTGAACGACGTCCGCCCTTCAATCCGCTCCAGAGTGCCATGCACCTCGCACGACAGTGCTCGCCACTCCAGCTTGGCCATGCGCGCAACGACCCGGAAGGTGAGGATGGTGCAATCGGCGATCGCCGCACACAGGAGTGTCTCGGGGGACCACTGGTCACCGGGTCCGTCGAACGCGGCGGGCGGGGCGCTGTCGATTGGGGTCAGGCCGGGCGACTCGAGACGGACGAGGCCCTGCGGCTGCGCGGTGGCGGTCGAGAGATAGTGATGAGGGTAGGCTTGCATGGTCCGCTCCAGTTGCGCTCAAGTAAAGATGATCTGCGCACCCACCGACAGGTCGTAGAAGTCACCGGCCGTGATGACGTCTTTGACCTGAGGCAGAAGGTCCTTCCGTTCGAGCTTCATCATGTCCATCGCCAGCTCGCAGGCGTACAGGTCGCAGCCAGCGTCGTGTAGGAGCTCGACCATCTCGCGCGCCGTGGGGAGGTTCATCTCCGCCATGCGGTCCTTCATCATCTTGGCCGCGAAGCGCTCCATGCCGGGCAGGCCCGCCAGCATCGTGGGCATCGGGCTCGACGGATTGCCCACCATGTTCACGTGGAGCCTGTCGACCTTGGACTCGGTGATGACGTCCAGGCCATAGAAGGTGAAGAAGATCATCGCCTCTATGCCCGACATCCGCGCCGCGTTGGCAAGGATGAGGGCCGGGTAGGCCTCGTCGAGACCACCCTTCGAGCAGATGAGGCACACGCGGCGCGTGGTTTCAGGGTTGGACACGGTGCTTCCTCCTTACAGACAGCCGCCCGGCTTCGGCAGCCCGGCGATGGTGGCCATGGTGCGACCCGGAGCCTTCGGGAACAGGGCGTAGAGCTCCTTGGTCGCGAGACCGAGGACGGTCGTGATGCGACGGATATTGGGCGTCGCGCCGACCTCGGCGTAGTCCTTCCGGGCGAACTCGACGATGGCCCAATGAGCGTCGGTCATCGCGATGCCGAGCGACGCGGCGACCTCGATGGCACCCTCGCGCGTCCAGCTCGCGAGGTCGACCTTGTCCTGCGAGCCCATCGGCTTGCACGCCAGCGCGCCCGTCGGTGCGGGTGGGGCGGTCTTCGGGGGCAGGACCTTGGGCGCGTCCGGTCGTTCCCGCCGCGGAGCAAGCATCGCTGCAAGCGGCTTCTTGCCCGATGACCTGCTCCCACCTTGAAGCGCCTGCGCGCTCTGCCCAACGCGGCGAAGAACGGCCATGAGCACGCCGAAGCCCTTGCGGACATCGTCCTCCTTAGCGACTTTCATCATCCCATAGAGCCCTATCGGGGGGACCTGGTCGGCGGCGTGGAGCACGTCGGTCGCCTCGCCCACGAGCCGCAGCACGTCGGGCTGCGTGATGCTCTTGACCGTGTCCAGGATGGCCAGGATGTTCTCGCCGAGCCGCCGGACGTCCTCGGGCGAGGTGCCCTCGACGATCCGCTGTCCGACACCCATGAGCTCGCGCCCAAAGGCGAACCAGCCCTGGCGATCGAGGACGTCGAGCCGCTCCGTCGCCGTGTCCATCATGGCGCGCAGGATGGGCCCGGACTCCGTGAGCAGGTCATCGAGCGCGCGCCGGTCCTCCCGCTGGCGGCGTTCGACCGCGGCGAACTGCGTAGCGAGGCCGTCCACCTTGCCGTGCAAGGCGATCAGGAGGTCGCGGACCGAGGCCTCAGACACGTCCGCAGTCGATGGATGATGGGTGGTCATGCAGCCTCCCGCTTGCCTGCGAGCAGCATCCGATGGTCGAGGGGCAGGTCCTTGCCACGCACGAGCAGGTTCCAGTACACCCACTTGAACCCGAGCTTGCCCCAGTGGTTGACGGCGCTCTCTTCGAGCAACGTGAACGGTCCGAGGCCCGGCAACGGAAATCGGCCCGGAAGCGGCTCGGTGTCGTAGTTGAAGTCGATGAGCACGGCCTTGCCATGGCCGGACTCGACGAAGCAGTTGGCGTGGCCGTCGAAGGCCTCCAGCAGCTCGAGCCCGCGCACGTGCCGGAGCACGTTCTCGGTCAGGACCTCGGCCTGGAAGTGCGCGACGGAGCCCGCCTTGGATGTCGGGACGTCGGTCGCGTCTCCGAGCACGAAGATGTCCGGGTGGTGCCGCGCCCGCAGCGAGTGCTTCTCGGTGGGCACGAAGCCGGCCTCGTTGCCCAGGCCAGATGCTTCGATTGCGGCGGCTCCGCGGTGCGTCGGGACCGTCACGAGCAGGTCGAAGTTTGTAACCGCACCGCCATAAGCCTCCATGAGGCCATGCTCGCCGTCGACGCGTGAGACGGCGAAGTCGGTCTCGAGGCGGATGTTCCGCCGCGCGAACAGGTCGCCGAGCATCGCGGAGGCGCGGGGCTTGGTGAAAGCGGCATCGAGCGGCGTGACGTAGACCAGCTCGATCCGCTCGCGGATGCCGCGTTGGGTGAAGTACGCATCGGCCAGCAGAGCGAACTCGAGCGGCGCCACGGGGCACTTGATGGGGAGATCGGCAAAGTGCACCAGCACCCGACCGCCGTCGAAGCGCTCCATTCGCTCGGCAAGTGCGGTCGCACCGGCGAGCGTGTAGAAGTCGAACACGTTCTGGTGCCACCCCGGACCCGTGAGCCCGGGGGTCTCCTCGGGCGCGAGCCGCGTACCGGTGGCGACGATCAAGACGTCGTATTCAAGGCGCCGACCGCTGCCGAGGCGCACGCTCTTCGTTTCGGGCTCGACGCGCTCCAGACCCTCGAGGCAGACCTCGACCCCCGGCTCGAACAGCGCGCGGCGCGAGCGGACCAGGTCCTCGGCACGGGCGGCGCCGAACGGCACGAACAGCAGCCCGGGTTGATAGAGATGCGCGTCGTCGCGATCGACGACCGTGATCGCCCAGTCCCGCTGGGGCAGGCGCGTGCGAAGCCGGTTGGCCATCATCGTCCCAGCGGTTCCGGCACCCAAGATAACGATGTTTTTCATGGTGAGTCGTTGGCCTCCGTCCTGAGGCCAAAGCCAGAGACGTGCCAACGCGCTGACCGGGTGCGGTGACGGCGCTGCCGGAGGCTAGGTGGCGGCGGTCGCAAGCCCCAACAGTGCGTCAGGACGCAGCGCGAAGGCCTGATTGACCTCGACGCGGCTCGCGCACCAGCATGTGGGACACTTTGCCTCATGCAGGGACAAGAACGCGCGACGGAAGCCGCCATCGCGAGCGGAGTGGCTCTCTTCGTACTCACCCATGCGGCCACAGATCATGACGCGCGCATCGTGGTCGAGCCGACAGAAGAGTTTGGCGCCGGCACACGGGAGCGCTGGCGCGTCCGGCCAGCCGCGGAGGTAGGCGAGCGCGGAGGCCGAGTTCTGGATTGGGGCGCCCCGGCGCTTTTCGAGGAGCAGGTGGTCAATGGCGTCACGATAGCGCGCGGTCGGCGGAGCCAGGGCGTTGCTGCCCTCGCCTCCGAGCTGCCGGTGCTCGGCCGGCTGAAAGAACACGGTGACGCCGAGCTCGCGCGCGAGATCCAGCAGCGCGTCCTCGGCGCCCAGGCTCTCGGACGACATCGTGGCCGAGATGCGGACGCGGACGTGGGGGTGGGCCCGTCGCATGACGCGAATGGCCTCTGCGGCGGCGTCGTAGGCCCCGGGCCCGCGGACGCGATCGTGGGTCGGAAGGTCGCCGTCGATGCTGACCATCATGGAGGCCAGAGCGCCCAGACGCTCTAGAAAACGGGGCACCAGAACGCCATTGGTGTTGAGCTGCACCTTCATCCCGAGCGCGACGGCCTGATCGAGGCGCTCCAGGAGGTCCTTGCGCACGAGCGGCTCGCCGCCGGTGAAGATGACGCGGCGCGTCCCCATCGCAGCCATCTCGTCGAGGTAGGCGGCCAGCTCCTCGGGCGCCATCTGCTCGCCGCGCCCATCCCAGCGGTCGCAGTAGCCGCAGCTGTAGTTGCACCGGTTGGTGACCACGACCGAGACGACCATGGGGATGCGCGCGCCCAGGAATCGCGCAGAGGCGAAGGCACGAGCGGCGTCGAGCGTGGAACGACCGATCACGCCGTCAGCCTACGTGGCCAAGAGCCCACAGGCCAGGAGCCCGGTGCGCAACGTCGTCATGTCTCTTGGGCGAGCACGGCGCGGATGACGTCGACGAAGTTCTTGGCGGTGCGGCGGACCTCGTCGACGACGGCATAGACTCTGAGGATCTCTCCGCGCTTGTCGCCATCGCCGGGGGCGAGCACCTGGACGGCGTCGGTGCCGACCGCGCTCGCGGGGCTCGGCGCGTCGTCGATGGCGAGGCCCTCCTGAGCCGCGAGCTTGGCCTGTGCCTGCGCGGAAGAGAGCGGACCGACGACCAGCTCGAGCGCGAGGGTCGTGCCGCCAAAGACTGGCACCAGCAGGCGGCGAAGCGCGACAGGAGGCGCGCCTCCCAGGACGGCGGCCAGATCCAGCGTACGATCGGGTTGGGCGAGCACGTTGAAGGCGAGGCGATCGCCGAGGATCTCGGTTGGAAGCTCCGTACGAGCAAACAACGCGCGCGTCTGCTCATACAGCTCCTCGAGCGCCTTGGGACCGCGCGACGCGACCGGCTCGAGGACCGTGCCGCCGATGCGCTTGATTGACGGTGAGAGCGCTTCAGCGATGAGCGCGAGCGCGGTCGAGACACCGTCGGGCACCTCGATGTGGCGCGTGGCCTCGTCGAGCGCGTCAGGGTCGACCTCGAGCAGCGCCACGGTCGCACCGGGCGTGGGCCGCTCGCCCAAGAGCGTGATGCGCGTGGTCGCGGGCTCGACGCCGGTCTCGTCTCCCAGCAGCGCGAGCCGCGCGCCGGCCAAGGCCTGCGGCGTGCGACGGACGAAGGCCACGTCGCGCCCCGCATAGTGCGCGTAGCCGGAGGCCAGGGCTCGCGGCTCATCGGTGCACAGCCGCAGGTCGAGCTGAAGGTCGGCCGCCTCATCGAGTAGCGTGACGATCTCGAGCGCCAGCGGGTCAGTGGCGTGATTGATGACGACGACGGGGCGAGTGGCCAAGGCAATCCTCCGGCGAAATGCTGACCACGGAATCAGCGCCCGCGCAAGGCGCTACCCAAGCCTGACGGGCCGGTGTAAGAACGCCCCATGGCTCAGCCCGCCACGAGCGCCCACTACAACGCGACCGTCACGCACGTCGCCACCTTTGCCCCGGATCTGTTCGCGATTCGGGTGCGTCCCGACGGGGGCGTACCGCCGTACAAGCCGGGGCAATATGCCACGCTCGGGCTGCTCGCGAGCGCGCCAAGGCTCGAGGGGTGCCCGCCCGGTCCCGAGGCGGACGACAGCGACGGCCTCATCAAGCGGGCCTACTCGGTCGCGTCGGCGCCGCACGAAGCCGAGCTCGAGGTCTACATCGCGCTCGTTCGGACCGGTGACCTCACGCCGCAGCTCGCCATGTTACGCGAGGGCGACCGCCTCTTCTGCGCGCCGCGGCTCAAGGGCGTCTTCACGTTGGACGACGTACCAGAAACAGCCAGCCTCATCTTCGTCGCCACGGGCACCGGGCTCGCGCCGTTCGTCTCGATGCTTCGGGACCTCGCGCACCGACACGGAGGCGACGGCCTCGTGCCTCGGGAGGTGCTGCTCGTCCACGGGGTGAGACACCGCGTCGATCTGGGCTATCGCGACGAGCTGGAGGGTTACGTAGCCGCCAACCCTCGCTGGCACTACCTGCCGGCAGTGACACGCGATCCGGAGTTTCTAGGAGTCACGGGTCGGCTGCCGCTGCTGTTCGCCGACGGCACCGTCGAGCGCGCCCTGGGCCGCACGTTCGATGTCGCTCACGACCATGTCTACCTCTGCGGCAACCCCGACATGATCACCGCCGTGGTCGCGCTGCTGGAGTCCCGCGGCTTCCGCGAGCACTCCAAGCGCAACCCGGGCAACGTTCACCTCGAAAAGTACTGGTAGGTCCCATGCTCATCGTCATGAAGCCCAGCGCGTCGTCCGAGGACATCGCGCGAGTCGTCGAGCGCATCGCGGAGCTCGGGTTTCGGGCCCACCCCATCCCGGGAGAGGGACGTACGGCGATCGGCGTCACGGGGAACAAGGGCCCGATCGCGGAGGAGTGGTTCGAGTCGTTCACCACCATCGCGCAGCTCGTGCGCGTCACGCAGCCGTTCAAGCTCGTCAGCCGCGAGGTCAAGCCGGATGCGACCATCGTCGACCTGGGCGACGGCGTCCGGATTGGCGGAAGCGCGACGTTTCACGTCATGGCGGGGCCGTGCTCGGTGGAGTCCCAAGATCAGCTCTTCGCGGCCGCCGATGCAGTCCGTGCCGCAGGCGCGACGCTCCTGCGCGGTGGCGCCTACAAGCCGCGGACAAGCCCCTACGAGTTCCAGGGGCTCAAAGTCGACGGCCTCAAGCTGCTCGCCCAAGCCCGCGACCGGACCGGGCTCAAGATCGTGACCGAGGTCAAAGACACCGAGACGCTCGACGCGGTCGCCGAGCACGCCGACGTGCTCCAGCTCGGCGCACGCAACATGCAGAACTACTCGCTGCTGGAGGCCGTGGGCCGCTCCCATCGCGCGGTGCTCCTCAAGCGCGGGCTCTCGGCCACCATCAAGGAGGTGCTGATGGCCGCGGAGTACATCTACAGCGCCGGTAATACCAATGTCATGCTCTGCGAGCGCGGCATCCGCACCTTCGAGACCATGACGCGCAACACGCTCGACCTGGGGGCAGCGGCCGTGCTCCAGGAGATGACGCACTTGCCGGTGATCGTCGATCCCAGCCACGGGATCGGGATCCGACGCCATGTGCCTGCGCTCGCGCGCGCCGCAGCGGCGCTCGGCTGCGATGGGCTCATCATCGAGGTCCACCCGGATCCCGACCGCGCGTGGTCGGACGGCCAGCAGTCGCTCACGTTCGCGCAGTTCGAGGCGCTCATGGGCGACGTGCGACGCATCTTGCCGGTGGTGGGGCGGGAGCTGCCGCTCGGGGCCAGAGCGCCATCGTAGGCAGCTGCCGATCCCGCCATGGCAGTTGACGCGAGGATGCGCGTCCCTAGACTCCGAGCCATGAGCCGAACCGTCCCGACGCAGGTTCCGAGTCTCGTTGGACCCCTGTCTGAGCAGCTCTCGGCAATTTGCGGGCATGTTCCGGGCTTCTCGGTCGAGGTCGAGGCCGAGCGCGTGCTGCTGACTGGGAGTTGTGCTCGCGGTGAGGCCACATGGCGCAGCGACGTCGACCTCTTGGTTGTTCTTCGCTTAGGACCCCTGACGTACAGTCGCGTGCGGAGCGTGCGTGACGCCTTCGACGCCCGCGTGGGCGCGCTCTCCGACCGGCCGCTGCCGGTCCAGGTGAGCGTCATGCTCGCCGAGACACTCGCGGACCCGGACCCTGGGACACAACTGGCGCTGCGCGACGCCATCGCGATGATCGAGGCGGCGTGACAAACCACTCGCTGGTCGATGACTACCGCCGGCGCGCGCATGGTCGCCGCGCCACGGCCATTCCAGCGCTGATGGCGGGCGCGCTCTACGCTGATGTCGTCCGAGAGTGCCAGGAAGCGACCGAGCTCGCGCTCAAGAGCATGATTCGGGCTGCGGGCCACGCGGTACCGCACACGCACGACGTGAGCGACACGCTGCGAGCGATCGAATCGGACTTGGAGAGTGACGCACGCGCCTGCCTTGCCCGTCTCGTGGGGATCTCACGGGACCTCCGACGCGACCGTGAGCTCAGCTTCTACGGGAGCGAGGACCTGACGCCGAGCACGTTCTACCAACACGCGGACGCCGCGCGGGCGATCGCGATGTTGGATGAGGTCCTCGAGGTCATACCGCGCCCGGCCGGACCGTGACCGAGGCGTCACGAGAACACCACATCAGGGAGGCCGCTGGGACGCAGCGAGCAACCGCTCGGACTCGGCGACGCCTTCCTGATTGGCGAGGCTCTGATGGAGCGCCAACGCGCGGCGTGCGAGGTCCTCGGCTGTACGCGCGTCCCCTCGAGCCAGCGCAACCTCGGCGAGGTTCGTGACGAGGTAGCCTTCCACGTGCACGAGGTCCCAGCGCGCCGCGAGGTCCAACGCATGGGTGAAGACGTCGTGGGCACCGGCGAGGTCGCCCGAGAAGAAGTCGCATGCGCCAAGGGCGTTGAGTGCATCGACGGTCTCTTCCGTTGCCACGGCGAGGAGGGCCGCCTCATGCGCCCGCTGGTAGGCGGCGCGGGCGGAGGGGAGACGCCCCGAGCGCAGCTCCGCGTGGCCACGGACGCGTTCGGCGTTGGATCGGGCGCGGTGCTTCGCGGCGGAGTCACCAGCGATGACGACCGCGTCGAGCCGGTCGAGCGCCTCCTCGGCGCGACCGAGCTTGACGAGGACCGCGGCCGCGCCCGTCGTCGTGGCAGCGTGCAGCAGCGCGTCAGTGAACGGCGCCGCGTCGCGGGCGCGCTCGAACGAGGCCAACGCCGCATCGAGCTGGCCGCGGTGCTCGAACGCCCAACCGCGCCAGAGGTGTATCCGAGCGACGCGCGCGTCAGGGAGCGCGCGCTCGGGGACCGCGATGGCCAGCGCCTCGCCGAGCTGTGCTGCCAGGACCCGCTGCTCGGCGAGGTCGGCCAACAGCGCGAGGCGCGACTCGAGGTCCTCGGGCCCGACGAGTTCGAGCGCCTCCTCCAAGGCGGCCGCGGCGTCGGCCGGAGCGCGCAGACGCATCGCCTGCTGGGCGGCGCGGCGCAGCTCGGCCAGGGCGCGCGCGGGACGACCCGCCTCACGCCAGACGTCGGCCGGCAGGTGCGCCTGGTCCGCGCGAGAGTCGTGGATGTCCGCAAGTCGCCGTGCCAGCTCGCCCCGCTGCCGGCTTGGCAGATACTCCCGCAGGCCGTGGCCCAGGGCGGGCTCGACGCGCAACCGCTCGCCGTCCACGCGCTCCAGCAGGCCGCGACCGAGCAGCTCGGCCAGATCCGCGAGCGTGGCCCCCGGTACCAGCGCGCAGAGCAGAGAGCCGTCCAGCGCGACGCGGGCGACGGCGGCGGCGGCGACGAGGTCCCGATGCACGGGCGGGACGGACTCGAGGCGCAGGAGCGCCCAGCGATCGGCCGGTGAGGCGAGCTGCTGCCGCCAGGCACGACTGTTCGCGACCCGCCAGGGCCGCACCGAGACGTCGATGGCTCCGGTGTCGACGAGGGCGGTCACCATCGCGCCGACGGCCCCGGGAAGTCCCGCGGCTCGGGTGGCGAGTTCGGCCCCGAGGCGCCGCGGCGGCGGAGCGACGGGCTGAAGCCACGCCGAGGCGACGCGCTCAGTCGCCGCGAGGTCGAGCGCGCCGAGCACGAGGCGCGTGACCGCGGCGGTCTCGTTGGGACAGGTCGCGTCCGGGGATTCGCGTGACGTGGTGACGATGAGCAGCGCGGCGTCGGTGACGTGCGCCACGAGGTGGCTGAGCAGCGCGACCGTGGCTCGGCTGAGCGCCACGCCAGCGTCGAGCCAGAGCAGCGTGGTCGAGCGACGCGCGATGGCGGAGAACCACGCCGCGAGCGCCTCGAGCAGATGGCCTCGCGAGGCCAGCGCGGTGGACTCCGCGCTGCAGAGGGCCGCAAGCGTGCGGCTGTGGGCCTCGGAGCCCTCGAGCGCGCGCTCGAAGCGGCGCACCAAGGCCTCCACGTCGTCCTCGACGCGCGCCTTGGCCCGCGCCCGAATCAACGCGGCGAAGGACGCATACGGGGCCGCGGGCTCGGTCTCCACGCCAAGCTCGAGTTGGACACGACGGTCCGCGAGCGCACGACGGGCCCACTCGGCGACGAGCGCCGACTTGCCCGCCCCTGCAGGGCCCGAGATGACGACCCAGTGCGGCTGCCGGGTCGTCTCGACATGCGCGAGGGCCGACGCGATCGCCGCAAGCTCGGCGTCGCGTGCGACGAAGGGCACCTCGTGTCCCGCGATCATCGGCGGGACGAGGTGCATCGACGGCGGCTTGAGGCCGCGCACCAGGACGCCCGCGGGCAGCGTCTCCAGCAGAAGCCGGCCAGCATCGTGGGCGGTGAGGCCCGGCTCGGCGAGCACCTGACCGACCGCAGCCGCACGAGCCCGCGCGAGGGCGCCGTCGAGGGCGGGCCCGGCGCACGCCAGGACCTCTCCGGCGGGACCGACACACCACGTCGTCGAGCCGAGCCCCAGGCCCACAGCCGCTCCGGACAGCGCGACCAGGTCCAGCGCGGCGTCGAGCGCGGCGGAGGCGGCGTGAGCCGGAAACCACGCCACACGTTCGGTTAGCAACGGACCGACGACGATGCCGCCCGCAGCGACGACCCGCTCTCGCGTGCGACGCTCGCACAGCGCGAGGCGCGTCTCGTCGAGCTCGGAGCTGCCAGGCCACGCGACGACGAGCGCGATCCCGAGACGGGTCTGAAGCTGCGGCAGCCCGCTTGGCGCGGCGGTGAGACCGTCGACGGTCCCCTCGGTGGACTCCGTCATCGCGGCGTGGCGCCACGGCGCAGCAGGCGTAGCGCGCGCGGCGAGATGCGAAGCTGGCCGGCCGCGGCGGCTTCGTCGCCATCGGCGGCCACGAGCGCAGCCTCGAGCTCGCCCGGGGAGAGATCGGCCGCCAGCCGCAGCGCGCCCGTGCGCCGGATGAAGTCGTAGAGCGTCGGCACCTTGACCCCCAGGGCGCGCGCGGCGGGCTCGATGGCGAAACCGCACTGCTCATAGGCCGCCACGACCTCGGCAACGCTGAGCCCAGTGGTGCCCTGACGCGACGGAGGCGCCGTGGGACGGGCTCGCAGCGCGCTCGGCCACCGAAAGCTCGACTCTCCGCGGTTCTCGATCGCCGTGTCGTAGGCCAGCTGGCGCACAGTGCGCACATTGCCCGGGAGATCGGCCTCGAGCAGAGCGGCGACGAGGTCCATGGGAAGCCAGGGTCGAGCACCGGGCGCGAGCCGGTGGCCCTCACGCGTATCGGCCAGCGCCTGACGCAGAAAGTGCAGAAAGATCATGGGGATGTCACCGCGACGCGCGCCGAGCGGTGGGACGACGAGCTTGAGATCGAAGCGCTCGGCGAGGTCCCGCCGAAACGTCCCGCTCTGAGACTCACTCTGCGTGGCCCCGAGGACGCGGACATCGACGAGGACCGGCGCACGCGCTCCGACGGGCTGGACCTCACCGGACTGGAGCGCACGCAACAGGCCGACTTGCACCTCGGCGGGAGCGTCGCCGATCTCGTCGAGGACCCGCGTCCCGCGATTGGCGGCCTGGAAGTAGCCCGGCGCGTCGGCGACCGCACCGGTGAAGGCGCCGCGGACGTGGCCAAAGAGTGCCGCGGCGGCCGTGTCGCGCTGAATGACGCCGGCGTTGACGGTGGAATAGATCCTGCCAGCCCGCCGGCTCAGCGCGTGGATCGCCGCGGCCACGACCTCCTTGCCCGAGCCCGTCTCGCCCAGAATGAGGACGTGCTTGTCGAGATCCGCGGTCCGGCGCACGCGGTCGACCAGCTCGAGGAAGGGATCGCTCGTGCCGACCAAGCCCTCAGGAGCGGTCTGGAGGAGGTGCCTGGGTTTGGCACAGTCGAGCCAGAGCAGCGTCTGCGGGCCGACGGTCAGCGCGACGCCGGACTCCAGCGCGTTCCGGTCGAGGCGGACTGGGCGCTCGAGGGGTCGACCGTCAACGGCGAGCGGCCCGGGCGCGTCCCCTGGGTCCAAGACGACCTGCCCCCCGCCGAGCCGTACGCGCATGGCCCGACGGCTGACGGTCGCGGCCTCCAGCGGTCGCCCGAGCCCGGACTCGCCATGCTTGCAGAAGAGCGGCTCGGTCCGTGAGACGCCGACTGTGGCGGCGCGCTCCAGCTCACCGAGCAGCGCGGCCTCACCGACGCGGCCGAGGTCGGCGTGATAGGCCACGTTCAGACGCACGACGACCTCGTCAGCGACGGGCTGCCAAGTCAGGTCGCCGGTGGCGGTGGTGACAGAACTCGCGGGCATGCGGCGAGCTTAGCCTACGGGCGTCAATCCGTGCAACGGCTTGACAGCGTGGCGCAGTCCAAGGACGTTGCGGGCACGATGCCCGAGGATCTGACCATTCGAGAGCCCCTTGCGCCCGGCGCGTGCATCGGCGGCGACGGCATCCGCGACGGGTACGTCATCCTGGGCACGCTCGGTCGGGGCGGCTTTGCGGACGTGCTCCTGGCGCGCGATGTCGTCCTGGGCCGGCACGTCGCCGTAAAGGTGCTTCATCGCGCGCGCTCCTCGGCGGACGAGCGCTTCCAGCGCGAGGCGCGGGCCCTCTCGCGCCTGTCCCATCCGCACATCGTCCAGGTGCACGCGTTCCTGCAAGCGACCGACGCGACGCCGGCGCTGCTCGTCATGGAGCACGTCCCGGGCATCACGCTCGACCGGTTGCTCGTGGACGTCGGCCGGCTGTCACTGCCCGACGTGGTCGAGCTCACACGACAGCTCGCCAGCGCACTGGCGCATGCGCACGCGCACGGCCTCGTACATCGGGACGTGAAGCCCTCCAACGTGCTCGTCGAGCGCCGAAGCGATGCGGTGTTCGCCAAGCTGCTGGATTTCGGTCTCGCGCGGGCGAGCCGCTCAGCGGAGCCGGAGCCCGCGCTCACACAGGCCGGCGCGTTCGTGGGCACGCCCCGCTACGTGGCGCCGGAGCAGGCTCTGGGCGAGGCGGTGGACGGGCGCGCGGACGTCTATGGCCTTGGCGTGCTCGCGACTGAGGCCATGACCGGACGACCGCCGTTTGAGCGACCGACGCAGTCGGAGCTGCTCCGCGCCCACGTGCTGGAGTCCCCGCTACTGCCGTCGCAGCTCGCACCCGCGCTGGGCCTCGTCACTGGCGGACCCGTCGACAGCGCCATTGCGCGAGCGCTCTCCAAGGCGCCCGGGAGCCGATTTCCCGACCCGCTGGCCTTCGCCGAGGCGTTCGAGTGCGCGCTCCGTGACGAAGGGCGCGTCGAGCCGACGGCGCGCCTGACGGTGAGGTCGGCGCCATCGGCTGTGCGAACGGCCTGGTCGGTGCTGCTCTCGGTGCGAATCGGGACACAGGAGCCCGACGCGCTGAGCGCGCTCGTTCGGCTGCGCGACGAAGTGACGCGGCGGGGTGGGGCAAGCCTCGGGCCGTGTGTCGGCGGACTGCTCGCGCTGTTCGAGCCCAGAAGCCACGAGGACGCGGTAGAGCAAGCGATCGACGCCGGTCTGTGGCTCGGCTCGAGGGACCGGTCCGCACGCGTGGCCATCGCCGATGGTCGCGTGCACCTGCTGGAAGACGCCTCGGGACCGCAGGCGCTCACCGGACCGGTCTTGGCAGCAATCGAGTCACTGGAGGCGCGCACGAACCCGGGCGAGCTCCGCATCGCCGCGGGGACGGCGCGACGGGTGAGCGGCCTCTTTCGTGAGCAGGCTGACGGCGCCGACTTCCTGGTGACGGGTCGTGAGCCGATCCCGCGCGCACTACGGCCGGCCGTGCTGTTGGATCAGCCCGTCGCGCTCGTCGGGCGCGAGGCGGAGCTCGACCTACTGCGGGCCGAGCTCGACCAGGTCATGGGCACAGGCTGCGCCCGCTCGTTCCTGGTGCTGGGGCCCCATGGCGTCGGCAAGAGTCGCCTGATTCGCGAGCTGCTCGGCGAGCTGCGCGACCGTCCGGAGACCTTCATGCTCGACTGCGGCCGGTGCCTCGGGCCCGAGGCCGCGCCGTACGCGCCGCTGGCTCAGGCGCTCAAGGCACGTGCGGGGATCGAGGACGGCGACCCGGCGGTCGAGGTGACGCTCAAGCTCGATCATATGATGCGACGGTGGGTGGCTGCCGATCCCGTCCGACCGACGCCCGAGGAAGAGGCGCTCGTGCCGTGGCTGGGCCGGATCGTCGGGGCCGAGGTCGCGGGAGCCGAGGCCGCGGGACCCGCCGTCGTGCGCGGCGACGCAGTGCAAGAGGCTGCGCTCGCCGACGCCGTCGTCGCCACCTATCGCGGCCTCGCGCGGCGGGCCCCGGTGCTGCTGTTCATCGACGAGGTCGAGCGCGCCGATCCCGGGTCCCTGGCCGTGCTCGCGCGCCTGGCCTGCGCGCCGTTCCCGCTGCTCGTCCTCATGGCGAGCACCGCGCCCGCAGCCGCGACGACGGTCCTGACGCTCGAGCCGTTTCCGGGCCCTGCCGCACGCCAGCTCGTCGAGCACGTGCTGCGAGCGGCTGACGGAGTGACGGAAGCGCTCATCGATCGGCTCTCGGTGCTCTCCGGCGGCGTCCCGGTGCTGGTCTTCGAGATGGTGCACGATCTCGTCGACCGCGGCTTGCTCACCCGCGACCCGACGCTCAACTGGCGGGCCGCTCCGGAGGCAGCGCAAGCAGTCCGGGTCACGGGCCTCGGCGCCGCGTGGGCCGAGACGCGGATGCAGACGCTCGCCCCCGAACGGCGTAGGTTGTTGGAGGTGGCCGCAGTGGTCGGCGAGCGCTTCTGGCCCTCGCTGCTCGCGACGCTGGTGGGCTCCCGAGACGTGGGGGCGGCGCTCGCAGACCTCGTCAGCCGTGGTCTGTTGGTCGCACGCCACGAGCTGCCCGTGCGGGGCGAGGGCGACCTCGGCTTCGCGTGGCCGGCGCTCCGCGAGGTGCTCCTCGACGGGCTGGATCGGGCGAAGCGGCGCGAGCTGCACCGCGCCATCGCGGACTGGCTCGTTGAGCGAGTCGGCGGTCGACCGAGCCTGCTCGATGATGTGATCGCCGAGCACCACGGCCACGCCGGAGAGCCCGAGAAGGCGCTCCAGTACTGCGTTCGAGCCGCGCACCACGCCCTCCGCTCTCAGGCGCCGCGACAGGCCATCGAGCGGATTCGGCGGTTGCGTGCCCTTGTCTCGGGCCAGGACAACCGAACGCTCACTGCGGCGCTCGCGCGGGCGTGCCTCGCCGCCGGCGCGCTCGACGCCGTGCTCCACGAGACGGAGGGCCTCGAGGTCGCGCTCGCCACGCGGGCCCGGGCGCTCGAGCACCTCGGTCGATACGCGGAGGCGGAGGCGACGTTTCGAGAGGCCGCGGACCTCGGCACGGGCGTCGCGCGCCTGCACGCCGAGGTCGGCGCCGCCGCGATGCTCAGCAAGCGCGGCGACCATGAAGCGGCGGTGCTGGCGTTGGTCACGCTGAGTCAGTCGCTCGATGCGCTCGCGGCGAGCAATCCGGACGCCGAGGAGGCCGCGACGGATGCGTACCGGTCCCTCGCCAACGCAGAGATGCGACTGGGGCGCCTCCAAGAGGCGCGCGGCCACCTCGAGCGCGCCCTGAGCCTCGCGGAGGACGTGAACGCGCCGGTGCCCGAGGTCGAGGCCTACAACGCGCTCGGGGCGCTGCACTTCTTCGACGATCGTCCGGACGCGGCCCTGACCGCGTGGCAGAGCGGTCTCCGCATCGCGCGGCGCTATGGGCTCACGCAGCACGAGAGCGTGCTGTTGAACAACGTCGGCGAGCTGTACGTCGAGCGCGGCGCGCTGGCCGAGGCGCGCGAGGCGCTGGCGGGAGCGCTGGCGCTGCACGAGCGGCTCGGGTCGGATCAGGGCATCGCGGACACGTGTCGGCTGCTGGCGACCTGTGCGCGCGCCGAGGGCCGGACCGAGGAGGCGGACGCGCTGGCGGAGCGGAGCCTGGCAGCGGCGCTCAGGACGGGGTCGGAGCCGCTGATTGCGACGTGTCGGGAGCTTCTGCGGCGTCCTTGACGAGAAGGCGCCCGGACGTATTCTGGAAGCATGAAGACGACGTTTGATATTTCAAACGAGGACTTCGAGGCCCTATTGCGGCACACGCAAGCGAAGACGAAGCGTGAGGCCGTGCTCATCGCGATTCGGGCCTTCAACCGGCAGCGCCAGCTCGAGGAGCTCAATCTCAGCCTCAGGGGCAGCTTTCGGGAGTTCCTGACGAACGAGGAGCTGCGCACGAGGCGAGCCCTGGCGTAGCCTGCCGTGTCACGTGCACTGATCGACACGTCCGCCCGGATTGAGTACCTGCGGGGTACGGGCTCCGCCGTGGCCTCGATGGTGGAGGAGCGTCTGCTGTCGAACGAAGCGCTCGTCTGCGACCTGGTGCTCGTGGAGTTGTGGAACGGCGCGCGCGGCGAGCCGGAGCGAAAGGGCCTTCGGAGCCTCCAGGCGGCAGTGGAGTGCCTTCCGACCGAGACGGAGCGCCGACAGTGAGCCGCTGAGCGACGGAAGCTCGAGGCGGGCCTTGAGGATGGTGCCGACCTGCTCGCACTTGGCCACTGAACGGGCGGGCAAGCCGCCCTCTCCCGCCTGAAGCTCGTCGTGCGTTGGCGCGGGACTCAATACCGGCGACACAGGGACCACGATGACGTCATTCGCGAGTCGGTTACGGACGTCCATCGAGACCACCACGGCGGGACGGCGCTTGGAGTCTGGCTCGTCGGGCAGTCTGACCCAGTAGATATGCCCTCGTCGAGGATGCGGCTCGCTCACTGGGTGCGCCGTACGCGGCGTGAATGGCGCGGTACGAGCCTTGGCAGGTTCCGCGGGGGGCGTACCTGCCCGGTACGGTTGGCCCGCCCGCACCGGTGACCGTGCCGCGCCGATGGGACCCACACGACATTTAGGAGGTAGGGTGATCCATACCCCCGGCCTGCCCCTCTATCCGCGCCATTCGCAGCACGCCTCCCTCATTGCGCACGTACAGGGTTTCGCCCAGGTCCGTTGGCTGGCATTGGCAGCCGTTGACGGCCCGTGCGCTGGCCCCATAGGCTGTCCAGGCGATTACCAAGAACCCCATGCCCTACGGAGCACACCCATGTCGCAGCTGACCTTCTTTCCGCGCTTCCCGCACGCGCGGTTGCTGACTGTGGCCGGCCGCCTGACCGCTGCCTCGCTCCTCGTCGTCGGCGCCTGGGGCTGCTCCAGCTCGGGCTCCGTCGCGCCTGCGGCGGGAGACGATGCGGGCTCTGTCGGCACCGACACGGTGGCCGACGCATCCCCAACCGACGTTCCCGCACCCGATGTGGCGCCAGCCGACGCGCCCCAGGCCGACGTACCACCCGCCGACACACCTCAGACGGACGCCTCGGACACGGCCGCACCTGTCGTGCCCCGCAAACTCGATATCTTGTGGGTCATCGACAACTCATCGTCGATGTGCCAGGAGCAGGGCGGCGTGGTAGCCGCTTTTGGCAAGTTCATCGGCAACCTCATCGCGAAAGGGCCTGTGGACTACCGCGTAGCGGTGGTTACCACCGATGTGCTGTCCGATGGCCACAAGGGTACGTTTCGACACAACGTCATCGCCGACAACGCCGTCCCGTTTGCGTGCAGTCAGGCGGTCGCGCACGCATGCCAACCGGCCACTCCCGGCGGTGACGCCGCGTGCTCGAACACGGACGGTCGGGGCCCCAACTGGGCGTGTTATGGGCCCGACAAGACCAACGAGCAGACCAACTGCAACGGTTCGCTCAACACCGGGTGCCAAAAACGTTGCACCACCGATGCCGACTGCGACCAGGAGTTTGCGGGCGCGGCCGCAGGCGACGCGTGCACCAAGGACCCGGCTGCCTGCGCCTACCGGTGCCTCAATCCCGGCGGTGGCGTAGAATCGGGCTGCGTGGCACGGGCACACACGAGCGGCTGCCCCGCGGCAGCGGACGTGCTCAAACAGATGACGGCCGACACGGCCGCCGACCCCAAGACCTGTGGCGGCACGGGAAACAGCGCGGCTCCCTACCTGACCTCCAACAATGCCGCCGACCTGTTTCGCTGCATCGCCAGCGTCGGGGCCGAGCAGAGCAGCAATGCCAACTTGGAGTCGGGCCTCTTGGCCAGCATCCAAGCGCTGTCGCTCACGCCATTCAATGGCACCGACAACACCGCCCAGGCTCGGTGCTTCTTGCGCGACGACGCACACCTGCTCGTAGTCTATGTATCCGACGAAGAGGACTGCTCCACGGCCCCCGGTGCCAAACTCCCGAAGGAGCAGTATGGCACGTGCACCTGTTTGCCCGACAGCGACACTTCCTGGGACGACCCCGCGACGCCCGAGACCACCCTGGTGGCTGGGCCGCTCATGTCGGTGGCCGATACGGTCAAGCGCCTCAAGGCGCTCAAGGCCAACCCCAGCCAAGTGCTAGTGGCCGCGATTGTTGGTGACCACACCCAGGACGGCCTCGACCCCGACACCTCGGGTGCGTTTACGCGTCAGAGCTGTTTTGCCCTCAACGCGATTGCAGCCGACCCCACGGCCTCCGCGCAGTTCAAGAAGCAGCCGCTCGACGCGCGTGACCAAGCCCGCGTGGCCTACTGCGGCAGCAAGTGCGGCGTGTGTGCCGACACCACGCAAAAGCACGCCAAGCTCGCCAACACGTCCGTCTGCGGTACAGCCAATGGCCGAGCCGATTTTGGGAGCCGCTATGTGCAGCTGGTACACCAGTTTGGACCAAATGGCGTGGCGCGCAGCGTGTGTGCGACGTCCGGCTTGGAGGACACTGTGGCCGCCCTCGGCACCTGGGCCGCGGGGCGCATGAGCCCCTGACCCTACGGGGCGGGTGACGCGCCGGTTGCGCGCCCGCCGCGACATTCCGCGCGAATGGGCGCTGTGCGCGTGCGGCTCGCGGCAGCGCCTTTCGATGAGAGGCAGGCGCGCGAGTCGCTTGCAACGAGTTAGCCGCCCCACCCGACCTGTGGCATCCTGCCGCCGTGTTGCCGCCCATCGCCACTGGCACCTCCGACTTCCTTGGGCTCCGCGCCGACCAGGCGCTCTACGTCGACAAGACCGCCGCCTTCGTGGCCCGCGTACTCACTGACCGCAGTCGTGCGCAGCTTTTCTGCCGGCCCCGCCGCTTTGGCAAGACGCTCAACATGACCACATTGCGCGCGTTTGTGGAGCGTGGGACTGACCCGGGGCCCGTGCGCGAGGCGTTTGCCGGACTTGCCATCGAGCACGCGGGCGACGCCGTGTGGCAGCACTTTCAGGTGCATCCCGTCATTTGGCTGTCGTTCAAGGACATCAAGGCCAAGGCATGGACCGACGCGGCGGCCGACTTGGCGCGCAGGCTCGGCGTCGAAGTCGAACGCCACGAGCCCATGCTGCGTGCCGCGCTGCCGCCCGAGCGCCTGCGCGACCTCGACGACCTGCGCGTGGGCGCTCCGCTGGGCCCGGCGCACCGCGCTCTGCTCGAACGCTTGTCCCAGTGGCTACACGAAGCCACCGGCCACAAGCCCATCGTGCTCATCGACGAATACGACACGCCCATCCACGCCGCGTTCGAGCACGGCTACTTCGATGACGCCATCGACTTCTTCCGCCCGTTCTTCGGCGCCGGGCTCAAAGACAACCCCCACGTGGAGCGGTCGGTCATGACCGGCATCTTGCGCGTGGCCATAGAGAGCGTGTTCTCGGGCCTCAATCACTTGGCAGTGCATTCGATGCTCCGCGACCCCAACGAGCCCGCTTACGCCGACGCGTTTGGCTTCACCCAGGCCGAGGTCGACGGGCTGTGCGACCTCGCCGACCTCGATGGCACCACGCGCGACGCAATGAAGGCCATGTATAACGGCTACCGATTGGGCGGTTTCGACCTTTACACGCCGTGGTCGCTCACGCAGTGCCTGGCCAGTCACACCCACCGAGTGCAGCCCTACTGGGTCCACACCAGCGACAACAGCCCCATCCGCGATCTCCTCACAGACCACGGCGTATTGGCCTCTCCGGTGCTCGAGGCCATCTTGCGCGGCGAGGCGGTCACCGCCATGGTCGACGAGCACACCGCCCTGCGCGATGTGGAGCGCCGACCCGAGGCGCTACTCTCATTTCTCGTGCTCGCGGGATACCTGCGCGTCGATACGCTGAGCCCGCGCGGACTGGCCCTCAAAGCCCAATTGCGCCTGCCCAACCTCGAGGTGCGCCTGGCGCTGCAAGAGCTGGTGCAGCAGACGCTCAGCCGCGTCGACGCGCGCGAAGACCTCGGGCCTGCCGTGCTCGCAGGTAACGCCCCGCTCGTACAGGCGCGCCTGCAGGCGCTGCTCACGAACGCGCTGTCGTACCACCTCACCGCCGGCCGGTCGCCCGAGCGGGTCTATCAGGCGTTCGTGGCGGGGCTGCTCATTGTGGTCGAAGACACCCACATCGTGGCCACCGAGGTCGAGACTGGGTTGGGCCGGGCGGACGTGCTCGTCACGCCCCGCCGGCCAGGATTGCCGGGCGTGGTCATGGAGTTGAAGGTGGGCGGTGCCGAGGCGCTCGATGACGCGTTGGAGCAGGCGCGCGTCAAGGACTACGCCGCGCGGCTGCGACAGGTGGGTGCCGAGCCCGTCCGGCTTATGGCGGCGGCGTTCGACGGTAAGCAGGTGCGGGTGGGGTTTGCAGTAGGGTAGCGCGCAGGGGCGACGAACGAGCTTGTCGCGTTTCGGCCAGTGGAATCTCACAAACCAGGAACGGTGAGGAAGTCAGACGTGCTGCTCGCGGCGAAGCCCATGACGGCTGTATGCCATGGTGGCCTACCACCGGCCAGCGCGTGGCGCGGCTTTCCAGGGGTTGTGAGCCGGCGCTCAGCCCCGTGAAAACGTCACTGAAACCTGCATGAAAACGCTATCCATTCATGCGTGAAAGCGCCATCATCAATCTCGTGACCGAACGACTCAGCTACATTCCTCGACTCGTCGATCCGCTGCTTCGCGAGTTGGTCGCAGACACCCCGGCCATCCTGATCGTCGGGCCGCGAGCAACGGGCAAGACGACGTCCGCGCGGCGCCTCGCACGCTCGGTCGTGTCGGCCGATCGACCGGAGCAGGCAGCGGCCTTGCGAGCCGGACCGGATGCCGTGCTCGCTGCCCTCGAGCGGCCAGTGCTCATCGACGAGTGGCAACTCGTTCCGGACACGCTCGCTGCCGTCAAGCGCGCCGTCGACATGGACTGGACTCCCGGCAGCTTCATCCTGACCGGATCGGCGCAGTCCGACGCGCTCGCCGCAGGGTGGCCCGCCACCGGTCGGGTGGTCCGCGTGCGCCAGTGGGGCCTGACGCGCCGTGAGCTCGAGGGCGAGGTCGACAGGCCCTGGTTCTGGGATCGGCTCTTCTCCGGTGACCCGCCCTCGCCGTCACTCACCCGACCGGCGCCGACGTGCGCGGCTACGTCGCTCGCGCGCTCGCCGGTGGCTTTCCGCAGGTCGCGAGGATGTCGTCTGACGTGGCGCGCCGACGGTGGCTCGGGTCGTATGTGGATCAAGTCGTGACGCGAGACGCGGCTCTGCTCGACGAGCATCGGGACCCGGCCCGTCTGCGGCGCTACCTGCGTGCGCTCGCTGCAAACACGGCCGGGCTCGTCGAGCACAAGACCCTGTTCGACGCGGCGGGCGTCACGCGCACGACGGCCGTGGCCTACGACGCGCTCCTGAAGTTGGTCATGGTGTCCGACTCGATTCCCGCGTGGTCGTCCAATCGTATGGGCCGCATCGTGCGCAGCCCAAAGCGGTACCTCGTCGATCCGGCGTTGATGGCGCCATTGCTCGGGGTCGACGAGCGCTCGTGCCTCCGGGATGGGGATCTGCTGGGTCGGGTCCTGGACACGTTCGTGGTCTCTCAGCTGCGACCCGAGCTCGAGGTGGCGACGTGTGCGCCGCACCTGTTTCATCTCCGGCAAGAGGGGGGCCGGCGCGAGATCGACCTCCTGGCGGAGACCGCCGACGGCCGCGTCGTCGCCCTGGAGATCAAGGCAGCGGCCGCGGTAGACCGCCACGACGCACGTCACCTTGCGTGGTTGCGAGACGACCTCGGCGAGCCGTTTGTCGCCGGCGTGGTGCTCCACACGGGCCCCCACACCTACAGCCTGGGTGATCGCCTCTACGCGATGCCGATCGCTGCGATCTGGAGCTGAGCCGCTCCCTACCCCTCCGCAAACCCCACGCGCACCCGCTTGCCATCGAACACCGCCGCCATGAGCCGCACCGGCGTGGCCCCCGCCTCACGCAGCCGCGCGGCGTAGTCCATCGTGCGCAATTGCTCCAGCGCCGCCTTCACCGAGCTGCGCTTGCCGGCCTTGAGCTCCATGACGACGCCGGGCAGCCCGGGACGGCGCGGCGTGACGAGCACGTCCGCCCGCCCGAGGCCGCTCTCGTGCTCGGTGGTGACGGCGTGCGTGTCGGACAGCACGACCAGCAGTCCGGCCACGAACGCCTGATACACCCGCTCAGGCGCGTGGCCACCGGTGAGGTGGTACGACAGCACACGCTCGAGTACGAGGCCCAACTCGCGCTCGACCAAGGGCGCGTTGCCGGTGAGCACGGCGCGCACGAGCGGCGTCTCGGCAGCGTCGGCCTGGTCGGAGATAAACCGCTCCATGAGACCCCGCAGCGCCAGGCGCACCTCGCCGTTGGGCGCCCGGAGACGTGCGCGCCACCGCATCTCGTGCAGCTCAACGGACTCGACGGTGAGATAGCCGGCCAGGAGCAAGAACGAGAGCAACGCGTCGGTCCGTCGCGACACCTCACGGAGCACGGTGTGCTCGTCGACGAAGGCGGTGACAGTCTCTCCGCGCAGGAGCGCCTCGAGCGTGGACCCGGCCAGGACGCCATGGTGCGTCAGGAGATGGCCGACGAGCGCGTTATCGCTCGTTTGCACCCAATGGGGTGCGACACCGTGCGTGGGTGCCGCGAGGAACCGGGTCAACGACCAGGGATTGTAAAGCTCGAGCCCACCGAGCCGATAGCCGTTATACATTGCCTTCATCGCGTCGCGGGTGGGGGTGTCGACCGCGTCCTGGTCGCACAGCGCATCGACCTCGCGCTGCGTAAACCCGAAAGCGTCCGCGTACTCGACGACCGCTCCGGCGGGAGCGTCGAGCATCGTATGCACGGTGAGATGGTTGAGCCCCGAGAACACGCTCTCCTTCGCTACGCGCAGGATGCCGGTCATGACCGAACGTTCGACATGGGGGTTGTCTTTGAGTCCGGCGCCGAGAAACGCGCGAAAGAAGGCGACCGCCTCGTCGACGTAGCCATGCTCGAAGGCGCTGTGAATGGGTGTGTCGTACTCGTCGATGAGGACCAGGGGTTTTTGGCCCGTGGCCAGGTGGAGGAGACGAGCCAGCTGGCGCAGGGCGTCTTCGTGCCGATGTGTGAGGCTATCGGTCCGAAGGAGGTCCTGAAAGACGGCGCGATCGATGTCATTGAGATCCGGCGCGATGGCCGCATGGCGGCTGGCCTCTTCGGCAATCAGCGCCGCGAGATGGAGGCTCGTGGCAGCCCAGTGCGCCTGCTTCACGTCTTTGAACGAGAGCCAGATGACCGGGTGCGATTGAAAGTGTCGCCAAACCCGCTCATCCGCCCGTTCGATGGCAAGGCCCGCAAACGCCGCCCGCACCGCCTCTGGATTGGCAGCGGGTTCGACGAAGGCGCGCAGGGTCGTCATGTTGAGCGTCTTGCCAAAACGACGCGGACGACAAAAAAGAGCGGCGTCCACGACGTCGTTGAGCAGTCGCGCCACGAACGCTTCAGTCTTGTCGACGTAGACGGCCTGGCGCGCCCGAAGGGTGAGAAAGTCAGAGGTGCCCGTGGCGAAGCGCTGCACGTCTGCAAGATGCCACGATGGCTGGGCATCGGCCAGGGGAAGGCGTGCTCGCCGGGCCCTTCCGCCCGACGTACGACCAGGGAGTGCTTTCTGCTGGCACGCAGGCTACCCTTGGGGACATGCACTCCGCTTCGCGAGCCCTGCGTGCCGTGCTGCTGGCGCTTTGCGCCGCGTGTGATGTGCCCGTGCAGCCGGCAGCGGAGACCGAAGGGTCACCGAACGCGCCGGACGTCACCGCTCCGACCGAGACTGCGCAAGTGGTGCCGCCAACCAGCCCGGTCTGTCGTGACCCCAACCCCGCGCCCGGTGGCCCGTGCCTCACGGTCCTCGACCATTGCCCGCCGGGGACGTTCCCGTTCCTCCGGCTCGGGTGCCGGTCGGTCGGCCTGCCGCGCTGCCCGGAGGTCTTCCGCCTGCGAGATGGCACTTGCCATCCTCGCCGCGCGGTCTGTCCGCCGGACACACGCGTCTCGCCCTCGGAGGGCTGCGTGCCCATCGACGGACCGAACGGCTGTCGCACCATCGCGGCGCTCGAGGCGCTCTACCCGGACGGGCACGTCGTGCCGCGCTCGGAGGATCTGACCGAGCGCATCGAATCGGCGCCCGCGGGCTCAACGCTGCTCCTCGCCCCAGGCACCTACCGAGCGGCTGCGTTGATTCGGCGCCCACTCGCGCTGGTTGGCGTCTGTCCGAACCAGGTGCGCGTCGAGGGAGCAAGTGACGGGCCGACGCTCGACCTTCTGCCCGGTGGCGCCCTGCGTGTCTCGGACCTGACGTTCTCCAGGACCTTGACCGCGGTCCGATGCAGCGGGGCGGGTCCCGTCGAGCTCGAGGACGTCCAGATCCGCGAAACGAGCTCGCACGCCGTCGGTGCCGGCGGTTGCGTAGCGCTCCACTTGAACCGAGTGACGATCCGCGGCGCTTCCGGTTCGGCGGTCGCAGTCATGGGAACGCCGCTCGAGGTCACGAGCGCGTCCTTCGAGTACGAAGGCCACGGCGGCGCCATCGAATCGATCGCGCTCGGGGCACCGATGCTGATTCGGGACACCCACATGGAAGCGGTCGGACCCGCCTGGGACGCGGCCGTCTTCGCGGGCAACACGCACCCCGGCGACTGGGCGACGGGGTCGCTTACGATCGCGGCCACCTCGATTGTCGGCCCGCACAGAACCGGCCTGTGGCTCAGCGGGACGGAGGTGACCCTCGACCACGTCTTGATTCGCGGCGTGCGCAACACGCCCGGTGGCTACAAGAACGTCGGCACCCGTGCCCTCGCCGTCATGAGCGGCACGCGACCATTGCTCGCCACACTGCGGGACGTGGCCATCCTGGACTTCACATCGGAGGCGATTCATGTCGACGGCAAGTCGGGCGAAACCGTCGACCTCGAGCGCGTCGTCATTGACGGACAGCGGCTCGGCGATCCACGGGAGAAGCCTGCGGGTCTCTGGGGCGACGGCCAGGAGACGCTCTCCGCGCGCGACGTCACGATCCGAGACATGGCAGGGAGCGCCGTCACGATCGACAGACTCGGAGAACGGTGGAGCTTCGACGGACTGCTCGTCGACCGCGTCGCACCCGCGCCGGGTTGGGACCAGGGCGTCGGCATCGGCGCGTTGGGGGGCGCCATGGTCACGATGACGGACGCAGTCATTCGCGGTACCTGTCGCTCGGCGATTTCTTCGCACTTCGCACCATCGTCGGTGACCGTGCGCCGGGCCCGCCTCACCGAACTCGGTCGTTGCGACGACGCCGTCGCGCTCGGAGTCTCGGCCCAGGTCGGCGGTGCCGTGACGCTGGAGGACGTGGCGATAGAGGGCGGTCGCGTCGCGGGGACCTGGGTCCAGCTCGCCTCGCTCTCGATGCGGAGGGTCACAATCGATGGCGTCGGCGCCGGGGAGGTCCTGACACTCGACGGGCAGCTCGCTAGCGGCGCGGGAGACGGTGTCTTGCTCGTCCGGCCGGCGGCAGCAACGCTCGAGGACGTCACGATTACCGGCTGCGCGCGCGCGGGCCTCCTCGCGACGCACGGTGCCGGCCAACTCAGCGGCCTGCACATCGAGGGCAACGCGTTCGGCCTCGTGTTCCAGAACGGCGCGGACTTCAGCGTAGACACCCTGTCGGTCGTTCGCGACAACCGCATCCGCGACATCTGGCCCGACGGCGCGCTGGCCGTCCCCGCTGGACCAACGGCGACGCCCCGATAGACGCTCGGTCGGCGTCGAAGCTCCGCGGATTGAATTGTGGCCACCTGAGAGTACGCTGTGGCCACCAATGGGGGTGCGTCATCGGGACCACGGTTGGAGTCACAGAGCTGAAGGACCAACTGAGCGCGAGTCTCGCGATCGTGAAAGCTGGTGGCACCGTCACCATCACGGAGCGTGGCCGTCCCGTTGGCCGGATTGTTCCCATCGACACTCCTGATGGGCGGCTGCGGGCGCTCGTGCGAAGCGGCTACTGCTCGTGGTCGAGCGAGCCGCTCCGGCTGCCTGACGCTGTGACCGTGGCCTCGGCCGTGCCGCTGGTCGATGCGCTCCTCGCCGATCGGGCCGAGCGAGAGCAAGCGATGTGATCGTCTGCCTTGACACGAGCTCGCTACTGATTTGCGACCCATGACGTACAGCAGACAGCATCTGCGATGGCGGTTGGGTCGGTCATCGCGAGCTAGGTCTGCGCGCACCGTCCCCGCCGGATCGTCGGACACCCTGCGATGATGCGGGCCTTTACCGAAGTCCTTTCTCTGATCTTCCTGTCTCAACCTCACCAGTGGTGACGTTTTTCCTGCCTAAACAGAGAATAGATTGACTGAGGCCTCGTGCCCAACTACGGTGGCTCGGGTGGAGCCCACGATCCGCGCCCGACTGCTTCAGACGAACCCTTGGCTCGTCGACCCCGCAGAGTGGCCTCGAACTGTCAGCCGACACGTGCAGACCCCCTGGATCCCGCGTCGGGTCGACCCTACAGGGCTCGACGACGTGCGCAAGGCGAAGCTGGTCGTCGGTCCGCGCCAGGTGGGGAAGTCCTCGTGGGTCTGGAGCCGGCTCGCGGCGTACGAGAGCAGCTCCGTGCTCTGGCTGAACTGCGAGGAGGAGCGGATTCGCGCCTGGCTGTCCTCAGCTGGCGGCGTGCTGGCGGACCTGTCACACGAGTTCCCAACGGTCACACGACTCTTTCTCGAAGAGGCCCAGCACCTTTCGGACGCGGGCCTGCTGATCAAGGGGCTCGTCGATGCGCGGCAAGGCCTCGATGTGTGGGCCACGGGCTCCTCCAGCTTCCATCTCGAGGCTCGGACGCGCGAGAGTCTCGCGGGGCGTGCGACGCGGCGGCGCCTCCTTCCGCTGTCCGTACTGGAACTCACCGAAGCCAACGCCTTGCCGGTGCATGCGGCTGCGATCGCGCAGGCGGAGCGCAACGCGCGGCGACAGTGGCTCTTCGGCGGCTACCCGGGCGTCTGGCTGGCCGCGAATCCGGCGCGGGAGCTCTCCGAACTGCTCGAGGCGATCGTCGTTCGCGACGCCTCCGATCGCTTTCAGATCAAGTATGTCGATGCCTTTCGCCGGTTGGTTCAGCTCGCCGCAGGCCAGGTTGGCGGGTTGGTGAACCTCGCCGAGTGGTCGAGTCACCTCGGGATCGCCGCAGGCACCGTGCGCGACTACCTCACGCTTCTGGAGGAGGCGTTCATCGTCAAGCGTCTCAGTCCCTTCGCGGGCGGGAAGCGAAGCGAGCTGACGCACGCGACCCGCATACACTTTTATGACATGGGCCTACGGAACGCGGCGCTCAACGCTTTCTCGCCCGATCTCGACGTCAGGCCCGACCGCGGTGCGCTCGCCGAGGGCTGGGTCTTTGGTGAGCTGACCAAGTCGCTCGGCTTTGGCTGGTCCCTCCACTACTGGAACGCCAAGGGCGGCGCGGAGATGGACTTCGTTCTGGTCTCCGGAGGGCGGGTCGTCGGGATCGAGGTCAAGGCGGGCGCCCCACGGGTCACACGCTCGACCCGCAGCTTCGCGGAGGCCTACCGGCCGGAGCTGATCCTGATCGTTGCGTCGCAGACCTCCGCGGCGCCGCCCTCGGTCGAAGCGACCCCGCTTCGAGTCGTCTCCTTCGCCGAGGTGGGTCAGGTCGTGGCGGACTTGACCGGCGCACACGGCGCGGATGCGGGCATCTTCTAACGCGTCACTCCGCGGCGACACCCGTCACGACGGCGGGGCGACCGCTGAACACCAGCCCGAGCGAGATCGCGTCGGGCTTCCCGTTGCCGTCAGTGTCGACATCCGGCTCCGCCACGGCGGCGATGAAGGGACAGTACTGCGCGAGGTCGCGGCAGTAGCCATCGATGAAGCGGGTGCCACACGTCAGGAGCTTGCCCGCGTCGACGTCCGCACACACGATGGGCACTCCCGGCGCGCCACCGGCCATCAGGGGCGTGTCACCCAAGCCCACGCACGCGCAGTGAGTCGTGATATAGGCGTTGAACATGGCGGCAAACTCCTGGAGATGAACGACCGCCGCGAGCCGGCCCTTCTCCAGCAATCCGCCGCTGGCGGGGATCCCCTCGAGGTGGCCCGACGCCATGCGGTTTCTCAGGAGCTTGAAGCCGAGTGGGATATCGACGGAGAGCCGCTCGGCCGTTGCGATGAGCTTTGGCGCCGTCGAACCAAGGACGAATACGCTCATGGGCTGTGCCGTGCCGGCGACAAACGATGGGCGCGTCACCAGGACTGGGACCGGGCTCGGCGCGTCGATTTCGACTCCCTTCACGCGCCGAACCGCATGAAGGATGAGACTGCCGCCGTCTTGGCGTCGTTCAAGCATCAACCCGAACTGATTGCGTGTGAGCGCTCCCATGAGGATGTCATTCGCGGTCCCGGACTCGCCCAGCGAGGCCGCGATCGCCGTGAAGAGCGCGCCGAGCTGGTTGTCGACGACACCGTCGTCCGTGAAGTCCCAACAGCAGTCGGCGCCAGCGAAGGTGACGTGGTCGAGGTAGGTGACATCGCTCGAGAAGACATAGCTTTCGGGCGCTCCGGTGGGCACGCACGCTCCCTCGGAGCAGACGGACGTGGAGGCGGCGCAGTCGACGGACTCGGATCCCGAGATGGGCAGATAGGTGCACAGCGGCGCCTTCTGCGGCGCCACCGTACAGACTCCCGGCTCGGAGGCCGGCCCGGCGATGGTCCCGGCACAGGTGCGGTCCAACGGAGACTGGCTGCACGGGTTGGGGGAGCACGGTCCCTTGGGGAGCTCGGGCAGCGCGTCTGGCACCCCGACCTCAGGCCCGGAGTCGGGCAGCGCCAAGTCGCTGAGCTCGCGCACCAAGTCCGTTGGCCCGACATCCGGCGGCTCGACCGGCGCCATCGTAGGCGTCTCAGCGGTGCACTGAACCGCAAGCGCCAGCGCGACGAGGCCCCAGCGCGCGCCGCGGCGGACCGGACGCTCAGGGCCCAACGACCACGAGCCCCAGGGCACGCGCGGCACCACCTTGCTTTGCGTCGAACGTCACGAAGGTCGAACCCGCACCACCCACGCGGAGGGCAGCCGCAATGTGAAGCGCGTCCAGCGTGCGCGCGCCCGTGGACACGGCAATGGCTGCAGCGGATTCACAGGTCGTCGCATCGAGCTCGACCTGTGACATGCGCTCCCAGTCTGCGGCGAAGGCCTCCAGCGCGCGTGCTCGGGCCACATCCGACGGCAAGAGTCGCGCGAGGTTGCGCCGGGTCTCGATGAGCGTGTGCCGCGCAGTGACCCACTCCGGATCCGCGAGCAACACCGTCTCGGACCGGTCGCTGTCCGGTTCATCGACGTAGCGCTTGAGGAGTGCGCTTGTGTCCACATACTGCATCAGGTCCCTCGGTCGTCGTCGAGCACGTCGGTCGAGGGGCGCGTGCCCTTTTGCCGAACGACACGCACAGGTGGTCGACCTGAGCCCAGGCGGACCCAGCCCTCGCGCGCGCCCTCTTCCAAACGACTCGTTTGCGGCAATGGCGACAGTAGCGCCTTTGGCTGGCCGCGATCGGTGACGCAGATGACCTCTCCACGAGCAGCACGATCGAGGTACTCGGAGAGGTGCTGCTTCAGCTCTCGAACGCCGACATCCATGTGACCACAATAGTGACAGGAGGTGGACACGTCAATCCAGATCTCTACCGGGCCTAGGGCGCCGTCGCCGCCAAGCCCTTCTTGGCCGCGTCACTCACGCCGTAGGCTTTGGACTCCTCGGCCACCACATCGACGTCTTTCTCGACATTGGCGCTCACCTTGGCGTCCGCCGAGACGGTCGCCGCACCCTCGGGTCGCGGATGCTGGAGGATGATGCCCACGCGGTTCTCGCGGACGACTGCGCCGGTGACGGTAGAGGCGCCACCGCCGGCAGCGCCATCGAAGAGCACGCCCGCGCGGCCGTTGCCGCTCACGGTCCCGCCCTTCAGAGCCACCGACGCGCCGGCAAGCACACCCACGCCGTCACCGACCGACACCAGGCTCGCGCCCTGAAACGCGTTGACGAGGCGCGTCTTGCTGATGGTGCAGTCGGTGAGCTCGGCTTTGGCGCCCAGCGTCACGGCCACGCCCATCAGTCCGTTGTCGACGACCGTCAGCCGCTCCAGCCGCGTCGTCGTACCCGCAACGTCCTGGAGCCAGACGCCTCCGAGCGCGTTGCCCTCGATGCGCGCGTCCGTCAGCGCGCTGCGCCCGCCTGCAGCCACGAGCACGCCCACGCGGGCATTGCCGCGGACCTCGTTCCCCACGCCGAGGCGGACATCGCCCACGCTCGCCGGCGACCCGGAGAGCGCGCCGACCACGAGGCCATCGGCAAGGCCCAGCGCGTCGCCTGCAGCGGCCGTCGTACCCACGATGGCGTTGTACTGGAGGATGATGCCCCGGCTGGAGAACGCCGCCACGCCAGCGACGCGGTTGTCGCGGAGCTCCGTCGCGGTCAGCGCCGAGGTCCCCAGCGGGTTGTCCTCGACGCGCATGCCGCCAGCCCCATTGCCGGAGATGAGGCAGCCCGCCGCGATGACCTCGGCACCCACGGCAGCCACGCCGTAGCGCGCCGCGCCCACGGCGGCGACGTTCTCGAGCGTGATGGTGGCCCCTCCAGTCGCCAAGACGGCGTCTCCGAACTTCCCCTGGGCATCGGCGCGGGTGCCGTCGATGCGGACGCGCCGGAGCGTCACCTTGCCACCAGACACCTGCACGCCAGACACCTGCGATGACTGGACCGCGAGCCCCTCGAGCACGACCTCGCCACTGGTGATGTGCACGGCCGCCTCGGGCTTGGGCGCCTTCAGGATGATGCCGAGGTCGTCGGGTCGCGGCACCTTGAGGATGATCGCCGCCGAGGGCGGCGCCGGCACCTGGAGGATGATGCCGCGCTCCATGGCCGCGTCCGACGGCCCGACGATTCGGAGTGACTTGTCGATCGTGAGGTGCTCGGCGTAGGTCCCTTTGGCTGCAAGCACGGTCGCCCCTGGGCGCGCGGCCGCGATTGCGGCGGAAAGCGTGCTGTACGGGTGAGCCAGGCTGCCATCGCCGCCGGAGCAGGCCGCAGAGACGTACACCACCTCGCTCGCGGTCGTCGCGGCGAAATCTGAGGCGGTCGCGCACGGCTCGGCCTCCACGGCGCCGCACGCGGAGAGAAGGCCCATGAGAAGCAGCGCGCTGCATCGTCGCCATTGAGTAGCCATGCGACGAACATTACTCCAGCACGCGCTGTCACTCAATACCCCTGCCCTGTGTGGAAAACCCCACACGCCAACGCTGAACCCTCGGCCGAGGCTCACCGAGGGTCGGACGAGGGTCGCGACGGGTCTAAGCGTTGTGGGGATCGCACCACAGCGAGGCGGGCCAGTTCACCTGGTACCTGGCACGGCGCGTGCGCTGTGCGCTCGCATGACCACCGACGCCCTCAACCTCGCTCTCGCGCAGCTGGGCTGCCGCAGCGTGACCGTCCATCGCCTCGTCAGCCGCCTCCTCGCCGGCGCCACCGAGGCCTACCTCGTCGTCACGTCGTCAGAGGACACGACCATCATCCCGGCCTCGATCGCCCGCGGCTCGAAGCGGCCGCACGTCGCCTCCGAGCGGCTCACGCTCTTGCATCGCATGGTGGCCGGAGCCCGCCCTCCCGCGTGGGACGTCTCCGAGCTCGACACGGCCGATGGCCGGCACGTGCTGCTCGTGGTCGCGGCGCCTTCGCTTCAGGATCGCGTGCACCGGGCCCGCGAGGACTGGAGCCTCACAGAGCGACAGGCCGACGTGCTGGCCCTGGTCGCGGCAGGCTCCGCCAACAAGGAGGTCGCGCGGAAACTGAGCATCACCGAGAGCGCGGTCGAGGCGCATGTGGGCCGCATCCTGGAGCGCGCGGGCGTCGACTCCCGCTCGTCGCTCATCGTCGCGTTCTGGACGGAGATCTAGCGGCCGCCGGGGATGTGCACGCGCAGACCCGTCGCGCCGCCGCGAATGCTCCCGTCGCCGGTCATCGTTCCCTGGCCATCCACGCCGCCTTGGGCGCCAGCGTTGAGGGTGACCTGATCGACGCCCACGGTCGTCCCGCCGAAGTTGGCCGTGATGTTGTTGACGTTGACCGCCGCACCCAGGCGAATCGAGGTGCCGACCTGCCCGCGACCGGAGAGCCGCGCGGCCGCGTTCGCATCGAGGACGTTCTCCCACGCGCCCGTCGGCAGCCGGTGCCGGTCCGAATGCACACCACCCGAGGCGCTGACGCCGATGCCCAGGTGAATCGACCGAATCCAGTCACGCACGGCTTGCTCGCGCCCGCGCCGGACCTCCTCGGCGTGCATGCGCGCGACCTCAGCCTCCTGGTCGTCATCGATGAGCCCGAGCGGATCCCATCGAATGAGCAGTCCCGTAAGCCCGTCGGTCGCGGTGCCGATGACGCCGCGGCCCGTGGGCGCCGCCATGTCGAGCAGGAAGCTCGCGCCGCCCATGCCGTCGACGGCACGCCTGGACATCTCGTTGACGTCGATGGTCATCGGCGCGCTGGCCGCCGACGACGTCGCCGGCGCGTTGAGCATGTCCTCCAAGTACGGCCGCAGCCGCGTGAACTCGGGCTGCACGACGTCGATGATGGCGCCGACCACGATGGCCGAGAGCTGCACGATCGCCGCTTCCGGCAGGAACACGTGGAAGATCTCCTGCCACGGCAGATGCAGCTGCGCGAGCGACGCGCCCGGCTGGAGATGCCCGTTGGCGCAGTTGATGCCCACGCTCGCAAACGACCCGTTGACCGGCACCATGATCATCACGTTGCCGTTGAGGTTGTCCATGAACGGCAGCTGCCACCGGTACTGGTAGGTCGGTGTGGAGGCGGCCGAGCCCGGGATCGTCACCGAGTCGCCCGTGCCCGTGGCCGTGGTCTGGAAGTCGACCTGGCCGGCCGTGATGTCGGTCCCCGCGGCCGTCCGCCGCACCGTGATGCCGCTGGCGCCAAGCGAGGCGAAGCCACGCCCGCTGCCGTCGACGGTCGCCGCGAGCCCTGTTGCGCGAATGTCGTCCAGCGACGCCTCGAAGCCATTGCCGCCGAGCGTCGTCACGTTCAGTCCCGTCGCAGTGACGTTTCCGGTGGCGGAGAACGAATCACCCACCCGCGCTGACAGGCCTTGGATGCTCGCCTCCTGGAGCCCCAGCTGCGCGCCGGCCGCGACGCTCACACCCGCGGCGTTGATGTCGAGCCGCAGGCCGCTCAGGTTGATGCCCGAGAGATGGCCGTGGGGGAGCGTAATGTCGACGTCATCGTAGTGCACGATGGTGTCGTCCACGTTCACGCGCTCGACGACGAGCTCCATCACGGTCAGCTGGCTCAACGTCCGATTGGCGCCCGTGCCCGTGAACGCGCCCTGCATGCGCGCGCGCACGCCCACGAGCCCGGCGTTGCCGATGTGGATGCCGAGCCGCTTGCCCGTCATCTGACCCGACCAGTCCACGTTGCGGAGGCCGAGATCACGCACCCCGAGCGTGGCCTCGAGGCCGGTGTCGGTCACCGTCACGTCGCCGTTGAAGCCGTGGAGGCCGAAGTTGAAGTGACCGCCGTGGCCCTGCGCGTCCGTGGTCTGGCCGCTGACGTCGATGTTCGCGTCATCCACGCCAGCCCGACTCACGCCGCCGCGGGTGTCGACATGCGCACCGGTGAAGTTGCCGCTCGCGTGGGCGTTCGTGGTCGAGCCATCGGCGCCGTGGTGCTCGACGTTGCCGTTCAGCTGCCCGCCGGCCACGTTCGCGGAGAGGCCGTCGGGCCCTTGCGTGCCGTTGACGCCGGTGAGGCTCGCGGTGCCGCTCACGTCCGTCCGGGTGACTCGCCCTTGCGCGTCGGTCTGTTGCACGTTGGCGCCGCCGTTGAGCGACGCGCCGCCAATGTCGAAGGTCGTCGTGCCGTCATTGGCCCGCGCGACCGTGATGCCGCCGACACGTGCGGTGCCGTGCGCCTGGATGATGCGCTGGCCGCCCGTCTCGAGCGCCTGCTGCAGACCCAACTGGAAGCCCTCGAGCCCCGCGCCGCGCACGTTCAGGTTGAAGGTGTTGGGCCCGAGCACGAAGTTCGACAGCTCGATGCCGTCGATGTAGCCGCGCTGGAGATCGACGTGCAGGTTGCGCGCGTCGTCGTGGAAGTGGATGCCCGTGCCCTCGATCTGCTCGATGCCGAGGTGATCGACGACGAGCGAGCGCACCGCGTCGCCCGAGCGACGCCCGCGGCCCATGAGCGCGGGATCGATCGTCGCCCGCAGGCCCAACGAGACATCGCGCACGTTCACCTGGCCGTCGAGGTCCAGCCCGCGACCTTCCGACGCCCAGTGAACGCCCGAGAGCTGAATGGCCGCGAGGCGCGCATCCAGCGTGATCTCACCTGTCTGGCGATTGACGCCGCCATCCGCCGAGAGCCCGCCGATCCGGTTGACCTCGCCTCGAGCGCCGCGAAGCCGAGCCACGATCGAGTCGGGTGGCACGTCATCGGTGGCCGAGAAGCCGAGCTGCTCGAGCGTGAGATCGCCGAGATGAAAGCGCACGTCGCCGTTCTCGAAGGCGCCGAGCGAGAGGTCCGACACTGAGAGGTGCCCGTGCGAGCGGAAGTAGCTGCCGATGCTGGCGTTGAGCTGCAAGCTCGCGGAGTCGAGGCGCAGCTGCCCGGTCATGGTGAGCGGATCGAAGCCCACGAGCGGGACGTCGCGCACATCGAGCCCATTGATGGCGGCCGTCGGGACCACGATCTCGACGCGCTCGCCGCCGACCGGGACGACCGCGCGCAGCTGGGTGCCCTCGAGCCGCCCGATGTGCAGGTGTGAGAGCGAGCCGGCTCGCAGGACGTAGTGCTGCTCGGCGTCCTGGCCCACGCGCACGGCGACGCTCGCGTCGAAGCCGGTCAGCGCGGCCCGCTGCGCGCGAATGGACTTGTTGCCAGCGATGAGGTCGAGCCCGGCGACCGTCAGGCTGTCGAGGTGCACGTTCAGCGACAGATCCCGATCCACGGGCGACCAGCCGGCCGCGAGCGGATTGCCGAGCCCGCTTGCGGAGAGATCGGCGCCTTGGAGATGAACGTCCTGCACGGCCGTGCCGCCGGCGGTGGACACGCCCTGCACGCGCAGATCGCCCGCGTGAACGCTCGCGGTCCCGCCGCCCGTGGTGGTGTCGAGCCCAGCGCGCAGATCCGTCGCGTCCACGGAGTCGACGTGCGTGCCGCTCGAGGTATGGGTCGCGTCGCGCACGTGCAGGGAGCCGGCGTGGACCTCGCCCTGCTGGAGCGCGTCGCGCTGCCCCGACAGCATGCCGAGCGCGCCCGTGACGCTGCCGCCGATGTCGGTGCCGGACACCGAGCCGACGTGCACGCCGCCCGCGTCGATACCCGAGGCCGATAGCTCGCCGACCTGGACCGAGCCGTTGGCCTGCGTCCCGTTGGCGCCGCCGCCGACCCGCAAGCCACGCAGCTCGGCCGACTCGAGCCCCGGAGCGCCCGTAGCCGTGATGCGTTGCGCCCGCAGCTCCATCTGGTCGACCGGCGGACCGCCCGCGGCCGTGTGCGGCGCGCCCGACAAGCCGAGCGCGGCGTAGGTCTGCGAGCTCATCATCGACATGCCGATGGCGCCGGTGGAGCCGCTGCCGTCGATGCCCTCGGCGCGGAACGTGCCCATGGACTGCCCGGGCGCCGTGCCAACGCCCGCGACCTCGAGGCTCCCGGCCGAGAACGTGGCGCCGCCGTGGAACGAGCGCTGGAGCCGCGTGAACTCGTCGAGCTGCTCGGGCGACAGCACGCCATTGCGCTGAATACCGTACAACTCCAGGTAGCGCGCCTCGCTCGTCTGCATCGCGGGGATCTGCTGCTCGAGCGTGGGGATCTGCGCCTCGATCTCACCAATCTCGCGTGTGAGCCGCTCGCGCTCGTGGGTATCGAGCTCGCGCTGCTCGGGAGTTCGCTGAGCGCCCTGGCTCTGCTGCTGATCGAGGGTGGCGATGCGGGCGCGGTTGCGCTCGATGGTCCGCCGCAGCTGGGTGATACGGGCGGCCGTGTAGCGCGACGGCAGGTGCTCCAGGTCGAGCTGGAGGTTCTCGGCATGAACGCTGTCCACGTGCGCGCCGCCGCTCGTCGTGATGCCCTCGACAAGCAGGTCCCCGACCGAGAGCTGCATGCCGCCCGGGCCGTTCATGATGCCGCCGCGGAAGTCGGTCCCTGTGACGCCCTGCCGCACGCCGCTCACATTGTCGAGCAGCTGCATGAGCGCCGTCTGCTGCACCTGGAGGTTCTGCAGGATGACCCGCGACTGCTCGGGCCGTCCCGTGAGCTGATCGGCCGGGACCGGCAGTTCGGCGGCGTGGACCTCGAGGTTCTGGAGCTGAACGTGACTGATGGCCACCTGCGAGTCCCGCAGAATGACCGTGATGTCACGCACATCCAGCGCGCGGATGCGGAGGACGAGCGTCGTGTTCTGGTCGGGCCGCGCCTCGGTGCGCCAGGTGGCGTCGAGCACGAGCCCCTGGATGCGCATGGCGCCCGTCTGAAGCACCATGTCGTTGTACGGATAACGAATCGCCTCGATCTGGAGGTCCGGCGCCTCGACGAAGAGGGTGCCGTCGTTGCCGTTGAGGTGGGCATCCAGCGTATTGACGGTGTCGTCCTCGGCGCCCTCCGTTCGCCGGAAGCGCATCCCGGCGAGGCTGCCGCCCGTGATGTCCTGGACCTCATCGAGCTCCAGCCCGCGCACGCCGAGGCTGTCTCCCGCCATCGTGATCTGCTCGGTCTGAGCGAGCGCGTCGACCGCCTGGCCGACCATCGACGCCGTCTCGGCCGTCCACTGGAGCGGACCCTCGCGCCAGTAGTTGTTGCCCTCGATCTCGGCCGCCACATAGGGGCCGGCACGGAGCCCGAGCTGCGTCATGAGTGCGGTGTGTTGCTCGAAGCCGTGGTTGGCCGTGGCCGCCTCGTGCACCTCGCGACGATGGCCCGCTGCAATGGCCATCCGACACACGTTGCCGAGCTGCTGCTGGGCGGCAGGCGTGGTGCCCGACCAGGTCCGGGCGTCGCTCACCTGCGCCAGAATGCTCCGCCGGTCCGCGCCGTCCTCGCCGCCGCGGTAGAGGTTGAGGTCGTCAGAGGTCCGCTGGCTCTGGTTCATCTCCGCTTCCATGCGGGACCACCAGTCCGGGTTCTGCTGCTGGAACTGGTGCCGATAGCCCTCGGGCAGCGACCGCACCAGGCTGAAGGCCATGTAGGCGTCGTCGGAGGTGACGGCCCAATCGAACAAGCCGACCGACATGAGCGACTGAATCTCGGCGATGGAGCGCATCGGATCGCGCGCGGCCAGAATGGTGAGTGTGACGCGACGACGCTCCTCGGCCCAAATCCACCGGGTGCCGAGCTGCGAGAGCACGCCGCTCACGAGCTGGACGGCGTCCATGCGACGCACCATCGCCTGCCGAATCGCCACGTTCGGCTCCGCGGTGAGCAGCGTGTAGGCCTCCGTCGCGTTGGCCTGGTTCATCGTGCTCGTCAGCCGGGTCAAGAGCGCCGTAAACGCCTCGAAGCGCGGCGTGTCGCCCGTGAGCGCCGCGTCGGCCCGATCCTGCGCAGCGCGCTCGTCCTCGGTGCTCGCAGTACCGAAGCCGTGCCCGTCGCCGGTGTCGGCCTGCGTCACGAACTGGACGCCCAGGTTGGTCTCCATGCGCTCGAGCCAGTGGCCCTGATCCCGCTCACGGAAGCCCTGCTGCACTGAGGGGGGCTGCGCGCGGATGAGGTAGTAGGCGAGCTGGGCCTCGCGCTCGGTGACCGCCCAGTCGAAGAGGCCGGTCGAGAGGAGCGCGTTGACGAAGCGCAGCGTGTGCTCCGGCGGGCGATGGCGCAGCACGGCCAGAAACGCCTGCATCTGCTCGCCGCGGTTGCTGCGGACGTTGTCGGGGAGGTTCTCGATCCAGCGATCGATGTAGCCACCGAGCTCCAGGCTACGCACGATGGCGCCGACCGCGGCGTGATCCTCACGAATGCGCACGAACTCCGCGAGGACGTGGAGCGCCTCCTCGTCAGTGACCGGGTTGAAGATGCCGGACTCCAGGTTGCGCCGAATCCGCGAGAGGACGCCCTGCGTCTCCTGGTTCTGGAGGGCCGTGCGCTCCGCGGTGGACTCGGTGCGCCGGGTCTCTTCCTCGCGCCGCAGCGCCGCCTCACGGTCGGGGTTGATGGCCTGATCGAGCAGGTCCCGATCGGTGCGCTGAAGGTGCCGCGTGAGCTCGCTCCAGTTCTCGCCGCCCGCGTGATCGCGAAAGCGCTGGACCTGGTCGGGCGTCATCGTGCGGAGGAGGATAAAGGCGTACATCGCCTCTTCATCCGAGACGCCGTTCAGGAAGCCGGTATTGGTGAGATCGATGGCCTTCTCGAGCTTGCGCTCGGCGCGCAGTGCCGAGAACGTGCCCACGCACTCGCGAGGAAATTGGCGAAAGTGAGTGAGGCCGACGTTGTCGCAGAAGTCCCAGAGCCAGTCGTCATCGGGGTGCCGTTGAGCGATGGCGATCCAGGAGGACGTGATGGTCCCCAGATCCCAGTGGGACAGGATGCGCAGCACGGCGAAGACGTCGCCGTCGCCCGTGCCGCCGCGGAGGTTCTGGACGATCTGCTCGAGCTCGGCGGTGTGCGCGTCGCCGACCGCGGTGACCTCAGACTGCGCGTTGGCGGCGGGCTGAGTGCGCGGCGTGCCCGGGACCGGATCGCGCGCGATGCCGGTGGGACGCGCGCCAATCTCGGGCATGGGTCCACCGGAGCGGACCGAGGCCTCGACGGCGTCTGCCTCGTGCTCGGCGGGGCTGCTCGGGCTCTCGATGCCGTTGGCCGCGAGCGGCATGGGTCCCGTCCCACGGCCGCCCGCCTGCTGCACGACGTGGGTCAGCTCATGCGCGACCGTGGCCGCGTCGGGGGAGGCAGAGGCAAAAGCGACGTCGTTGCCCACGGCGTACGCCTGCGCGCCGAGCGAGTCGCACGCCTCGGCCGCCGCGCCCCCGGTATGCGAGCGCACGTCCGCGAAGCTGGTCCCGAACCGCTGCTCCATCTCGGCCTGGTAGGGCACCGCACCGCCGCCGCCGGAAAAGCCGGCCGAAGCGGCCGCGTTGGGATCCTGAGCCGTCGTGGTCTGTCCCGCAGCCGAGCGCAGCGACAGGCGGGAGGCGGCGTCCGCAAACGACGCGCCTCGGAGGGCCTTGCGCATGACGCGCCCGCGCGAGGTGGTCGACGACGGCGCAGACGGCGTGCTCGAGGATGAAGGCGTCGAGGTCGTTTCAGAGGCGGGAGCGGGTGTCGGGGTCGCTGCGGAGTCAGCCACGGGGCCTCCTGATGAGGCCAGTGGGCCTCGGTGTTCAAGCTAGGGATGTTAGCGGCTTACCTAGTCTAACAAAAGACCAAGCGGCGGTGAAATCCAAGGCCCGCGAACGACGCTGGAGCTTGACATGCACATGTGCATGCTAGTCGCATGGCAATGACCAAGCGCGTCCAAGTCCTGATGGAACCCGCCGAGTTCGACGCCATCGAGAAGCTGGCGCGCGAGCGACGAGCATCGGTCGCCGATCTCATGCGCGAGGCGGCACGAGCCCAGCTCCTCGCGGGAGTGCAACGGGCGCGGCGCGTCGAGGCCGCTACGGCGTTCGTAGACCTCCCCGAGACGCCGCTGCCGGCATGGGAAGAGCTGAAGACCGAGATCGAGACCCGCCATGGCTAGGGTCTTCCTCGACGCGAACATCTTCCTCTACGCGACCGGGGGTGAGGGCCCCCACCGTCAGTTCTGCCCAGCCGTACTCCGGGCCGTTGCCGAGGGCGCGCTGGACGGGGCTACGAGCACCGAGGTGTTGCAGGAGATCCTCCACGTTCGCGCCCGTCGTTTTGGCCGTGCGGCGGCGGGTACGGCAGTGCGCGCCGCTTCCGCACTCGTTGCGGACGTCCTCCCCGTCCGCAGAGAAGACGTGCGTGCGGCATGCGACCTGCTCAACCGCCACCCGCAGTTCGGAGCACGCGATGCCGGACACGTCGGGGTGATGATCAACGCACAGATTCCTGTGCTCGTGTCGGTGGATCAGGACTTCGACGTGCTGAATACCGTCAGACGCGTCAGCCCCGAAGCAGCTCTCGGCTTGGGTGGCGTCTAGTCCGCGAGTGACCCCGAGGGACACGGACCTCGGCAGCATGGCCTCGCCGGTCTGGCGCTTTCGAGGTGACTATCGTGCCCCAGAGATTCCGGCAACCAAGCTGTTGTTCAGATTTGTGCCGCCTTCAGGGCAAGTGGATAGGGGCCGCGCACCCGTGCTACCGTAAGCCCCGTGGACGCCGCGCTTTGGGCATTGGGGATCGCAGCTGCAGCGGCGATTGTCTTGGCGACAGGCAAATTCCTGGGCGACCTGGACGAGAGGCACGAGGTCGGGCTGAGGTTCTTCATGCTGGTCTTGGGGGCTGCCCTGGGTTGCAGCGGGCATCGGACTGGCCGCGTGGGGTTTCGATGTCGGCGGAGCCGTGGGCGGGGCGCTCCTCCTGGGTGGCGTTGCAGCTTTCGGAATAGGCGTATTCTTTTTGTCGGGTGTGATCAAGAGCACGGACGACCTGCGAAATCCCTATTCTGATGACGACTGATTGTCCCTGCTGCGGCGCAACCCGAAGAGCGCAACTCAAGACACGGGCCGACCGGCCCAGCGAGCCTGCCTCGGGGACGTCCCGCTCCACGGTTTCGGATGAAGAACCACTCAGTAGAGCCGGGCGATTCGCCGCGTACATCACTCAAGTCAACGTTGCCTCGGAGGTCTGCCCACGCGAAGACCGGGGCAGACTGGGCCCGTGATCGTCCGGTGACCGACAAGCTCAGGTCGCTACCCCAAGTACCACGGCAGCACAGAGACTCCGCGCAGTCGATACGCGTCTTCACCGCCGTGGACGAGCACCGCGTCCGCGATGGGAGCGCCGGCGATGTGGCACCACCACTCGAGCGTCGCGGTCGCGTCGGGGGCGACGGTCTTCCCAGACTTGACCTCGATGGGCATGAGCCGAGACCCGTGATCCACCAAGATGTCCACTTCGTGACCGGTCGCGTCACGCCAGTGGAAGAGCGGCGGGTCCATGCGTCGATTGTGAAATCCCTTGGCCAGCTCGCCGACGACGAAGCTCTCGAAAATCGCCCCACGCAACGGGTGCGCCTCGAGCGTCGATGCGTCTCGAATGCCAAGCAGGTGACACGTCAATCCCGTATCCAGAAAGTGGAGCTTGGGGCGCTTGCGTAGGCGCTTCCGATAGCTCTGATGATGCTGTGACAAGACCATGACGAGAAAGCCGGTCTCCAACGCAGACAACCACTGCCGCGCCGTAGGCTGACTGATACCTGTGTCGGACGCGAGATCCGACAAGTTGAGCTCCTGCCCCGTGCGGGCCGCAGCGAGCCGTAGGAACCGGTCAAAGGCAGCGAGATCCATGACGCGCAGAACGTCGCGCAAGTCGCGCTCCACGTACGTGCGTCGATAGTCGGCCAGCCACTCGCCGGGATCGAGGCCACGGTCGTGGATTCGCGGATAAAAGCCTGCGACGAGCGTCGACCACAGTGACCCTCGCGGTGACGTCCGGACCGAGTCGATCGTGCCTACACGCCCGACGTCGACTGCAGGGCGCCCCCAGAGCTCCGCGACCGTCAGCGGGAGCAGGTGCAATACTGCGACGCGTCCGGCGAGCGACTGCGAGACGTGCTGCATGAGCAGGAAGTTCTGTGAGCCGGTCAGGATGAAGCGTCCTGGGGTCCCGTCGTCATCGACGCGGCCCTGGATGTAGGAGGCCAACTCGGGAGCGCGCTGCACCTCGTCGAGGATGGTTCGAGGTCCGAATCGGTCGAGGAACCCGAGCGGATCGGCGAGAGCCTGCGCGCGGAGATCGGGTCGCTCCAGCGACACGTACGCGTGGTCAGGGAACGCATGTCGCACGAGGGTGGTCTTGCCCGACTGGCGCGGACCGACGAGCGTAACGACCGGCATAGTCGCCGCGGCCCGGAGCAGCGCAGGTGTAATCGCGCGTTCAAGCACGCGAGCACGCTAGCCTTCGAATCTCCGCCGTGTCAAATTGAAGAACTACTTTACAATAATGCGTGAGGGCTCGAGCGTCAGCGCCCTCGCGAGGGCGGCGCGAATCGGAAGCGTGACCCCGCCGCGACTTGTCGGTACGCTGCGGGGCGTGCCTCTCGACCTCTCGATCGTGCGTCCCGGCAGCCCCACTTCACCCTTGTCCGAAGCGTGGGCGAGCGCCCCGGACACGACGGACCCGGCGTTCTGCGCGTGGCTCTCCGACCTCTCCGCCGCGGCGGCCGGAGGCCAGCTCGCGCTCGCATTCCCGCCGGTCCGCGCACCGGAGGTCTCCGAACCAGGCCGCTGGAACGTCGACGGCGACGTGCGGTTCCAGGCGGAGTTCCCGCTGTCGTGGGACACGCTCGATCCGCGCTCGCCCAACTTCGCGCTCAAGCAGTTCTCGAAGCGCCTCTACCTGGAACGCGCGAGCACCTGGCTCGACACGCTGCCTCCCGGTGCACAGGCCCTCGACCTGGGGGGCGGCATCGGTCGCTTCGCCTGCGAGTGGCTCGACCGCGGACTGGCCGTCACGCTCGCCGACCCCAACCCCCGCGCGCTGGAGCTCGCGCTCGGCCACCTGGCGCGCCGCGGCGGGCGCTTCGAGCTCTGGAACCTGGCGGCCGAGTCGCTGCGAGAACTCCCGAGGGACACGTTTCACCTCGTGAGCGCTCTCGAGGTGCTCTGCTACCTGTCGGAGCCGCAGGACGGGCTACGCGAGGCGGCCCGCGTGCTGCGACCGGGCGGGCTGCTGCTGTGCTCGGTCGAGTCCGGCGTGGGCTCTCTCGACCCGGCCATCGCGCATTCGGCGGAGGCCATCGCCACAGCGGCCGCACTGACCGAGCACGCGATCCCGGGCGACACGTGGGTCCGGTACTTCACCGCGGACACCCTGAGCGAGGCCATCTCCCGCGCCGGGCTCGAGGTGCTCGCCGTGCACGGGACGCACTACCTGACCGACGGGCCGCTGCACCGGCTGGTCGACTTCGAGCGCCTGGCCGATCCCGCCTACGCGGACGCACTGCTGGCCTTCGACCGCCTGCTCGAGTCCACGTCGGGCTTTGGCGGCGCCGCCCGCGCGCTCCTCGCGATCGCCCGGAAGCCGGACCCGCACGGCGCGTGAGCCGCTCACGCGAGCTGGCCCTGGTCACGGTCCTCGCCCTCGTCTGGGCCGCAATCATCACGTGGCTCGGCTGGCTGCGCGTGCAGACTTTCCAGTCGCCGGAGTTCGAGGACGAGGCCCTCTATCACCAGATGCTGTGGGCCGTCGGCCAGGGCACGCCCTTCGAGAACACGATCCACCCGCTCCACCGGCCCAGCCACTGGTCTCCCGTCACGCTCCTCGTCTGGCCCCTCTACGCAGCGTTCTCGCAGCTCGGCTCGCCTCACGTCGCCGTCGCGCTCGTCCAAGCGCTCGCCCTGGCCTCGGGTGCCTTCGTCGTCCGACTGCTGGTGCGCGCCGTAGCCAACGCGACGCCCGCCGACGTGTTCCGCTGGGTCACGGTCTACCTCCTGTTCCCGCCCACGCTTGCGCTCGCCTTGTCTCCCTATCGCCCGCTCCTGCTGGCGGTGCCCGCGCTGCTGCTCGTCGGCTACGGCGTCGTCTCGCGCCGTCTGGGGCTCACGCTGCTCGGCTTCGGCGCCGCGGTCGTGTGCCGCGAGGATCTGGCGCTCGTCGCGCTCCCGCTGGCGCTCGTGGCTTGGCTCCGGCATCGCGACCTTCGCTTCGTGCTCTGGCCCCTCGGCCTCGCTCTCGCCTGGTATCTCGTCGTGACCCGCGCCGTGCTGCCCGCGATCCTGCCCGCGGGCTACGAGGCCATCGTGGTGCAGAGCAACCTGGCCACAGACGGTGTCGGCGCGCTGCTCGCCCGCCCCTTCGAGCGCACGCACCTCGTCGCGCTCCTCCTCCTGGTGGTCCCGCTGCTCGGCCTGCCCGTACTCGCCTGGGAGTCGCTGCTGGGAGCCACGGGCGTGGCCGCGATCGCGCTGTACAAGGGCGGCTTCGCCATGAACGTCGTCCACTTCGCGACGCCGGCCGTCCCCGCGGTGCTCGTCGGCGCCATCGTCGCGTGGGGCCGTCACCGGAAGCAGCGGCCCTGGCTGGGAGCCGCGGTGCTCGGCGCCGTGCTACTGACGCATGCCCAACCCTGGCTGCCTCCGGTGTTCGCGACCGACGAGGCGCACAACGGCGCTCCCGACGCCACCTTGCCCGGTGTCGGCACGTGGAGCCCGTTCGCTCCAGCGCGGTTTCAGCCAGACGTCACGGGGCGCTGGGAGCTGCTCGCGCTCATCCCGCCCGACGCGCCCGTCGCGGCCGTGGGGCACCTGCTGCCCGCGCTGTCGCCGCGCGCGCGCCTCTTCGAGCTCGGCCATGCGGACACGCCGGTCCTCGACGTCACCTGGGTCGCCCTGGAGGCGCGCCACCTCTACCGCGGCGCGGGCGACTACCTCGCGTTCGACCCGCCCGCGGCTGTCTGCGCGCTCGCGGCCCTGCGTGGCGCGTTCCACGTGGAACGCGCCTCCGGAGACCTCACGCTGCTGCGGCGCGCGGCCGAGCCCGCAAACGTCCGCGTGCTCGAGGCCCAGGTCCGTGCGTGCCGCCCGCAGCGTGCCACGTCCCCCGACGCGCGCCGCGGCGTGCGCTCCCCGGGTGCCTCTCGCTGATCTTGCAGATCTCACGTTCGGATCCTAGAATCTGCACTCATGTGGATTCAAAGAACAATTGCGCCTCGTCTCGCTCAGCTTGCCGCCCAACGCCCGGCACTGGTCCTCACCGGCGCGCGCCAAACCGGCAAGACCGCACTCCTGCGGCACCAGTTCCCAGAGCACACCTTCGTGTCGCTCGACCTCCCCAGCGCGGCGCGCGAGGCTGAGACCGATCCGGCTTCCTTCCTGTCTCGGTATCCGCCGCCGGTCGTCGTCGATGAGGTCCAGTACGCGCCGGGCCTCTTTCGGCACGTGAAGGCCTCCATCGACGCCGACCGCGGCACGAACGGGCGCTTCATTCTGACCGGCTCGCAACGTTTTGGGCTCATGCATGCCGTCTCGGACTCGCTTGCGGGGCGCGTGGCGGTGTTGGAGCTCGAGACGCTCTCCGTCGCAGAGATTCGGAGCGTCGCGCCGGCGGCCTCGCTCGAGACGATTCTGCTGCGAGGAGGCTATCCCGAGCTCTGGGCCGAGCCGACGCTCGACGCACGCGCCTTCTACAATGCGTACATCGCGACGTGGCTGGAGCGCGATCTGCGTACGTTGCTTCGGGTCGCAAGCCTGCGTGACTTCGAGCGGTTCCTGCGGGCCTGCGCGCTGCGATCCGGGCAGCTCCTCAACCAGTCGGACCTCGCACGCGACGTCGGCGTCAGCGGCTCCACCGCCCGCGAGTGGCTCAACGCACTCGTCGCCACGGGTGTCGTCGCGCTCCTGGAGCCGTGGTTTCGAAACCAGACCAAGTCGCTCACCAAGACGCCCAAGCTGTACTTCTGCGACACTGGGCTGCTGGCAGCGCTCATCAACCTGGATCCGAGCACGCCGCAGGCGCTGCACGAGTCGCCACTGCGGGGCGGCCTGTTCGAGACGGCGGCCTACTGCGAGCTCCGTCGCGCGCTCGGCCTCCGCGACGAGCTGGCAAGCCTCTCCTTCTATCGGGACCGTGACACGGAGGTCGACTTCGTCCTCCATCGCGCCGGGCGATTCGAGCTCACCGAGTGCAGGTGGACGGAGCATCCCGACCGCCAAGACGCCCGAGGCCTCCACAAGGCGGCCGAACGGCTCGGCGAAGACACCATAGCGCGCAGGACGATCGTGTGCCGAACCCCGCACGCCTTTCCGCTGGAGCCAGGGCTCATGGCGGCGCCCCTGGAGACGCTCTCCGGAGCGCGCTAGTCTCGCCCCGCGATGCCCGACGTCCTGGTCCACCTCGCCAACGCGCTCTTCCTGGTGTCGTACCTCGTCCGCGACATCCTCTGGCTGCGCGCGCTCTGCACCGGCGCCGCGGCGTGCCTCGCCGTCGCGTTCTACCGCATGGCGCCGACCGCATGGGCGCTGCTCTGCTGGCAGCTCGTCTTCATCGTCATCAACGGAGTCCAGATCGCCCTCCTCCTCCAAGAGCGCCGCCCCATGGCGCTCGATCCGGACGCCGCGCTGCTCCGCCAGCTGGTGCTCCGCCCGCTGCTCCAGGCCGAGTTCCGCGCCATGCTCGGCCTCGCGCGCTTCGAGAGCGCCGCACCGGGTGAGCTCCTCGTGCGGGCCGGCGCCATGCCCGCCGACCTCGTCGTCGTCCTGCAAGGCCAGGCCGAGGTGCGCGGCGCGACCGGTGTGCTCGCGGTCCTCGGGCCCGGTCGGCTCGTCGGCGAGATGAGCTTCGTCACCGGCGCGCTGCCGACCGCCGACGTCGTCGCTCACGAGGGGACCCGCGTGGTACGGTTCGACCGCGCGGCGCTCGAGCGGCTCTTCGCTCGGCGCCCCGACGTGGGCCGCGCCGTACACGCGGTCCTGGGTGTGGACCTGGTCGCCAAACTGCGCGCGACCCAAGCATAGGGAGGCCGTATGCGTCGACTGGGAACGTCACTGGCACTGATGCTGTCTCTATTGAGCACCGCCGCGACCGCGGGCGAGTTCTTCACGGTGCGGATGCCGAGCTACTTCGTCGAGATTCAAGGCGGCAACCGCGTCGACCTCGTGCTCACCATCGAGTACGACGGTGTCCTGCCGCAGGCGCGCATGCCCGACTACCGCATCGCCCAGATCCTTGCGGAGGACACCCTCTACAGCGTCCCCGACCCGCTGACGTTCTGGGAGCTCACCAACCGCGAGATCGTCCGGCGCATCCTGGTCGCCTTCCCGCAGATCCGGTGGGTCGAGAGCAAGCTCACGGTCAACCCGCGCGACGCCCTCAGCGTGCGCCGGTTCTCGCGAGTCGCCTGGAGTCAGGCGGACCTGCCGAAGCTCGGCGTGGTCAAGGACTTCGTGGCCGATCGCTACCGCGAGGCGCGCCCAGACACCTACAACGTGCTCGTGCCCCGGTGCCTGAAGGAGTCCATCGAGCCGCTGCGCAAGGCCTTCGCGGAGGGCAAGGACGGCGTGGTGGTCGACCTCGCGCCGTACCCGCTGGAAGGCACCGACGAGAGCTACGCCGCGCTCTTTCGGCTGCTCCGCCCGAACGGCCTCTACGACGCACTCATCCTCCCCGAGAGCGCCAAGCATGAGCTCTCGCGGGTGCGCGGCGCCGGTACGCTGCGGGGCATCCTGCTGGTGCACACCGATACGCCCGCCGCGGAGAACCAGCCGCCCGTGGTCGAGACGTCGCTCGGCATGACCCTCGGGCTCGATCCGGCGCGTGTGGCCTTCGCCCGGCTGGGCGATGCGCGGGAGAACTTCTTCTACTACAAGCGCCAGTCCGGGCTCGTGGTCGAAGCGCGGTACGCGTTCCCCTACACCTCGCGCGGCTTCAAGACCGAGCCGTATCTCGCGGGCGCCAAGCTCGCGCTCTTTGCGCCCAAGCTCGACAAGAGGCGCAGCGTGCCGGCGGCGCTCGACAAGGCGTTGGACGCGCTGCGGTAGGTCGGGGCAAACGTCGCCTGCTCCTTGGTGCCGACCCATTCAGTGGCGTACCTTGGAAGACGAAGGCGCCAGCTCCGACGGTGAAGAACGACTCCTCGAAGGTGCTCGCGGCGAACGACAAGCCAGCCAGGGGGAGGACACCATGACCACGCTTACAGCGCTCCGGTCGAGCATCGCCCACGGCGAGTCCGAGACGCTCGAATTCAAGCGCTCGACGGCGGAGCTGCAGCGTGCAGGTCGGACGCTGTGCGGGTTCTTGAACGGCGATGGCGGGCAGGTACTCCTGGGCGTCGGTCCCAAAGGGCAGCTCGTTGGCCAGCAGGTCGCCGACATCACGCTAGGCGACATCGCGGCGACGCTGAGCCGCTTCGAACCAGCCGCGCGCATCGGCATGGAGCACATCGACATCGGTGACGGACGGGCCGTGATCGTCCTCGATGCGCCAGCTTCCAGGCAGTTCGGGCCCTACGTCTTCGAGGGAAGGCCCTACAAGCGCGTCGGCCCCACGACCACGTCGATGGCTCAAGAGGAGTATGCGCGGCTTCTTCTCGATCGGAACCACAGCCGCCACTGATGGGAGAACCAGCCCGCTGAAGGCTTGCACATCGAGGATCTCGACCACGAGGAAATCCTTCGTACTCGGGCCACCGCTATCGAGCAGCGTCGACTCAGTGCCGGCACCAGGATGGAAGTGGGCGACATCCTCGATCGCCTCGGTCTGCGCGTGGACGGCCTGGTCACCAACGCCGCACAGGTCCTCTACGGCACGAAGTTCATGCCGCGCTACCCCCAGGCGCAGCTGAAGCTCGGTCGCTTCCGCGGGACGAAGATCACCGGCAACATCATCGACAACAAGCAAGAATACCTGCACGCCTTCGCAATGGTCCGCGAGGCGATCGCGTGGCTCGACCGCACGCTGCCGTTGTCTGCGCGTTTCCCGCCGGGCGCCATCAACCGCGAGGACCGCCTGCCCGTGCCCGCGGAGGCGCTGCGCGAGATCGTCATCAATGCCGTCATCCATCGCGACGTGAGCAACCCGAGCTCGTACGTCGCGATCGCCGTCTTTGACGACCGCATCGAGGTGCGGAGTATCGGCGACTTCCCGACGGGCGTGCGCGCCGAGTTGCTCTCCCGTGAGCACCTGTCCGTGCGGCGGAACCCGCTCATCGCAGACGCGTTTCACCGGACCGGCGCGATTGAGGCCTGGGGGCGAGGCACGAACCGCGTAATCGAGTCTTGCCGTACGTACGGCATTCCCGAGCCCACGTTCGTAGACGCTGACGGAGCTGTGATCGTAACGTTCAAGGCGGACGTCGTAGCCAGCGCAGGAACACGGCCGGCCACCATAGGCGCAGCGGACGCAACGCTTACGGAGCGCCAGCAGGCGATCCTGCACGTCCTCGAGCAGAAGCCTGCGATGGCGTTGCGCGAGATCATCGCGGCGCTCGCAGGGGCGCCCTCCGATCGACGGATCCGTGAGGAGCTGCTCTATCTGAAGCAGCGCGGGCTGATCGAGCAGTCCGGGCACGGCCGTGGCTCGAGCTGGAGGCGCGGTGGAGAATAGGGCGACGACACAGGCGAGAATGAGGCGGAAATGAGGCGGAAATGAGGCGGACAAGCATCCGGCCTTCCTGTCGGCGAACGACAGGGGCGGCGCGGAGGGCGGCCGGAAGCGTCTCCCCATATTCTTGGCGCGAGACGCCCGACGGGTCGCGGCGTCGGGGAAAGATGCTGGATGGGTTCGGCGGTCATCGCGCGGGACCTCCAGGGGTTCTCGAAGCGACCCCGACCTCGGATCCCCGACCCCCCCGGGGTTCCCGAAGCGACTCGGACCTCGGATCCCCGAACCCCCGGGGGTTCCAGAAGCGACCCGGACCTCGGATCGCCGAACCCCCCGGGGTTCCAGAAGCGACTCCGACCTCGGATCGCCGAACCCCTGGGGTTACGCCGCAGTGTCCGAGCCCTGGCGCGGGTTCTTGCTGGCCCGACGTGCGAAGGCGAGCTGCGCGAGTTGGTCGAGGCTGCCGAAGAAGCTCCCCTCGGCTTCTGCGACCGCCGGCTTGGTCGCCGCCTCCTCGTTCAGGACGTGCCGGAACTTGCGCAGCAACGTGAGCGCCCGGCCACGCAGCGCGACGGCGTCGCCGACCTGCGCGTTGGTGACGCCCGCGACGATGTCGCCGCGCTGGGCCACGAGGTCGCCGAGCCGCAGCCCGGCCTCGATGTGCTCAGTCAGGAGATTGAGCAGGGACCGACCGCCGGGCAGAGGGAGCTCGGCGAGCGCCGCCGCGTGCTGCTCGACGAGCGGCCGGATGGTGCGAACGCGCTGGACCTCCGCGGCATAGGTCGCTCCCCGCTCGCGCGCGGCCGGCAGGAGCTCGCGCAGGGCCAGACGCGCCGTGTCGCGCTGCGCCGGAGCGCTCTTTCGGTCGAGCAGGACGGCCTGGCACAGGTACGTGCCGGCCTCGGCCTGGTCGTCGTGGTCACCGTCGGCCTCCCCCATCAGGTCGGCCAGAGGCCGGAGCTTGAGCTCGGGAGGCAGCGATGCGAGGGCCGAGGCCACGCCGAGCACGTCGGCCGCGTAGAGGGTCCACGCCACGGTGTTCTGGACGGCCGCGCGACGCTCGGGCGAGAGGCCCGCGCGCAGGCCCTCGTCGAGCTCACCGTTGGAGAGATAGGAGTAGTTCGGGCTGGGCATCTGGATTCGGTCCCTTCTGCTGCCGTTGGGTGGACAGCGTTTGCGGAGGACTATGACGGGAGGCGTGGGGCGTCAAGTTTGATGTGGTTTTTGGTGGGGCTCGTGGCGGTCTCGGCTGGGACCCGGGCCGCGCGGCAGCACCAGCACCGGCGGGTCACTTCGGCTCCATCCACTTGAAGACAACGTCCGCCGAGAATTCAATCAGCTCGCGCATGGTGCCATCGTCGGCCGCCTCGGGCCGCGTGCCGCAGCGGGCGAGAACACCGCAGTCAGTGTAGTACTCGCAGACGGCACGCGAATGGCCGCGTCTGGTGCACAGGCCGTGGAGCGTCTCAGTCCAGCTGTACGCCACCTCGCGCGCGACGCAGATGCGGGCGGCGCACACTTCGTCGTCCCGGCAAGAGCACTCGACCTCGCCATTCGCACGGACGACAGCTAGGAACTCGTCGCGACTTGCAATGATGCGCTCCTGTGCGGCGCATTGTCGAAGCTGTGCTCCGAGAGCGAGGGTCACGAGCAGACGGGAGGCAAGCCGCGCTGGCCAGCCGACGCGGCCCCGCAGCTCGGCCATCGTCCCAGCGCAGAGCGTAGTGCGGCTATCGGAGGTCATCGTCCAGTCCACTTGGCCCAGGATCCACCTCGTTTCGAACCATCAGCTCTATCGCCGGCGCAAATATCTGTCGCTTCTCCGAACTCGCGAGGTCCCAGAGTCGCCTGTCGGCGCAATCTCGCGCGAGAGTGACGTTGACAAGACAATTGCATACATCGACAGAGAGCCCTCGACCTCTGCATGCCGCGAAGATCAAGTCAGTCGCCTCCTGGACCAACGAACGACGCACGCATTGGCGAAGGAAACGCCCGTCTCGCGGCAGGCAGTGCGGGGCGCCCGCAGGGACGCCCTGTGAACCAATGGCGTTCGCGCGCACGGCCGGTCCCAGCGTGTACCTGGTCGCTGGAGCGCACGCCAGCCCGGAGGTCACGAGAGCGCCCGACAGAGCGGCCGCTGCTGCAAGGCGTCCCTTTGACACGGGTGGGCGTCGGGTCAACATGCTCGGGGGCCAGTTACGCGCCGCCGTAGCCGGGCGTCGGGTCAGCGGACAAGATCGCGATTGGGTCGGAGTCGAGTGGACCTCCAAGTAGGTCAGGTTCGAGCGCAATCATGCCAAGGAAGGGAACGGGATCGATGACGCCGCATCCGAGCTTGTTGAACACCTCAGTCGAACGCGTAGATGCGCACATCTCGACAATCGTGAGCGAACTGGGGCGGGGCTTGCAGCCTCCGCAGTCAACTGGAGCCTCGAGTTCGCTCGGTCCTTGCGCGACCTTCTGGTTCCGACACTCGGGCGGGCACTCGCCAAGTGTAACCTCGTCAGAGACCATATTGTCGCATGAGACGACCGCAATTCCAGTGGGGTGGCGAAGGTACGTGCAGGCCGTTCCCGAAGAACGGTCGCGGCACTCGCAGATCCAGCGGTCGGAGCACCCCTCCCCCGGGGGGCAATCGCGCGGCGCAAGGGACCAGCACTGCGACTCGGCCCCGATGTCACCCACGTCGCCAACCAAGCAATCGATGAGAGCCGAGATCAGCCAGGCGAGACAATCGTTCAGAACGGATTCGCTGTCGGCGTAACGCTTGCTCCCGGAAGGCTTCGGAGCATGCGTACCCCAACACCGCTCAAATGCCTCCCTGGCCTCCTTCACACTTTGACTCTCGGTCTTGCATCCAGCGGAGCCCTTATCCTCGGGCGGCAGAGGATAGACCTTGAAACAGCTGATCATTTTTTTTGCCCAAATGTCGCACAACTCTTTTTTTCCCTCTGGAACCGGGACGCATGACCTGAGGAGCCAGTCGTAGTCATTCTTGCAAGGATGATCCTTCCCGGGTACGCCGAGGCCAGCCGAACACAACTTGCGAACCCATTGTGCTCTTGCCAATTGATCCTTTTCCTTGCCACATGGCACGAGGCCCGCAATCGGTCCGTCCGAGCGTCCCCTTGAATGTCGCCGCCCACTGTCCGTGCCAGACCCGCCGGGCGGCACGTTGCTCGGTTGTTGACCGCTGTCGGCTGTATCGTCTCCGGACGAGTGAACTGGCGCATTTCCGCTCTCCTCCTCGTCCTCGTCATTCCAGTCGTCCTCCAGGTCATCGAAGATCCAGTCTTCGGACTGCTCTTCATCCGCCTTCTTCGGCTTGGCCACGTCTGGGACGCTTCCTGCCATGGCTTTGACCAGCAGGTATGGATCGAGCCCAAAGCACGGGTTGGCCGGATCCATCCAAAACGGGACCTCGGCGGTCACCGGAGGCGGCTGCGGCCCTGGCTCGGATCGAAAGTCGGGGACAGGGTCGACGTCGGGACTGCCAATCAGTCCGCATCTGCCGAACAGGCCCATGGCGAAGCCGGCCTTGTCCTTGCTGCAGGGGGAGGGGGCCATGGGCAACATGGTCGGTTGACCCTTTCCGGGTTCAACGGACGGCGGCAACGGAGGTGACTGCTCCATCCCGAATTCGACGATCACGAGCGTCGCGCGAGAGTCGCTTGGGTTGGGAAGCGCCTGGTGCCTCGGCTGGTATGTGTCGGAGAACGGTAGTTGCTTCATGGCGCGCTCCTCCTCCCGGCCAGCTTCAGCATGGCGCCAACAATGCCCTCGTAGGTCATCGGGGCGTCGAGGTTGAGCCCCCCGCGACTCTCAAGCGCCTGGAGCATGTGGTGCTCGAAGCGAGCGGTCCAGATGATGCGCTCCATGAATTGCGCGGGGTTGGCCTGCGCCCGAAGATAGGCGTCCAGGTCCTTGAACCCGCTCGCCGCGAGGTGCTCACGCACCATCGAAGAGCTGTCCAGAATCGCGCGAGACAGTACGAAGTGCGTGCTCGGCGGCACACGATCGAGATCGCGTCGGACGGCGGCCTCGAGGTCGGCGATGCGCTGGACGAGCTCGCTCCGAAAGTCACGGGTTGGCGGTCGCAGGCGGACGGGTGAGGTGTGGCTCGACGCCGGCCGAGGGATGCGCTCCGGCGTCCTGGAGACGCCCGCCGACGTGACCTGCTTGCCGGCACAGCCACCACCCTGATGCGGCGCTGCGTCGTGCGCAGCGGAGCACCCGCAGCCACCGGAGCCGCCACAACCACCCTCGCAAGCGTCGCCTGAGGCGCAGGCATCGCAGCACGCACTTCCCGGCGCCTTGTCAGCCAGCGTGACGCGGAGCGCGCGCTCCGGCTGAATGGTGGGGATCGCCGCTCTGGCGCTGAAGCCATACCCGTCGGCGCGTGCCGGCGGTGCGTCTTGGGCCACTTGCGCCCGGGTCACGGGCGCCTCCCGGGTCGCATTGACAGAGCCACGCATGGGCCGAGCGCCTTGCCTGGTCAACAGTCGTTCAACTCTCATGCGACCCCCCGCACGGCAGGAAGCCGGCCGTGCACCAGGACGGAGATCGCTGGGGCGCGGCCGGGTTCGAGTGGCTCGTGACTACCCCTTGACCATCATCGACACGCCGATGGTGACCGTCCACGTTCCAGCCGGGCTCTGGGCATCGATGACGGGGATCAGGTAGGCGCCGAAGAAGTCTGGGTCCGTGACGAGCGCTGCGCTCGTCAGCGTGACCGGCGGGCCGTACCCACCCTGGTCCGAGAGGGCGAAGTTGCCCACGGAGCCGACGTTGCCCGGCGTGATGTCGAGGTAGGCGGGGCTTCCGCCCGAGTAGGCCAGGTACTTGCCGAAGCCGACGGGGAGGGAGCCGCTGACCCCCAGAAAGCCCGGGTCGTTCGCCGTGACGAGCTTCATCCGGAGCTGGGTCGTCAGGATGGTGGCCGAGGACACCAACGACTTGACTCGGAAGCCCGCGAAGATGGACTTCACGCCATCGCCGAGCTTCCAAATGGCGCGCTGGTTGTCGTAGATCAGGCCCGTGGTATTGGGGCCGGACAGGGTATATTCCGATTCGATCATGGGCATGACGAGATCCTCCAAGCAGCATGGGGGCCCCGTGTTGTCGAGGCCCCGTGTTGTCGAGGCCCCGTGTTGTCGAGGCCCCGTGTTGTCGAGGCCCCGTGTCTAGCGATGGGCCGACGTTACCTAGCCGTACCGCCAATGTCAATGGACAAAGTGCCATGAAGAAGAAAAATTTTGGAACCGATGTATTGAAGGCACACGTTGACGACAACACGGTCCACGCTCAACCGGTGGCACGGTAGTCCCGAGACGTCGAACCCAGGCGGAACGAAACGACATTCTCAAGAGCCGCGCTCCACGAATTCGCCACGTGGCCTTGTTCGCGGCACGGGCGCCCGTTCGCGCCTCATTGACCCACCGCGCGCTCCTGGCTACCGTGCGCGGACATGGGCTGCCTCCGCTCGCTCCGCGTCGCCGTCCTCTTCGCAACGGCGCTCGCTGGGTGCTCCTTCGCGGACCCTCCGGCGAGCGCCGACGCGACCACCGGTGCGACTCCCGTCGACACCGCGCCCGACGTTCCTGCGGTGAGCGCGCCAGACCTGCCAGGTTCCGATGCCGCGCCTGCCTCTGACTCGGCCTCCGATGCCGCGCCCGCCCCGGACTCTGGCCCGCCCGTCGCGTGGGTGAACCCCTTCATCGGGACCGGCTTCACCGGCGGCAACGTCGGGTCCTCGCACCCCGGAGCCACGCGGCCCTTCGGCCTCGTCAAGGCGAGCCCGGACACGGTCGACCAGAACGGCAAGGCGCTCGGGGCCCTGCACTGCGCGGGGTATCAGTACGCCGATCCGGACATGGCGGGGCTCTCCCACACGCGTCTTCAGGGGACCGGCGTGCCCGACATCCTGGCGCCGACGCTGTTCTCGCAAGCGGGGAGGCCCGACCTCGCCGACGAGTGGACGCGGTGGATCGGCACCGTGAGCTACACGACCGCTCCCGACGGGCTCATCGGCAACGACGACGCCGGGACGCTCTCTGCGTGGTATGTGCTCGCGGCCGTGGGGTTGCTCCCGCGGCCGTGCGTGCCGGGCTACGACCTCGTGGCGCCCCGCTTCGAGCGCGCAGTGCTGCACCTGCCGACCGGCGAGGTCGTCATCGAGGCGCCGGGCGCGTCGCAGGGTGCGTCGTTTGGCGCTGTCACATGGAACCAAGAACCGCTGGCGGGCCGATGGATCGACCATGCCGCGCTAGTCCAGGGCGGCACGCTGCGGTTTCAGCCCAAGCCGTGATGGCGCAGAGTGGCGAGCCTGGCCACATGACGCAGGCTACCCGTCGACGTGCGCGTCCACCAATGACAACCCGCGATCGATGACTTCGAACCCCTCGGCGAGCTGCGCCTCGGTGATGCACAGCGGCGGGTTGGTCATGACGGTGCCCCACTGGAGCATGGTGAACAGCCCGTTGTCGCGGAAGAACTTGGCCAGCTGCGGCATGGCGGGGTGCGCGCCCGCGTAGGGCACGAGGCGCTCGCCAGCAGTGTTCTTCTGAAGCTCGATGAGCCCGAACAGGCCGATGTTGCGATGCGTCCGCACGCACTTGTGCTTCGCTGCCAGCCGCTCCATGTGCTCGCGCATCACGGGCTCGAGGCGCGCGGCGTTGCCAATGAGGTCCTCCTCCATCATCACGTTGATCCCCGCGAGCGCGGCGGCGAGGCACACGGGGTGACCGGAGTAGGTGAGGCCACCCCAGAAGACGTTCTCGCGAAAGTGCTCGGCGATCGCATCCGAGAGCCCGAGCACGCCGAGGGGGAGGTAGCTCGAGGTGACGCCCTTGGCCATGGTGACCATGTCGGGGACGATGTCGCCGTGCTCGAACGCGAGCTTCTTGCCGGTGCGCCCCCAGCCGCACATCACCTCGTCGCAGACCAGCAGGATGCCGTACTTCTGGAGGAGCGCCTTGAGCCCCTGGAGGTAGCCCTTGGGCGGGACCAGGATGCCGTTGGTTCCCGTCACCGTCTCGATGAACATGGCCGCGATGGTGTGCGGGCCCTCGAACTGGATGATCTCCTCGAGGTAGCGCAGGTTGTTCGCGACGATCTGCTCCTCGGTGCTGCCGAAGCTGTAGTCCCACGGCACCGGATCCATCACGCGGACGACGCCCGACATCCCCGGCTCGTTGTACCAACGGCGCGGGTCCCCGGTCAGCGTCATCGCGCCATGCGTCGCGCCGTGGTAGCTCCGATAGCGCACGAGCAGCTTGTGACGCTTGGTATAGAGGCGCGCGGCCTTGATGGCGTTCTCGTTGGCCTCAGCGCCTCCCAGTGTATAGAAGAACGTGTTGATGTCCCCGGGGACCAGCTCCGCGAGCCGCTGCGACAGCTTGGCCCGGACCTCGGTCGCCATGCCCGGGTAGACGAAGATGAGCGAGTCGAGCTGGTCCTTGATGGCCTGGATGACCTTGGGGTGGCCGTGTCCGATGTTGACGGACATGAGCTGGCTGTTGAAGTCCAACCACCGTTGGCCCTCGGGACCGTACAGATAGACGCCCTCGGCGCGCGCGATGGCGTGCGGGTCGACCTTGCCCGAGGCGGACCAGGAGAAGAGGCTGTGCTGCTTGCACAGGGAGACCATCTCGGCGGAGCTCATGCTGGGTGGGTTCATGTCAGGCCTTTTGCTGGTGAGTGTGGAACCACGACGGGCGGACTGTAGTGCAGGGCTGCGGGCCGGTCTACTTGCCGCCCCGACCGCCTTGACCCGGCCGCCACCGCCCACGACACTCGCGCGCGGAGGTGCCCCGTTTCTTCGCTGCGCTCGATTGGCCGTGCCTACGTCAACGCGACCTCGCCCTCGGTGCGCCGCGTTCGGGCCGAGCTACGGCGCGTCGCGGCCACGCACCTCGCGGGTCGCCGTGCGTCGCTCTGCGTCGACGTCGGCGGCGGCACCTCGCGCTATCGGGACGTCCTGCCGAGCGAGCGCTTCGTCTCCCTCGACATCGCCGCACGCGACTCGACGAGCGTCGTGGGGGACCTCACCGCGCTGCCGCTGGCGTCCGGCTCCGTCGAGCTCATCACCTGCCTCCAGGTGCTCGAGCACGTGCGCGACACACGAGCCGCGCTGTCGGAGTGCCGGCGCGTGCTCACGCCGAACGGGCACCTCATCGTCGCGGTGCCGCTGCTCTATGGCGAGCACGACGTCGTGGACTATTGGCGCTGGACCCGCCTCGGGATGCGGACCGCGCTCGAGGACGCCGGTCTCGAGGTCCTGGAGGTTACCGCTTACGGAGGCTACTTCATGTCGCTGGGCGTCATGCTGGGGCGTTTCCCGGGCGTCGTGCTCGGGCGCGCCTCGCAGGGCTGGACGGCCAACGGCGACGCGCGCGACTACGCCCGCTACGCCCTTCACGCCGCGTTAGGGCTCCCCTTTACGCTCGCCGCCAACGCGCTCGAGCGGCTCGACCGCCTCGACGTGCGCCAGGACGACGCGGCCGGGCTCATCGCCGTGGCGCGACGCCCGGCACTGCCCCACACGGACGGTCGACCGTAGCGACTGCGGGACTCTACCGTAGTCCAACCGTAGCGAGACACTCCGCGGCGAGTCACCGCCGACACGAACACAGCGATTTCAATCAGTTACGATGCCTCCGGGAGCTGGCACGGGACGTGTAATAGTCGTTCTCGTCCCGCCGATGCGGTGAGTGACACAAACCAACAAACCTCAAGAAACTTGGAGACCATCATGAAGACGCACATCATCTCGACCCTGTCCTTCTCGTTCGCTCTCACCGTCGCCGCCTGCGGCGAGGCTCCCAACGCGGTCCAGAGTGTCGAGGAGAGCCCGACGCTCACGGCGATGGCTGCCCTCGGAGCCGAGCCCAGCCTCTCGGCGATGGCGCCCGAGGACGCCGCACGGTTCCTCCAGACCGTGCAGCATGACGACCTGACGGTGCGCACGGTCGCAACGTTCCAGGGAGACCGCTTCGAGTTCACGGCGACGCCCGTCGCGGTCTGGAGCAAGGGCAACGGCGCGTCCCTCGCCACGGTCATTCAGCGTGGATTCCGGGACGGCAAGGGCGTCATCATCGCAACCTTGCTCGACTCGAAAGGCGCGCCCATCTCGGTCCTGTCGGTGGAGGGCCAAGGCGATGGCATCGTCACGACCGAGCACGGACCGATGGGCCCGCAGCTGATTGACCCGGACGCTCTCGGCCTCGGTGCACCGCCCTCGGGCGTCGCGACCCGGTCTGGCGCGCTGGCGGGCTGGAACGAGACCAACCCCGGCACCGAGTGCACCATCCTGTACGGTCTCGTCAACACGGGTGCCACCATCGCGGACGGGATGTGCCTGGTCGACGCCGGCTTCGTGTGTGGGTTCCTGTACGCCTTCAACGAGCCGGCCCGCAACGAGTGCATGGCCGCCCGCCTGAGCAGCTGCGCCATCGCCTCCAACCAGTGGCAGCAGACGGTCTGCCAGTAGACGAGCCAGAGTCCCAGGGGCCTGAGGTTCACACGAACCTCGGGCTCTTGGCGTTTGAGTAGGTCGGCCGCTACAGCACGCCCTCGATGCCCGCGGAAAGAAAGATCACGTTTCCTCGGAGCCCTTCGTCGAGCGGCGTGTAGACTCCAAAGAACGGATGCACATACGGGGCATGGACCGCCAGCGTGCCGCCGAGAGAATGCAGAAACCGCTCGGCGATGGTCGCGTCCAGGTCCGAGCGGATGTTGGCGATGTTCACGAGCTCGAGCGCCAGCGACACAATCGAGACGCGCGCACCGAGCGCCAGGTTCGCGCGGAAGTAGCCACCCACGCTCCCCTTGAGGTCGAGCTTGCGGCTCCCCAGGCTGATGGTTGCGCTCTCGGTGATCGTCACGTCGAAGCCCACGTCGATCTGGGCAAAGAAGTAGGGGATCTGAATCCGAGGTGAGACGGCGAGCCGAACGGCCGTCGTGTACGGCGCCACTTGCACGACGTCGGTGAGCCGGCCGAAGCCCCCTCCGATGGTGGTGAAGAGCTGCTCGACCGTCGAGGGCCGGTAGGTCGGCAGCGCGACCCCGAAACGCAAGGTGAGCGAGGCCACGCCGAAGCTGAAGGTCTTGAAGCCGCCGACCTCCACGTTGCCGATGGTCGTCGTAGACGCGGCCTTCTTTGGAATGGCCGACAGAATCGGGATGGAGGCATAGGCACCAAAGCCCGAGCCGCCGTGATGGTACTGGCCGTAGAGCTCCGTGCGCAGCAGGGTGAACGCGTCGGGCTGTTCGATGGGCACACCGGGATCGAAGCGGAGCTGAATCGCGATGCCGGGCCGCGGGCGGTCGACCTGCGCGGTCTGCGCCGCAGCGAGGGTCGAGCTGAGGCAGAACAGAGCCACGAGCAGCGGGCGAAACGTCACGGGCGACCTCCGGGGGGCATCGGCATCCGTGGAGTATGCGGCCGGGGCGCACGGCAGCGCAACAGGTCACTCCGCGGGACAATCGACAGCAGGGCGGGCCGCTTGACAGCGGGCGCTCTGTCATACAGCTTGTCTGCCATGGCGACCCGCATCAACGCCCGCATCGACGACCAACTGGCATCGCGGGTCGAAGCGGTACAGCGCCGCACCGGGTTGAGCGTGACCGATCTCGTTCGCCGCGGACTGACACAGGTGTGCGACGCCGTGGAGGAGCGCGACGACGCACTGGCCATCTTCACGCGCCATGGGTTCGTCGGCTGTGGTGACGGAGTCGAGGACGGCGCGTCTCGAGTCAAGGAGCGCGTGCGTGCCCGGTTGACGGACAAGGCGTGATCCTGGTCGACAGTGGCTTCTTCGTCGCGCTGGCCAGCCGGCGGGACAACCTGCACCAGACGGCGCTCGCCACGGCGACCCGCTTTCGGGAGCCCTGGGTCACCACCTGGCCGGTCATGACCGAGGTCTGCTACTTCTTGGTCGACCGTCTCGGCCCGGACGCCGAGTCCAGCTTTCTGCGATCGATTCGCGCGGGTGCCGCCTCGGTGCTCGATCTGGCGGCGCGCGATCTGGAGCGCATGGCCGACCTAGTCGACCAGTACCGCGATCTCCCCATGGACCTCGCCGATGCCTCACTGGTGGTCGCGGCGGAGAAGCTCGGAACCGGCAGGATCCTCTCGACCGACGAGCGCGACTTCAGTGCCTATCGATGGAAGCGCCACCGACCCTTCGAGAACCTGTTCACCGTGTGAGGCCGCAGAAAGGCCCCAGAATGGGGCACTACCTGGCGCGCACCATGCCCGTCGCGTGACGCAGCCCGAGCACCGCCAGCTCCAGCCGCATCCGGAGGTTCGCCTCGTTCTCTTCGGCCATGCGCACGTTCGCGTCGGCCTCCGACACCTCCAGGCTGGTCAGCGCGCCGGCCGCGCGCGCCTTATCGACGATGTCCTTCGTCTCCTTGGCGAGGCGCGTCTGCGCTTCGGCGGTGACCAGCGCGGCCTTGGCGTTGTCGACCTCCAGCGCGGCCTGGCGCACGCCGGCGCGGATGCGATGCTCCTCGGTGGCGATGTCGGCCTCCATGACCGTCAGGCGGGCGCGGCGCTCGCTCATGTCGGCGTAGCGGGTCCCGCGATCGAAGAGCGGCACGACGAGGTTGAGCGTGATGGCCCACGACCAATTCTCGCCGGTGAAGCCCGCCGTGTCGGAGTAGCGCGCCCAGGCGTTGGCCGTGAGCAGCGGCAGCCAGCGCCACTCGGCCTCGTGCACGAGCGCCTTTTGAGCGGCGAGTCCGGCTCGGCGGGCCGTCAGGTCGGCGCGCTCGGCGACGGCGCGGGTGAACAGCGCGTCCAGGCTGTCCGAGGGCGCATCGAGCGTCGGGGGCGGAACGAGCACCTCGGGCGGAGCGTCGTCGAGCAGCACGCCCAGCACGCTGAGGAGCTGCCGGCGCCCCTGCTCGGCGCGGAGCAGATCCTGGTCGGCGCGCGTGCGCTCGAGCTTGGCCCGCACGAGGGACAGCGCGTTGTCCCCCCCCGCCTCGCGCTTGAGGTCCGCCTGCTTGATGCGCTCGTCGGCGAGCCACGCCGCGCGCTTGGCGGCAGCGATCAGGCGATCGAGGCCCGAGACGGCGTAGAACACCTCGGCGACGCGATAGGCGATCTCACGCCGCACGACGTCCTGACCCTGCTCCTGCGCCGTGAGCCCGAGCTTCGTGGCCTTCATGAGCGCGATGGGCGCATACGCAAAGAGGGTCTGGTCGAGCGTGAGCACGGCCCCGAAGGTGTCCTTCTTCTGGATGATCGTCGGCGGCGGGAGCTGCGACGGGTCGATCTTGACGAGATCTTTGATTTGCTGCGGCAGCAGCCCCAGAAACCCGGTCACGAAGCTCGACGTATCGAAGGACGCCTCGTCGGAGTTGTGCGTGTAGCTGCCAATCAGCTTCACGTCCGGCAACCACGCCGTCAGCACGCGCTTGCGCTGCATGTCGGCCTCGGCAAGGCGCGCGCGCATCGCGACGAGGTCCGGGCTCTTCTCCAACGCGCGCGCGGTCGCCTGGTCGAGCGTGAGCGGCTCCGCGGCGCCGGCGGGCGCGGCCCAGCCGACACAGAGCGCGAACAGCACGACGAGCGCGGTCGGGAGGATCTGCGTCGCCGCTGCGGGATCGGCGGGCAGGGCGGGCTCAGCCGGCAGCACGGGCTCAGACACCGGCGCAGGCTTGGCGCGACGCCCAAAGAGGCGACGAAAGAATCGGCCAATTCCCCCCGGGAGCCGGCGCAGCTTGTCGAACCACAAGAACACGGCTGGAACCACCACGAGCGTGAGCAGCGTCGAGGTCACGACCCCGCCGATGACGGCGAGGGCCATGGGGCTGCGAAACTCGGAGCCCGGTCCGTTCGACAGCGCGGTCGGGAGCATGCCGAGGATCATGGCCGCCGAGGTCATCAGGATGGGCCGCAGCCGGCGCCGCCCCGCGTCGAGCACGGCCTCGCGCGGCTCGAGCCCATGGCGTTGGTTCTCCAACGCGGCATCGACGAGCAGGATGGCGTTCTTCGTCACGAGGCCCATGAGCAGGATGATCCCGATGTTCGAGCCCATGGAGAGCGAGTTGTCGGTCAGAAATAGCGCCACGAAGGCGCCGACGAACGCCAGTGGCAGCGAGAGCATGATGGTCAGCGGGTGGATGAACGACTCGAACTGCGCGGCGAGGATGAGGAAGATGAAGAGCACCGCCAGGCCGAGCGCCAGCCCGAGCGCGTCGAACGTCTCGCGCATCTGCTTGACCTGGCCTTCGAGCCGATAGTACCCGCCCGGACCCCAGTCGAAGGCCTCGAGCTGCGGCTCGATGTCCTTGAGGATCTCGCCGAGCGAGCGCGTCGTGGGCACGGCCGAGACCACGATTTGCCGGGTGCGATCCTGACGATCGATGACCTGCGGCCCCGCCGCCGGCGCGGTGGTGACCAGGTCGCGCAGCGGCACCGGCCCGCGCGCGGTGGGGACCAGCACGCGCCCGAGCTTCTCCACCGAGGTGCGATCGGGCTCCTCTAGCCGCACGCGAATCTTGACCTCCCGACTGGAGCCCTGCTCCTGCCGGAGCTTGCCGACCTCTTCGCCCTCGAGAGCCGCGCGCAGCGTGCGTGCCACGACCAAGACCGGCACGCCGAGCTCCGCCGCTTTCTTGCGATCGACCTCCAGGAGGTGCTCCGGTCGGCCCGGCGCGTAGTCGAGCTTGATGTCGCCGACGCCGGAGACCGAGCGGACCATCTTCTCAATGGCCAGCGCGTTCTTCTCGAGCCGCACGGTGTCTGTGCCACGAATCTGAATCTGGAGCGGCGGGCCCTCCTCCATGCCCTCGACGAACGCAGGCGGCGTGACGGCCACCTTGGCGTCCGGCAGCACGGACTTGAGCACCTCGCGGGTCTCGTCTTGAATCTGCGCCTGCGTCTGCTTGCGCTCGTTCTTCGGCACGGCCACGACGCGCCACTGCGCCTTGTTGACCTCGGTGTTCGGCCCGAGCTTGGAGTAGAGCACCGTGATGTTGGGGTTGGCCAACAGCTTCGTCTCCGCGGGCAGGAGCCGACGCCCCGTCTCGGTGAGCGAGGTACCCGGCGGGAGCTCGATGGTCACCATGAACTGGGCGCGATCCTCTGGAGCCACGAAGTCCGACCCCATGAGCTTCACGAGCTCGAGCGAGCCCATGTAGGTGCCCACCGCCAGCAGCACGGTCACGAGCCGAAAGCGCGTCGCAAAGCGCAGGATCACCATGTAGGTGTCCTCGATGAGCTGATGGACCCACTCCGCAAAGCGGATGAGCACAAATCGCTTGCGACCGTGCTCGACTTTGACCGCGAGCTTTGCCGACAACATCGGATCGAGCGTGAAGGCGACGAAGAGCGAGAGCAGCACGGCCGCCGACATCGTAAAGCCGAACTGCTTGAAGAACTGACCCACCACGCCCTTCATGAACGCGACCGGGATGAAGACGGCGACGACGGTGAAGGTCGTGGCCATGACTGCGAGCGCGATCTCGCGGGTGCCCTCGAGCGCGGCGACCTTGGGCTCTTTGCCCATCTCCAGGTGGCGATAGATGTTCTCTCGGACGACGACCGCGTCGTCGATGAGCAGGCCAATCGCGAGCGACAAGCCCATCAGGGTCATCATGTTGAGGGTGTAGCCGAGCAGGTCGAGCATCCAGAAGGTGCCGATGACCGAGGTCGGCAGCGCCAGCGCCGAGATGAAGGTCGACCGCCAGTCCAGCATGAACAGGAAGATGATGAGGATGGCCATGGCGCCGCCGAAGACGATGGCCTCCTCGACCTGGGCGGTGTTCTCCTCGATGAAGATCTTGGTATCGATGATCTCGCGAATCGAATAGCCCTTGGGTAGCTCGCCCTTCTGCAACTCTGCGATACGGGCCGCGACGCGCTTGCACACGTCGACGGTGTTCTCGCCCGCCTGCTTTTGGACCTCGAAGGCCACGCCGTCTTTGCCATTGGCCCGGATCTTGGTCCGCGACTCGGCAAAGCCGTCCTTGACGGTCGCGATCTCGCTCAGCTTGATCTGGGTGCCCTTGGGGGTGGTGTAGACGACGATGTCGCCCACCTCGCTCGACTTGGCGAGATCGCCACGGAGCCGAACGGACACCTCTTGCGGGCCATCATCGAAGTGGCCCGTCGGCATCGACAGGTTCTCGGCGCGAAGCTTGTCGGCCACGGCCGTCAGCGGCACGCCGAGCCGATCCAGCGCGTCGCGGTCGATGAGCACCTCGACCTCGCGATCCTTGCCGCCCACCACGTTGATGGCCGCCACGCCGGGCACGCGCTCGAGCACCGGCTTGACCTGGTTCTCCGTGATGTCCTTGACCCGGTCGTCGGTCATGCCGGAGCCCTCGGCCACGAACACCATGACCGGCGCGGCAGAGACGTCCACGCGCTTGATGGTCGGCTCGCGCACGTCACTCGGCAGCTGCGCCCGAAAGAGCGCCACGCGCTCGCGCACGTCGGTCGCGGCCTGCTCGATGTCGACGGAGAGCTTGAAGACGACCAGGACGGTCGACATCGACTCCCGCGACCAACTGCGCACGAAGTCGAGGCCCTCGATTCCCGAGACAGCGTCTTCGAGCTTCTTCGAGACCTGGCTCTCGACCTCGGCCGGCGACGCGCCCGGGTAGACCGTGGTGATGGTCACGACCGGGAAGTTCACGTTCGGGAACAGGTCGGTGCCGAGGTTCTTGAAGCTCAGCCCGCCCATGACCATGAGCGCGAGCATGATGACCGTCGTAAAGACGGGACGGCGAATGGCGGTCTCTGTGAGTGACATGGCGCGCTAGTTGGCGGCCTGCGGCTTCGGGAGCGTGTCCCCATCGCGCCACTGGGTGCCCGGCGTGCGCACGACGCGCTCGGCTGGCGTGACGCCGCTGATGAGGAACAGGCGACCGCTGTGGCTCTCAGCCACCTTGACGTTGCGCCGCTCGAGCTTGTCATCGGCGCTCACGACCAGCACCGCCGGCTCGTCCCCCGTGAGCAACGCCGTGAGCGGCAGCGCGAGCCAGGTCGCGAGCCCGTCGCGGGGCCGCGCCTCGACCTCGGCGTCGACGAAGGCGTTGGCGAACAGCGCGCCGTCGGCGTTGTCGATGCGGGCCTCGATGGGCACACGGTGCGTGATGGGATCGATGCTGCCGAGGATGAGGGTGACCTCGCCCTTGCCCTTGCGGCCGGACTCGGCGGTCACCGTGACGGTGGTCCCCTGCGCGATGCGCACGGCGTCGCGCTCGGTGAGCTGACCGACGAACTTGAGCACCGAGAGCCGCTCGATGCGAAAGATGGGCGCCATCGGGTTGGCCACGAAGCCCGTGGAGGTCGGCGCGGTCACGAGCGTGCCGTCCATGGCCGCGTGCAGCGTCGTCTCGGGTTCCATGGCCTTGACGGAGTCGATGGCCGCGACCGCCTGCGAGATCGCCGCCGAGGCGACCGTGTGCTGCCCCGCCGCCATCTCCAGCTGCTGCTCGGTGCCGACGCCGGCGTCCTTGAGTTTCTTCGTGCGCGCCCAGGCATCCTGCGCGACGGACTTCTGAGCCTTCACCAGACGCAGCGCCGCCTCTGCCTGCGCCTTCTGCGCCTCCAGCTCGCGCGTGCCGATGCGGGCGAGCACCTCGCCGGCCGTGACGGGATCGCCGCGCTTCTTGAGCACCTCCGTGACACGGCCCGGTAGCTTGAACGCGAGATCGACGGCAGCCGACGGCTCGAGCATCCCGGTGAAGCGGATGCGGGTCTCGGCCGGGACGACCTCGGCCTGGACGAGCTCGGGCGGCACGACCACCTGCGCGGCCTTGTGATTGGCCTCGGCCTCGGCTTTTCCGGCCGCGACCTTCTCGAGCCGCTCGTCGACCTTCTTGGCCAACGCGATGCCGAATACGGTGAGGACCGCGCCGACGATGCCGACGACGAGGAGGACCTTGAGTACGCGAATCATGAGTGAGCCTCTTGAGCCTGGAGTGCGTCGAGCAGCGCGCGGCCGACCTCCGGACGGAACATGCCGCCGTAGAGGATCTTACGGAGCGCGATGGAACTCTTGCGGAAGTCGGGCTTGTCGTCGGAGCGCACGATGCGCCGGCAGAACATGACGATGGCGCCGGTGAGCAGCAGCGCGGCGACGTCGGGATCGGTGTCCGGCGAGAAGACCTCCATGGTCTCCTTGTGCCGAACGATGGTCGCGCGCATGTACGACTCGAGCGCGCCCACGAACTGATCGCCGAGGCCGGAGCACGCCGTCGAAGGCAGCCCCTCCATCACGATGCGGAGCGCGGGCCGGTGCTCCCAGAGATACTCGGAGACTTGGTCGTCGCAGTTGAGGATGGCCGGCACGAGCTCACGCGGCTCGAGCGTCTGGAGCGAGTCGAAGCAGTTCATCACGCGGAGCAGGCCGTCGACGAAGTCGCGCGCGATGTGCTCGAACATCGCCTCCTTGCTCTCGAAGTGGAGGTAGAACGCTCCCTTCGAGACGCCCGCGCGTCGCGTGATGTCCTCGATACGCGCTTCGGCGAGCCCCTTGGTCGCGAACTCCAGGCGGCCGGCCTCGATGAGGGCGCCCTGAAGGTTGGGATTTGCTGGACGCGCCATGATTGACCTCCGAGTCAATGACTCGCCGGTCAGAAACTAGGCGGGGCCATGGCGGACGTCAAGGGGGAATCGTCGGGTGCCGAAACGACTAAAACGCCTTCGCGGTCCCGGGGTGCAGCGCGTGGAAGAACAGCGTCGCGCCGCCCGTCCCGATGGCCAGGTCGAGATCCCAGCGCCCGAAGGCGAAGATCTTGCCGGCCACCATGGTGCCATCGCGGAAGTACCACTTGAGCGCTCGGCCCTTCTGGCGCGCCTCGAGCAGCTGCTCGTCGGTCGGACGAAAGCGCTCCTTCCGATCGCGCGAGGCGCCGAGGCCCTCGCCAGCGACCTTGTCGTCTTTGGTACAGGCCTTGCGCGCCGCCTCGAGGTCCTCCGGAGCGCAGACCATCTTGAGGTCGTGCTTGAAGACGAGGTCGGGTTCGCGGCCCTCGACGTGAAAGAGGACGTCGTAAGTACGCGCTTTGATGATGCGCCCGACCTCCCAGTCGTCTTGCCCGAAGCGCCAGAGCGCCAGCGGCGTGCCGTTGCGCAGCGAGGTCTCGAGCCGGTCGCGGGTGAACTTGGCCCGCCCGACCTTGCGCATCTCCTGGAGCGCATGCGCTCGCCACAGCGGCAGCGTGCCGGAGCTCACGTGTCCGGCGAGATCGGGATCGAGCCCGTCCTTGGTCTGGAGCTTCTTGAACTTCTCGCGCCGCAAGATCGACTTCAGCAGCTGGTCGAGCGACGTCTCACCGCGGACGATGCGGTAGGCGCCCCAGAGCGGCACGCCCGTGCGCGTCGCGAGGTCCTGCGCCTTCTTCTTCTCTTCTTCCTTGAGCTCGTCGCGCGACTTGGCCGGGCCGCGTCTCGCGCCTGGAGGTGGCGGCAGGTGTCGACCGGGTGGCCCTCCACGCGGGGGCCCCGGTGGTTGTCGTGATGCTGGGTTGTTCCTGTCCATGAGCCGCCCTCCGCCCCGTCTCCGGCCGGTCATTGTGGGTTCGGGCTCGGGTGCCGTCAACCGGCGCTAGTCGGCTCCTGCCTGCTTCTCGAGCGCCTTGAGCGCTTCGTCGAAGACCTGTCCCGTCTGATCCCAGCGCAACGGCACGGTCAGATCCTTGGCCGACCCCAGGAAACGGTAGAGCCCCTCATCGACGTAGGGCATCTCCTTCAAGTGCCGCTCCTCGGCGTCCTTGAGCTTCTTGGCGCGGTCACCTTGCCCAAAGACCTCGAGACGCGCGATCAGGCTGGCCTTCTGCTCTGGCGTGGTGTCGAAGTAGAGCGACTCGGCGAGCTGCGTCGCCGCATCGACCATGTCCTGCTTGAGGTAGAGCGTGACCAGGAACACCGGGTCGACGCCGCTGCGCGGGAGCATGGCCGCGATGGTGTACTCGACGAGCGCGCTGCGTTCGAGCTCATAGCGCTGCTTGCGTTGCTCGGCGAGCTGCCGCTGGAGGGCCTCGGCGAGCGGCTTGTCGGCCGTCTTGCCGATGCGCTCCGACAGCTGCTTCTCCGCGTCGAGCAGCATCGGCCGTAGCTCGAAGTACTTGTTGAACGCGACATGCGCGTACAGGCGCCCGTCGTCGGGGAAGCGCTCGAGGCCGAGCTCGGCGAAGCGGTTCGAGCGCGCCAGCGTCGGCTCGTCGATGGTCTGGCCGTACCGGACGACCTTGGCGGCCCATGGATAGAGCTCCGGGATGTCGGGATCGAGCGACCGGATCCGGTCGATGTAGGTCTCCAAATAGGTGAAGATCCGGTCGCCGAAGAAGTGGCGCAGGAAGTAGGCGTGAGCCTGGATGAACAGCATGTCGGCATAGAACGGGCCGTAGCCGAGCGAGGACAGGCGCAGCGCGAGCTCGGAGGGCAAGTACATCGTCTCGTCTTGGGCTTGCGTCGTCATCGACACGCGAGCCCACTTCACCGACTGCCGGCCGTACTCGGTCCCGGCCGCGCCAAGGAGCAGAACGCCGAAGAGCGCCACGCCGAGGAGGCGCGAGCGAGCCGCATGGGGGAGCGTGTCCAGCACACGGCGAGCGTGGCTGCGGGGAACGCAGCTGTCAATCCGGGGACCCCGGCCGACCCGCTCAGGTGACGAGCGGATTGCGAGCAACCAGGCCCGGAAACCGGCCGAAGTCTCGATCAGCCGTGAGCAGGACGGAAACGCCGTGCGCCATACAGATGGCCGCAATTCTCGCATCGTGCACCATGGGGCCAGTGACACGGGCTGCGCGAACCAAGGTGGAGAGACGTGTGAAGTGATCGGTGCTCTCCGCGAGCATCGTCAGAGTCGGTGACTCCTGCCAACACGCGATCTGATGGAGCGCCTGCTCCGGTTCGCTCGGCTTGGCGAAGATGCGAGGGTGCGTGACCTTGGCGAAGAACTCGTGGACGCAGGACCAGGGAATGGCCCACGGTGCCGCACCCTCGGCCAAAAAACGCACGACGGCGACAGCTTTGGCATGAAACGGCGAGTCTGCGCGGTGTGCATGCACCAGGACGTTGGTATCGACGGCGATCACGGGCTCTCGAACTCGTACGCCAGGTCGCGCGGGAGCTCCCAGGAAAGGCCCGGTTGAAGACCGTCCGTACCCACCGACGCCGCACGGAGGTGAAACTCGTGCCGCTGCGCGCGCCGCTGCAACACAAGCCGGAGGCCCTCCTCCACGAGCGCGCGGAACGGCACGCCCTCACGCGCGGCGGTCGCCTTTCCATCCGCGAAGATGGCATCTGCAATCTCGATGGTCGTCTTCATATGGGAGAACCATATCAGGCGATGTGGCCGTGAACAACACGCGTGTTTCTCGTTGACAGCACGCCCCGCGGCCCGTACCTCGACCGGGTGACGCGCTCTCCCCTCTTGTCCCGCGAATCTGGCACCATCACACGCTCGGTCGGCAGCTTTCGAATCGTGCTGCTGTACCCGAGCAGCTACGCCGTGGCGGCGTCGTCTCTCGGATGGCAGGTCATTTATCGCGCCTTCAACGAACACGATGACGTCGTCTGCGAGCGCGCGGTACTACCCGACGATCACGCACGCGTCGGGACGCTCCTCACGCTGGAGACGGGCCAGCCAGTCGGCGGAGCCCACGCCATCGCGGTCACGCTGGCGTACGAGCCCGACGTGGCCAACCTGTTCACGGCGCTGTCGCTTGCCGGTGTGCCGGCCCTGCGCTCCGAGCGAGGCAGGTCGCATCCGCCGATCGTCCTGGGCGGCCCGATCACGATGTCGAACACCCTCCCGCTGGCCCCGTTCTGTGACGCGATCGTCCTCGGCGACGGCGAGCCGGCCATCGCGGGGCTCACCGCTGCGCTGATGACGGGCGAGCGCGGCGACCCGCTGTGGGAGCGCCTCGCCGCCCTGCCCGGGGTGTTCGTGCCCGCCCTCCACGGTGAGGCCGTACCCGACATGCTCTTGGCCGGCACCGAGCACCTCCCGGCCGTGGGTCAGACGTGGTCGCCGGACTCCGAGCTCTCCGACATGCTGCTCATGGAGCCGGCTCGCGGCTGCCCGCGCTACTGCTCCTTCTGCGTCATGCGGGCGACCGCGCAGCCGCCGCGCTCGGCGCCCATCGACCGCGTGCTGCCGTGGCTCGAGACCGGCGCACCGCGCATCGGCCTCGTCGGCGCGGCCGTGAGCGAGTACCCCGGCATCCGGGCGCTGCTGGAGGCGGCGATCGCGCGCGGCAAGGGTGTGGGCATCTCGTCGTTGCGCGCCGATGTGCTCGACGACGACTTCGTCCGCCTGCTCGTCGCCGGCGGCTATCGCACGATGACGGTCGCGAGCGACGCGCCGAGCCAGGCGCTGCGCGGCAAGCTCAAGAAGGGCATTCGCGGCCGGCACCTCCTGCACGCCGCCGAGCTCGCGGCCCGCAACGGCATCTCGGTCTACAAGCTGTACGTCATCATTGGATTACCCGGCGAGGTCGACGCGGACATCGAGGAGCTGGCCGACTTCGCCCTCGAGCTGCGCGCCATCATCCCGCGGGTCGCGCTCGGCATCGCGCCATTCGTACCCAAGCTACATACGCCACTCGGTGACGCGGCGTTCACCGATATGCGCACCGTCGATCGGAGGCTGGCGCGACTCCGGTCACGTCTGCAAGGCCAAGTCGAGCTGCGCAGCGTGAGCACGAAGTGGGCGTGGATCGAGTACCGGCTCTCGCAAGGCGGCCCCAACGCCGGCCTCGCCGCCTACGCCGCGTGGAAGGCCGGCGGGGGTTTTGCGGACTATCGGCGCGCGTTCGAGCCGCTGGACGACGACCCGCGCCGCGCGCTGGAGGCCGCTCGCGAGCACGGACTCTGGGCCCCCGCCGGAATGCGCTAGAGACCCGCTACTTGCAGCAGATGACGCCGCTCAGCGAGCTGTTCCACTGGCAGCCGAACGAGTTGTTCGACGAGTCCACGCGACCGCTGGCAAGGCACGAGCTCGCCCCCGAGCTCTTCTCGCCGCAGCCGGAGCCCATGCCCGCCATGTCGGCGTCCGACGTGTAGTTGCTCACGCAGCAGTTCTTGCAGCCGAGGTCGCGGCAGTGGAGGAAGCACGAGCCGCAGTCGTGCGCCGCGTCGAACGCATAGCAGCCTGCGAACGAAGTGGCCTGCGCGTAGCTCACCGCGTGCACGTTGGCGTCGGCCCCGGAGCACACGTGCCAGCCGGGAGCACAGAGCGCCTGAGCGGAGGCGCCGTCGATGTAGCCCTGGAAGGTGCCCTTGCACGCCGCGATCTTGGGATACGTGGTCAGGCTGGTGAGCCCTTCGCGCGACCCGTCCGCGCAGCCCTGCACGCACGGCCCGTCATCGATGTTGCCGTCACAGTCGTCGTCCTTGCCGTTGCACACCTCGGCCGCGCCGTGCCGGATGGCCTTGTCGAGCGGCGCGCAGTCGGTGGTATCGGGGTCGCCGTCCTCGTCATCGTCCGGATCGCACGCGTCTCCGGCCTTGTCCTTGTCGGTGTCGAGCTGGCTCGGGTTGGGAACGAGCGCGCAGTTGTCCAACGGGTCGGCGACGCCGTCCTGGTCATCGTCGATGTCACAGGCATCGCCAAGCCCGTCGCCGTCGGTGTCCGTCTGCGGGGGCGCGTTCTTCACGAGCGGGCAGTTGTCCTTACCATCGGCGACGCCGTCGTCGTCGTCGTCGGCATCACACGCATCGCCGAACGCATCGCCATCCGTGTTGGTCTGCGGCGCGTTGGCCAGCAGCGGACAGTTGTCGCCCGCATCGCCCACCTGATCGTTGTCGTCGTCCCCGTCGCACGCGTCGCCGTAGCCATCGCCATCGGTGTTCTTCTGGTCTGCGTTCTTCACGAGCGGACAGTTGTCCAGCGCGTCGTTCACCGTGTCTCCATCGTCGTCGGGATCGCAGAAGTCACCGAGCCCGTCGCCATCGCTGTCAGTCTGCGCGTAGTTCTGGACGGTCGGGCAGTTGTCCTTCCCGTCCTCGAAGCCGTCGTTGTCGTCGTCGGAGTCGCACGGATCCCCCAGCTTGTCCTGGTCCAGATCGCCCTGCGTCGGGTTGGCGATGAGCGGGCAGTTGTCCTTGGCGTCCAGGTCCCCGTCGTTGTCGTCGTCCTCGTCGCAAGCGTCGCCGGCCTGATCGCCGTCGCTATTGGTCTGCGTCGGGTTCGGCACGCCGGGACAGTTGTCCACCGCATCGGGCACGCCATCGCCGTCGGGGTCGGCGTCGCACGGATCGCCCTTGCCGTCCTTGTCGGTGTCGGTCTGAGCCGGGTTCTTCACGAACGGGCAGTTGTCCGACGTATCCACGACGTTGTCGCCGTCGTCGTCGACGTCACACGCGTCGCCAAGCTTGTCCTGGTCCAGATCGTCCTGGCCTGGGTTGGGCACGAACGGGCAGTTGTCGGAGCCGTCCAGCTGGCCGTCCTGATCGTCGTCCGGATCACAGACGTCCCCGTTCAGGTCCAGATCCGTGTCGTACTGCTGCGGGTTGGGCACGAGCTGGCAGTTGTCGAAGACGTCGGCGATCTGGTCGTCGTCATCGTCGGTGTCGCAGGCATCGCCGGAGCCGTCCTTGTCCGTGTCCGTCTGGGCGGCGTTCGAGACCTTGACGCAGTTGTCCACCCCGTCGAGGGCCCCATCGCCATCGTCGTCGTCGTCGCACGCGCTGCCGAGGCCGTCCTGATCGACGTCGGTATCGCCCAGGTTCTTGACCAAGGGGCAGCTGTCGCTCCCGTCCGGCAGGCCGTCGCCGTCGTCATCGGCGTCACACGCGTCGCCCGAGCCGTCTTTGTCCGTGTCCGTCTGCGCCGCGTTCGCCACGAGCGCACAGGTGTCCTTCGCGTCCGCGACGCCGTCATTGTCGTCGTCCTGATCGCAGACGTCTCCGAAGGCGTCCCCATCCGTGTCGAGCTGACCCTCGTCCGCCAAGAGCGGACAGCCATCGAACGCGTCGAGAACGCCGTCGTTGTCATCATCGTCGTCACACACGTCGCCCTTGCCGTCCGCATCGGTGTCGGTCTGTGCCGTGTTGGCGTCCTTCGGGCAGTTGTCGAGCGCGTCGCCCTTGCCGTCCTGATCGTCGTCGCCGTCGCAGACGTCGCCGTCGCCGTCCAGGTCCAGATCCTCCTGTCCCGCGTTCTTGGCGAGGCGGCAGTTGTCATACGTGTCGCTCACCTCGTCGCCGTCGTCGTCGAAGTCGCAGAGGTCGCCCTCGGTGTCGCCGTCGGTGTTCTCTTGCGCCGGGTTGGGCACGAAGGTGCAGTTGTCCTTGTCGTCGGCGATGCCATCGCCGTCCCGGTCGCCGTCGCACGGGTCCCCCGCGCCGTCGCCGTCGACGTCGGTCTGATCGGGGTTCTTCGCAAAGCGACAGTTGTCGTCCAGATCGGTGACGCCATCGTCGTCATCGTCTGGATCGCACACATCGCCCAGGCCGTCGGCGTCCGCGTCGGCCTGGTCCTCGCTCGCCGCGTTGGGACAGTTGTCGTTTCCGTTGGCGACGCCATCGCCGTCCAGGTCCGAGTCACACGCATCGCCCTGGCCGTCGCCGTCGAAGTCGCTCTGATCGCCGTTCTTCACGAGCGGGCAGTTGTCCTCGCCGTCCAGATAGCCATCGCCGTCATCGTCGGTGTCGCATGCGTCTCCCTGGCCATCGCCGTCGGTGTCGACCTGGTTCGGATCCGAGGCGGTGGGACACAGATCCGTCACATCGGGAACCGTGTCGCCATCGTCGTCCTCGTCGCAAGCCGCGCCGAGCCCGTCTTTGTCGACATCGACCTGTGTCGGGTTCGCGGCCTTCGGGCAGTTGTCGGCGACGTCGAGGACGCCGTCGTTGTCGTCGTCGTCGTCACACGCGTCGCCCTTACCGTCCCCGTCGTTGTCTCCCTGCTCCGGGTTGGCGAGCCCTGGACAGACATCCAGCGCGTCGGGGACCGTGTCGCCGTCATCGTCGTCGTCGCAGACGTCGCCCTTGCCGTCTTGGTCCAGGTCGGCCTGATCCGGGTTGCTGACCTCGGCGCAGTTGTCGGTGCCGTCCGCGATGCCGTCGCCGTCATCGTCGTCCTCGCACGCGTCGCCCTTGCCGTTCTTGTCGGCGTCGGTCTGCTCGGCGTTCTTGGCCAACGGGCAGTTGTCGACCCCGTCCAGGATGCCATCGCCGTCGTCGTCGTCGTCGCACGCGTCTCCCGTGCCGTCGCCGTCAGTGTCGGTCAGCGTCGGGTCGGCGGCGCCCGGGCAGCCGTCCTTGACGTCGGGGACGCCAGCGTTGTCGTCGTCGTCGTCACACGCGTCGCCGAGCGCGTCGCCGTCGCCGTTCTGCTGCCCCGGGTTGCTGGCGGTGGCGCAGTTGTCCTGGTCGTCGGCGATCCCATCGCCGTCATCGTCGGTGTCGAGGCAGTCGACGGCGCCATCGAGATCGGTGTCAGGCGTCCCTTCGTCGGTCTGGCCGTCGCAGTCATCGTCGAGGGCATTGCACGTCTCAGCGGCGGGGGCCTTCGCGTCGCAGGCCGTCAGCGTCGGACCGGCGACGCACTTCCGGGTGCCAAGGCACGTACCAACCTCGCTCTTCTTCGCGCACCCGGTCAACGCTCCCTGCTGAACGTACTTCTTGGTACAGGCGCAGACGCCCTCGCTCTTGCGGCACTGGCCCGAGGCGTCGCAGGCGAACCCATCGGGACAATCGCCGGTCGGACACGCCATGCCGCAGAAGCTGCCGGTCCCGTCGTAGTCGAGACAGCGCGCCAGGAACTTTCCGGTCAGCGCGCCGCACTCGCCGTCTTCGGTGCACGGCTTGCACAGGTTGGGTCCGAGCGGCTGGCAGACGTAGGCGAGATCCGTCCCGCCGATCTGGAGCTGCTTGCAGACGAAGCCCACGGGGCAGTCATCGACGCACGAGACCGTGCACAGCCCGCCGTCAGGACCCTCGATGCAGTAGCCTGAGTCGCAGTCGGCGTTGGTGTCGCACGGCTTGGGGTCAAACGGGGGAGGTGGCCCATGGTCCGGCGGCGGGCCGTCGTCTCGTGGCGGCTTGACGACGTCGATGGCAGCGCCACCGCCATCGAGCTCCGTGGGGGCGATGACGTCGAGGACCGGCACGCCCTCGGTGGCCGGGAGCGACTCACTGCAGGCGAGGAGGAGGCTGGCAAGCGCAAGGATGAAGCGGCGCATCGCACGCAGCATACGCGCTTGCGCCGCGTGAAACGAGCCGCAGAGCGCGCGCGCCGCGGCAAGGAAGTCGTTTGTTGCTGGCTTCGGCCAGCCGCGGAGGATAGACGTCGAACATAGATTGTCGAGCTGTTGGATCAGCCGCAGATGCGAAGGGTGAATCCGGAGGTCGTCCCGCGAGCGACGGTCTCGTGCACCGGCGGGACTCAGCGAGAGGTCGCCGTGATCTGCTTCGAGGTCGGTGTCGTTTGGCTGGTGACTGAGCCTTGTCAGCATCCGCGTCTGGCTCGTGATCGGCCCAAGCGACCCAAGGGCGTTGAATGCCGAGAAAAAGTACCACGCCGCGATGAAGCACTGGGACTCGTATCAAGCCTGGAAGAAGCACCGGAACCCTGCGCGCGCAGAGCTCGAGCGTCGGCATGGGGATGACACCAAACACGCCATGCACCTCATTCGGCTCATGCGCATGGGCCTCGAGGTGCTCGAAACCAGCGACCTCCGTGTGCGCCGGGAGGATGCAGAGGAGCTGTCCGCGACGGCGCGATATCGTTCGACGACCTGCGGGCGCAGGCAGACTCACTCGGCTCAAGAATGGACGCGGCGGCCCAAACCTCATCACTACCCAACGACGTAGACACGGACCGCGTCGACTGGCTGGTGCAGAGTCTCATGACGAGCATGGCTGGGGTCGACTGAGCCGCGCCTGTCTAGCCGGAGGGGATGGCTACTGCGGTCGCAAGGTCGCTGCCCTCCGCCAAATCGCTTGTAGTCCGGGCCTTCCGCGTCTAGAATCCAAGACAACTTCTAGAAGGAGCGACGCCATGGCCCTCAGCATCAAGAACGACGAAGCGGATCGGCTGGCACGCGAGCTCACCGTTCTGACCGGCGAGAGCTTGACGGAGGCCGTGGTCGTCTCGCTGCGCGAGCGGCTCGAACGGCAGCGTAGCCATGTCGACTCTCGGCCGCTGGCGCAGCGAATCATGGAGATTGGTCGCGAGTGCTCCGGCCTACCCATCGTCGATCCCCGGAGCGCCGACGAGATTCTGGGGTACGACGACGCCGGGCTACCGAGCTGATGGTCATCGACACGTCGGCGCTCATCGCGATTCTCGAGCAAGAGCAGGATGCCTGCCTGCTGGCTGAAGCACTTGCCGCCGATGCTACTCGGCTCATCTCAGCGGCCACGCTGGTCGAGGCCGGCCTCGTCATCGTCGCACGCCGCGGTGTGCCCGGTGGAGACAAGCTCGACCGACTCCTGCGAGAGCTCAACGTCGAGACTGTCCCCATCACGGTGGAGCATGCGCGTCTCGCCCGCGAGGGCTTCCTCTGCTACGGCAAGGGCCGTCACACGGCGCGGCTGAACTACGGCGATTGCTTCGTCTATGCCCTGGCCAAGCTTTCGGGGCACGCGATCCTCTGCAAGGGGGGCGACTTTTCTCAGACCGACGCCAGCGTGGTTCCGGTGCCGGTCACACCGCCGACGGCTCCGAGAGGAGCCTGAGCCGCGACGCGGTACGGTGCGGCGGACATTCATTAAAGCGTGCATTCGCCGCCGGCAATCGATCCGGCTACGATGCCCGGCGTCGGTAGGAGAACCGCATGCCCATCGTCCGCTGCACCCACTGCTCACTCGCCTCCATCGTCGCCGTGGTGACTGCGCTCGGCGGCGTGGTCGCGTGCGGCTCGACCTCTCCGGAGGCCGCCGTCGCGTCGGTCACCGACGCAGTGCCGACCGACACCACGGTCACAGACAGCGCACCCGCCGATGCCGCACTCGCCGAGGTGCACGCGGAGGACGTCACGAGCGACTCCGGTACGACCGAGGACGCCGGCGCCGAGCTCGGGGAGACCGCACCGGCGCCAGACGCGCCCGATGCGAGCCCTGAGGTCACGACCGACACGGGCCCGACCGACGACACGCCGCCTGAGGTCACCCCCGATGCGCTCGAAGACGCCCCCAGCCCGGAGGACACGAGCCCGACCGATATCGCACTGCCGAGCGATACCACGGAGCCGCCGAGCGACATCTCGGACGCGACGGCCGTCCCCGATGTCCCGGACGTCCCCGTCGGCCCCCCGCCCTGCGAGCCGCCGCTGACGCTGACCCCCGCTGCGCCCTTCGCGAACGCCTATGGGCCGGTCTACTTCAAGGCCACCGGGGGCACCGGCTCCTATCGCTTCGCGCTGGCCACCGACGCGTCGGGCGCCCTGCTGTCGGAGCTGCTCGGCACGTACCTCGCAGGCCCGACGGTGAGCGTCGTCGACGTCGTCCGCTTGACGGACCTCGGCTGTGTCGGCGAGGCCACCGCGACCGTCAGCGTCGTCGCGGATCTCGCGGTGCTCCCGGCCGCAGCGACCACGCCCTTCCTGGGCTCCATCGTGCTGGCGGCCACGGGCGGCTCCGGCCAGCTCACCTACACGACCCTCGCGCCCAAGCCGGTCGGCACGGTCTCCGCGTCAGGCGTCTCTGCCGCGTCGAACGTCGCGGGCACCGACACGATCCGCGTGAAGGACACCGGCACGGGGCAGCACGTCGACGTGACGCTGACTGTCGCCGCGGGTGCGACGCTGCTGGCCGCTCCGCCCAGGCTCTTCGTTCCGCTCGGGAGCACGGCCAAGGTCACAGCACTCGGCGGCAGCGGTCACTACGGGTATGCGACGAGCGGCACGGGCGTCACGCTCACCAAGGACGGATTGGTGGAGGCGCAGGATCCCGCGACCATCACCGTCCAGGTCACCGACCAGTACGTCGCCGGCCTCACCACCCAGGTGGTCGTCACCGGCGTGGCCGCGCAGCTCGTGCCGACGGCGCGCGGCGGGGATCAGACGGCGGCGTCGGTGCTCCTGCCTCTCGGCGACGTCACCGGCGATGGGCGGGCCGACGTGGCCCTCGGCCTCCCCGAAGCGGACGTGCTCGGCCTCAACGGTGGCGCCGTCTACGTGTACACCGGGGTCTCGGGCGGTCTCGCGGCGACTCCGACCCAGGTCATCGCCAGCCCCGTGCGTCGCGATCAGCTGGGTCACGGACTCGCCGCGGGTGACTTCGACAAGGACGGCCTCATCGACCTCGCCGTCGGCGTCCCGGGCGCCGATCCGGGCGTGACCGACGGCGGCTCCGTGTGGCTCTATCGCGGCGTCGTCACGGGGGCCTTCGAGGAGACGCCCTCCAAGATCCTGTCGGGCAGCGTGGCGTCCGACGCGTTCGGCTGGGCCGTCGCGAGCTGCGACTTCGACGGAGACGGGCGCCTCGACCTCGCCATCTCCGCCCTGACCGACGAGGACAACCTGAAGAGCCCACCCGCCACGAACCAGGGCGCCGTGCACGTCTTCCTGGGCAAGGCCGCTGGGTTCTCCGACAAGGCCGACGTGGTGCTCTACGGCACCCTGCCCGACGCGGACGGCGCGTGGCTCGGAGCGAACGAGCTGCGGCTCGGCTGGGAGCTGGCCGCGGGCGACCTCGACGGGGACGGCAAGTGCGATCTGGCGGTGAACGCGCTCAACTACAAGGCCAAGGCCGGTCAGACCAACGACGGCGCCGTGTTCGTCTATCGCGGAATCGCGGCCAAGGCGCCGAGCCCCGGAGGCCTCGAGGCCATCCCGGTGCGCGCTTGGGCCCCGACCGCCACGGCGGGCGCCGGCACGAACTTCGGCCGGCATCTGGCGATTGGCGATCTGGATGACGATGGCTTCGGCGACCTCGCCGTCGCGCACTACCTCCATGAGAAGGTGGCCACGGCCGATGACAACTATGGCGCGGTGCGCGTCTTCACCGGAGGAGCGTTTCCGGCGACGCCGCCGAAGGTCCTGGCCGATGGCAGCCTGGCCGAGTGGAGCGTCGAGGGCGTCGCCAAGCAGGATCAGTACGGCTGGGCGGTCGCGTTCGGGGACACCAACGCCGATGGCGTCTCGGATCTGGTCGTGGGGAACTACCGGCACGAGGCCGCGGGTGGCCCGCTCGAGACCGGCTCCGTCACGCTGTATCCGGGAAAGCCCAAGCAGGTCGGTAAGTTCCCGGAGCTGCCCGACAAGACCCCCACGCGGACGATTGGCGGCAAGACGCTCGACGAGCGCTTTGGCGAGGCGGTCGCGGTCGTTCCGGATCTCGACGGCGACGGCTTCGGAGACCTCGTGGCGTTCTCGGCCCGCAACGACGAGCTGGGCATCGACGTCGGGCGCCCGTTTTTTGCGTCGAGCAAGACGGACGTCCTGCCGCTGGCCCTGGAGCTGCCCGGGAGCGCGGCAGGCGCGCAGCATGGCCGAGGTGCCGCCATCGTCGGAGACATCACGGGCGATGGGCTCGCCGACCTCGTCGCGGGCGCTCCGCTCTACGATCCGCTCGCGCAGGGCGTCAACGCCGGCGGCGCGTTCGTCACCACGGGGTTCTCGGCCACTCCCACCGTCAACCTGATCGGCTACTTGGGCCACTCGGCAGCCGATCAAGCGGGCCACGCGGTCGCGGGAGGCGGCGACTTCGATGGAGACGGCATCGGTGATCTCGCCCTTGTCGTCCGTGCCGAGGACGTCCCCAAGACGTACGACGCCAAGCTCTACGCGGCGGGCGTCGAGTGCGTGACGGCTCGCAACGACGCCGGAGCAGTGCTGGTCTTCCGCGGCGCCGGACCGGGCAAGACGTTCTCGACGACGCCAGCCTTTGTGTTGGGCGGCTTTCAGACGAGCGGACTCATCGACGCGGTGGCCTTCGCCGATGTCAACGGGGACGGCAAGGACGATCTCGTCGCCGGCATGCCCTCGGTGGACCGAACCGGCCAGAATGACGCCGGCGGCTACGCGCTCTGGCTGTCGACCCCGGCGGATGCGACGGGCAAGACGGTCGCCCGGTGCGCTCCGGACCTCACGTTCATCGGCCTCGTGGCCGGCGACGCCGTGGGACGCAGCGTCGCACGCGCCGGCGATATCGACGGCGACGGGTGTGACGAGGTCGCGATTGGCGCCAATGCCGAGGACTTTGGCGTGACCAATCAAGGCACGGTACGCGTCGTCTTTGGCTTTGGCGCGCTGTGCGCCCGCGCCGCGCCGGCCGAGCTCGTGCTGGGCTCCCAGGTCGCCAACGCGCAGGCTGGCTTCTCGGTCGCGGGTGGCCTGGACGTCGACGGCGACACCATCCCGGATCTGGTGACCGGCGGCTTCAACCTCAGCAAGGCCGGCAACGCCGTGGGCGCTGTGTGGCTGATCCCGGGGAGCACCCTCAAGACGCTGTCGCCCGCGGCCATTATCGACGGCGTCATGCCGTTGCTGACCCCCATGGTGTCCCCGACGACCACGGCCGCGCTGCGCCTCGATGGCGCGGTGGTCGGCGAGCAGTTCGGGCGCTCCGTGGCGCTCGTGCCGGACGCAAGCGCTCCAGGTCGCGCGGGAATCGCGGTCGGTAGCCCGCTGGGCGGCTTCTCGGGCACCGCGCTGACGGGCGGCGTGCGCGTCTATCGGTTCGAGGTGGGTCCCGCGATGGCGTGGAGCCCGACCCCCGTCGCGGCGTTCGTCGGCGAGACGACGCGGCCCGGTGGCCTCTTTGGCGAGTGGGTGAGCGTCGGCGTCGTCGGCAGCAAGCGCTGGCTCGTCGTCGGGGGCATCGAGGGCTCGGCCACCAGCCTCGATGACGGCGCCGTCTACCTGGTCCCGTTGGACTAGCAGAACTTTTCTCGGGTCACCTCGGTAAGGAGCCGCATGAAGGTCCTCGTCGTCAATCCCTATAGCGACACCGACCGCACGGCCGGTAAGTTCAACGCGTTCTTGGAGGCGATGCCGCCCATCAGCGTCGGCTACGTCGCCGCGGCGCTCGAGGCCGCGGGCATCCCCGTCGCGTGCTACGACGACTTCATCAATGGGGGTCGCCTCTCGGAGTTCGACGAGGCCGTACGCAAGGAGAAGCCCGAGGTCATCGGCTTCTCGTCGGTCACGCCCACAGCGCCCGGCGTCTCGCGGCTGTCGGAGTACTGCCGCAAGCACTTCCCGCACATCAAGCTCATCCAGGGCGGCGTGCACGCGACCGTCTTCGCCGATCGGCTGCTCAAGTCGGGCGAGGCGGACGCCATCGTGCACAACGAGGGCGAGGTCACGACGGTCAACCTCGTCAACGCCTGGGCCAACGGCAAGGACCTGACCTCGGTCAAGGGCTTGAGCATCCTGGTCGATGGCAAGGTCATCAAGACCCCGCCGCAGCCGATGGTCGAGGACCTCGACACCATCCCGTTCCCCGCCTGGCACCTGCTCCCGTGGCAGCGCTATCGCTTGTTCAACTTCGCGCGCGTCGCCTCGCCGGCGACGCTCGTGCTCGGCTCACGCGGCTGCCCCTACCAATGCAACTTCTGCAGCCTCACGGTCATGGGGCACAGCCGCCGCAAGCGCTCGATCATGAACCTCGTCGACGAGTGCGAGTACATGTGGGACCGCTACGGCTTCAAGCAAATGGCGTACGTGGACCCGATCTTCCCAATCTCGCGCAAAGAGGCCATCGCGTTCCGCGACGAGGTCTGCAAGCGCGGCCTGCAGAAGCATCAGGTGTGGACGACCGAGACCCGCGTCGACCTGATGGACCGCGAGACGGTCGAGGCGATGTACGAGTCCGGCTGCCGTCGCGTGATGTTCGGCTTCGAGACGGGCGACCAGGAGACGCTGAACGCCATCCACAAGGACACGACGCTGCAGAAGGCCTACGAGGCCGTGCGGCTCTGCAAGCAGACAGGGATGCAGGTCATCGGGTTCTTCATCGTGGGCTCCCCGGGTGAGACCGAGCGGTCGATCAACATGACGATCGACTTCTCCTGCGACCTCGGCATCGAGTTCGCGAAGTACACCTGCTTCGTGCCCTACCCGGGAACACCCATCTACTACGAGTTCCTCAAGAACGGCACGCTCAAGGAGCCCGACTGCTACGACTTCGCGCGCTACACGAGCTACCCCACGCCCGAGAACCCGACCATCTACGTGACGCCCAAGCTCACGCAAGACCAGCTGGTCGCGCTGCAGAAGAAGGCGTTTCGCAAGTTCTACCTGCGCCCGAAGATGGTCTACAAGCACCTCGTCGAGATTCGTGCGCTCAACGCCAATGACATGGTCAACGGTCTGAAGCTGGTGTTTACACCCGCGTAGTGCGCGTTGGCAGACAAAAGCTTCGGTCATAACCGAAACTTTCCAGGCCGAGTCTTGAAGTTTCGGCCATGACCTGAGACTCACCCCGTGTAGTTTCGTCGCCGTGCCTTCGCTTGACGTAGCCCATGCCCGGCACCTATCGTGCCCTCGGGTCGCGTGCGCAACATCTTGCCAACTTGCGCCGTCCTTGGCGTCGCGCTGGGGTGCGGCGGGCCGTCCGTGCCGCTCGTTGCGGCGCCGGTGGACGGATCGGTGCTGGGCTTGGACCTCGGAGGTGGCGAGGTCCTCTCCGGAGACCTTCCCGGCGATGGCGTCCACGTCGAACTGCCGACCTCCGATTCGGGGACGGCCCCGGACGTTCCGCCGCCTGTCTGTTCGGCCAAGCCCCTTCCGGCAGGCTGCGCGTGCGCGTCCCACACCGACTGCGAGAGCAGCGGCTGCCTCCTGAACGCTGGCGGTCAAGGAATCTGCGCGGCCGACTGCGGGGCGGGCGTGTGTCCGAGCGGCCTCTCCTGTGAGCCGTTCACGCAGGGCACGGCCGGCGCCGGCGTGGTGCTGCTGTGCGTCGATCGCACCCAGAGGCTGTGCCGGCCCTGCCGCGTCGACTCGGACTGCGTCGCCCCAGGCTTCGAGGGCGCCGACGCCTGCCTGCCCTATGGCGACCTCGGCAGCTTCTGCGGCATCGCGTGCGACGGCAGCCACCCGTGTCCCTCCGGCTACGACTGCGTCTCCGGGCAGTGCCGGCGTGCCGGCGGCGAGTGTGCCTGCCCGGCGGATGCCCTTGGCGCCGAGACGAGTTGCACGGTGAGCAATGCGCACGGTGCGTGCGTCGGCGTGCGTCGCTGCGGTGAGGACGGCCTGTCCGCGTGCAGCGCGGCGCCGCCTGCGCCCGAGACCTGCAACGGCAAGGACGACGACTGCGACGGCGCGATCGACGTGCTCTCGCCGCCGACGTGTCCCATCACGAGCCCGTTTGGGACGTGCACCGGCAAGCGCCTCTGCCAACAGGGGCAAGAGACGTGCCTCGGCTCGGCGCCGGTGGCCGAGAGCTGCAACGGTGGCGACGACGACTGCGACGGACAGACGGATGAAGGGTTCCCGGACACCGACGCCGATGGGATCGCGAGCTGCCTGGACGCCGACGACGATGGCGACGGCGTCCTCGACGAGTCTGACCTCTGCCCCGACGTGGCCGACGCAGCGCAGCTCGACACGGATCTGGACGGCCAAGGCGACGCGTGCGACGCCGACGACGACGGCGACGGCACGCCCGACGGCGACGACTGCGCACCCGGCAAGAAGCTCATCCACCCGGGCGCAAATGAAGGCTGCGACGGCCTCGACAACGACTGCGACACGCAGACCGACGAGGGCAGCTGCGAGGACGACGACGTCTGCACGACTGATACGTGCGAGCCGCAGTCGGGCTGCGAGCATGAGCCCAGCCAGGCGACCTGCGACGACGGGAACGCGTGCACGACCAACGACGCGTGCACGGCCGCGGGGTGCCTCGGCAGCTTTGCCTCCTGCGACGATCAGAATCCGTGCACCACCGATGCGTGCGATCCGCTGGTCGGGTGCACCGCGGCGGGCCTCTCGGGCGGACCGTGCTCCGATGGCAGCGTGTGCACCTTGGGTGACGCGTGTCTCTCGGGCAAGTGCGTCGGGGCGGCGCTGACCTGCATCGATGACAACCCGTGCACGGACGACACCTGCCTCCCGGCGTCCGGCTGCGCCTACCTGTCCAACACAGCGCCGTGCAGCGATGGCGACGCCTGCACCGTCGGGGACACCTGCGCGGCGAACAGCTGCGGCCCCGGCGCTGTGGACGACTGCAACGACCAGAACCCGTGCACCGTCGATACGTGCGCCAAGGCCACGGGCTGCGCCCACGTCAAGAAGGAGAGCGGCGCCTGCAGCGACGGCGACGCCTGTACGGTCGGTGACACGTGTACTGCCGGCCAGTGCGTGGGAGCGAGCGCCGGCTGCCAGTGCCAGAAGGATGCTGACTGCGCCGCATTCGACGATGGCAATCTGTGCAACGGGAGCGTCTTCTGCGACACGACGAGCCTCCCGTATCTCTGCCGGCCCAAGCCGAACAGCGCGGTGAGCTGTGCCCTCCCGCTGGGCATGAGCCCGTCGTGCGCGACCGCGGTGTGTGCTCCAGGCACGGGCGAGTGCGGCACGACGTTCGTCCCCATCGGTACGCTCTGCGACGACGGCTCGGCCTGCACGACCTCCGACAGCTGCGTGGCCGGGCTTTGCCTCGGGCCGCCGATCCCGTGCGACGACGGCAACAGCTGCACCAGCGACAGCTGCATGCCGACGTCTGGCTGTGCGCACGCGAGCGCGACGGGCACAAGTTGCGACGACGCCAACGTCTGCACCGTCTCGGATGCCTGCACCGGGACGCAGTGCGCCGGCTCCCCGCTGCCATGTGACGACGGCAACCCGTGCAACGGCGTGGAGACCTGTGCCGCATCCACCGGCTGCGCGGCGGGGAAGGCCCTCGCGTGCGACGACGGCGTCCCCTGCACGCTCGACGCGTGCGTGACGGGCCAAGGCTGCACGCACACCCCGCAGCACGCGACCTGCACGGACACGAACACGTGTACGCAGGACGTCTGCCATCCGGTGTCGGGGTGCACTCATCCCGCGGCCGCCGAGGGGCAGCCCTGCGAGGACGGCGACGGATGCACCGTCTCAGACGCGTGCCACTCCGGCCAATGCACCTCGGGAGCGCCGTGTGCCGCGCAGGGCCTCGTCTGCTCCTCGGGTGGCTGCGCGGCGCTGGCCAAAGGCGCTGCCCCGCGTGTGCACTGGATGTCGGCGGGCACCGTGGCCAAATCCGCGGTCGTCTCGCTCCGCTTACGGGTCGGCGCCGCTGCGGGCGGCCGCTCGACGTCCTCGAAGAACTCAGTCATCCTCGGCCTGTCGTCCTGGTCTTTCGGAGGGGTCCCATGAAGTCGTCTCACACGCGTCTCGCTACACTCGCGCTGCTCTTGACCTGCCTCGGGACTACCGCCCAGGCCGCGGTGCCCAACCCGCACCTCCTGGTCGAAGGGGTCTTGAAGGACAGCGCGGGCAAGCTGCTCGACGGCACGTTCGACATCACCTTCGCCCTGTATGCCACCGAGAGCGCGCCAGCCGCGGTCTACACGGAGGTCCACATCGGCGCCAAGATCGAGGGCGGCCTCTTTCAGGAGCGGCTCGGCAACGCCAAGGTGCTCGAGCCGGCGCTGTTCGTCGCAAACCCGGCCCTGTGGCTCGGCGTCACGCTCGCCGGTCAGCCGGAGCTCCCGCGCACGCCGCTCGAGACCAACCCCTACAGCTTCCACGCCCTGACCGCGACCGCCGCGGGCTCACTGTCCTGCACCGCGTGCGTGGATGCCGCCAAGCTCACCTCGACCTACGCGGCAAGCACGATTCCGGGAGGTCCGGCCAACAGTGCGCTCGTGGCCGAGGGTCTGACCTGCACCAACTGCGTCTCGGTGGCCATGCTTCAGGCCGGCGTGCTCACCGCCGGCAACGTGAGCTTCGACGACGCCAAGGCCAAGCTCGGTGCCACGACCGTGCAGACGGCCATCGAAGCGCTCAAGGCGCTGCTCGATCAAGGCGGCGGCGGTGGGGGACTCAAGAACGAGGGCAATGGCCAGGTCGCCTCCAGTACGACGAACCAGTGGCAGATCGGGCCCTTCGGCGCGGTGAAGGACTACGTGCACCTGTTCAACCCTGGGAAGCCCAAGGTCGTCGGCTACTTCTATGGAACGAACACAAGCTCGTTTGCGACGGGGAACAACCTTGCTGTGGCGTATAACTTCACGCCGAATCAGTACTCGACGAACATCACGGGAAAGCAAGGCGAGTCGGTCCTGCAGGTCGGCAACCCGGCGGTGTTCACGCCCGGGAGCCACATCCTCATTCATCAGAGCGTGGGCACCAGCGGGAACGGCACGGGCGCAGGCCTCTGGGAGCTCAATGCGGTCAAGAGCATCGCCGGCTCGACGGTGCAGCTCGTCAAGGCGCTCACGCGGGACTATGTCGACGCGGGACCCTCGTCGGGCCAGGCCCAGGCGGTCGTCGCGGCGAGCTACAACAACCTGGAGGTGCTCTCTGGCGGGCAGATCGTGCCGTCGAAACAGCTCGACGCTGATGGCGACTCGGGAGGCATCATCTACATTCGGGCGCAGAGCATCACGGTGCGCAATGGCGGCAAGATCCACGCGAACGGCTACGGCTACACGGGCGCCGACACCTGCTCGAGGAAGGGCGGCTCCGAGTGCAATGCGAACTCGATCAACGCGACGAGCGGCGGCGGCAACAACTGCTCCGGCGGTGGCGGCTCGAACAACACGTACTGTGCCGGCGGCGGTGGCGGCAACAAGACCGCGGGCGGCAACGCGAGCGCCGGCTCGAGCTGTACGCAATCGCAGCAAGGGAAAGGCGGCGCAGCGAAGGGCACCGATGACGGGACCCAGCTCCACTTCGGCGGTGGCGGCGGCTCCGACAACAACTGGTGCGGACCCGGGGGCCGGGGCGGCGGGATCGTCGTCATCGGCGCGACCAATGTCGTGATCGACTCGGGCGGGGCGATTACCTCGAATGGCGTCGATCCATCTACCAACGGCAACTATAACCTCGGCGGCGGTGCGGGCGGGACCATCGCGATCTTTTCGACCAATATCGTGAACAACGGCACGCTGGAGGCCAAGGGCGGCACCAGCAAAGGCTACAACACGCAGAATTCGAGCTATGCGGCTCCAGGCAACGGCGGCGACGGCTGGGTCCTGCAGAAGTCACCACCGCCAGGCATCATCAACGAGGCCTATCCGAAGCACGTGCAGCTGTGGATCGACGGCGTGAACGTCACGCCCTCCGTCGGCGACCCCAACGCCAAGGGCGCCCCAATGTACAGCGCGTCGGCCAACGACTGGGGTGAGACCGGCCTCGTTCCCTGGGACACCGGGCCGCTCGATCTGACGAACGTGGCGAACTGGACCCTCGGCGAGCACAGCATCGAGCTCAAGGAGACGGGCGGCGCCGGCGGCGAGCTCAAGAGCTACGTCTACGTCATCTACCCGTACTCAGGGAGCACCCCGCCTGCCAACGATGCGTGCTCCACGCCGACGCTGCTCGACCCGAACGCGCAGCCCGTCGTCGTCTCCGGCACGACCGAGGACTTCATGGGCAAGACGCTGGCCAAAGACGACCTCAACGTCGCGGGCTGCGGTGGCGCCGGGGGACCGGATGTGGTCTACCAGATCACGCTCACGCAACGGGCGCTCCTGAACGCCGTGCTGGTCGCGCCCTTCAGCTCCAAGATGTATCTCCTCAAGGGCTCGTGCCAGGGCGGGACGCTCGTGCAGTGCACTGACAAGACGCTCGCGACCGACCCGATCGAGGCGGGGACGTACTGGCTCGTCGTGGACTCGGATTCGGCCAACGCCAAGGGCAACTTCAAGCTCGCCGTCTCGACCATCCCGGCCCCCATCCCCACGGCGGACACGTGCGCGACGGCCCAGAAGCTCGTGCTGAGCGGTACCGGCACCGCGACCGTCAACGGCACGACGCTCTATGCCAATGACGACACGAAGGGTCTCTGCTCCTCGGCGCTGTCTGGCGGCCCGGACGTCGTCTACGAGCTCGACGCGGGCACCGGTCAGAACTTCACGGCCACGCTCACCGCACCCTTCCAGTCGGTCATGTACCTCCTGACGAGCCAATGCGGGGCCAACGGGGTGCCGCTGTCGTGCTCGGCCACGGGCTCGCTCACCGTGCAGGGACTCGCCGGTGGCAAGTACTGGCTGGTCGTGGACGGCAAGCAAGCCAAGGAGTGGGGCGCCTTCACGCTCAACGTCGAGGTGAAGTAATGCGACGACGCTTACTCCAAGTCACGCTCGCGGGGCTGCTGATCGCGGCCTGCGGCGAGGAAGCCAAGGCACCGGCGGGCGGCGGCGGGACGAGCGACGTCCCGGCCACGACCAGCGACGGTAGCGGCAGCGTGGACGTCCCGGCGGCCGTGGACGGGGGTGTCATCGATGACACCCCCACGGCGGTCGACACGACGGCGGACGTCCCGCTCGCGCCGGACACGACCGCGGATCAGGGGCTGACGACCGACAAGGGGACGAGCGAGGACGTCGCCCCCAAAGACTGCTCCAAGTCGCCCCGACCGGCCTACTGCGCCTGCACGACCGCCAGCGACTGCGAGAGCAGCTACTGCATGCTGACCAGTCAGGGGAAGCAATGCTCCGAGCACTGCGTGACGACCTGCCCCGACGGCTGGTCGTGCGAGAAGGTCGGCCTTGGCGGCGCCGGCGCCGACAGCGCCTACCTCTGCGTCGAGCGCGCCGTGTGGCTGTGTCGCCCCTGCCAAGGCGATAGCGACTGCTCGGCGTTGGGCTTCGAGGGCCAGGACAAGTGCGTCTCGTACGGCGATGGCGGCAGCTTCTGCGGCATCGCGTGCGACGCCACGCACGTCTGCCCGGACGGCTATGCGTGCACTGAAGGCCAGTGCAAGGCGAGCTCGGGGACGTGCGGCTGTGCGACGCTGCATACGTCGCTCGGTGCCGCCACGACCTGCCATCAGACCAACGCGGCGGGCTCGTGCGCCGGAACGCGCAAGTGCACCGATGCGGGGCTCACCGCCTGCGACGCCAAGGCCGCGGCACCCGAGCTGTGCAACGGCCAGGACGACGACTGCGACGGGCAGACCGACGACGACATCAAGGAGACCTGCTCCATCGACAACGCCTTCGGCAAGTGCCCCGGCCAGGTGAAGTGCGCCAATGGCGTGCCGGTCTGTCAGGGCTCGGCGCCGGCGCCGGAGTCGTGCGATGGCGGCGACAACGACTGCGACGGGCAGACCGACGAGGGCTTCCCGGACATCGACAAGGACGGCCTCGCGGCGTGCGTGGATCCCGACGACGACGAGGACCTCATCGTCGATGAGCAGGACAACTGCCCAACGACGAAGAACGCCGATCAGACCAATACGGACCTCGACACCCAAGGCGATGCCTGCGACCCGGATGATGACAACGACGGCGAGGCGGACGTGACCGACTGCGCGCCGCTCCAGAAGCTCGTCTATTCGTTTGCGCCGGAGGCGTGCGACGGGATCGACAACGATTGCGACGGCAAGACCGACGAGAAGAGCTGCGACGACCAGAACGCGTGCACCGACGACATCTGTGACCCGCAGAGCGGGTGCCAGACGGTCTACAACACCAACGCGTGCAACGATCAGAACCCCTGCACCGTGAAGGACGTCTGCACCGCGGGCTCCTGCCAGGGCGAGTTCCTCGCGTGCAACGATCAGAACCCGTGCACCGACGACGCCTGCGACAAGACGACCGGATGCAAGAACGCGCCGAACGTGCTGCTCTGCTCGGACGGGTCGCTCTGCACGACGGGCGACTCTTGCGCGGGCGGCGTGTGCCTCCCAGGTCAGACGACGACGTGCGACGACAAGAACCCGTGCACGCAGGACGTCTGCGACCCCAAGGCAGGCTGCGTGTCCAGCCCGGTCGGGGGCGCCTGCGACGACGGCAATGCGTGCACACTCAATGACGTGTGTGTCGGCTCGTCGTGCACCGGAGACTTCGGCTCGTGCGATGACGCGAACCCGTGCACGAACGACGACTGCGACTCGAAGTCGGGGTGCACTCACACGCCAACGCCGAGCGGCGTCTGCACCGACAACAACGCCTGCACGCAGAACGACCACTGCGACGCGGGCAAGTGCGTCGGTGAGGAGCCCACGCTGGGCGCCTGTCAGTGCCAGAAGAACGAGGACTGCGCGCCTCAGGAGGACGGGAACCTCTGCAACGGCACGCTCGTGTGCGACAAGAGCAGCGCGCCGTTCAAGTGCGTGTTGGATCCGAAGACGGTCGTGAGCTGCGCGCTGCCGGTGGGGCTGCATCCGGCGTGCGCGACGAGCGTGTGCAATGCCACGACGGGACTGTGCGGGACGAACGTGCTCGGCTCGGGCGGACTCTGCAGCGACGGCAACGCCTGCACGACCGCGGACGCGTGCAACAGCGGCGTGTGCCTCGGTGTGCCGACGCTGTGCGACGACGGAACGGCGTGCACCACGAATGGATGCGACCCCGCGAACGGGTGCGCGTACACGCCCGTCCCGGGAACGCCGGTGTGTGACGACAAGGACCCTTGCACGACCGGTGACGTCTGCTCGGGCGGCAAGTGCGCCGGCCCCACCGCTGTGGTGTGCAACGACAACAACGCCTGCACGGCCGATCTGTGTCAGCCCGGAATTGGGTGCCTCTACACCGCGACTTCGCTTGGATGCGATGACGGCTCGGCGTGCACCTCCTTCGATCAGTGCGTGGACAAGGCGTGTATCGGCACGCCGGTCCAGTGTGATGACGGGAACCCATGCAACGGCCTCGAGACCTGCGACAAGGCGACGGGCTGCAAGTCGGGCACGAGCCTCACGTGCGATGATGGGGTCCCGTGCACGCTCGACGGCTGTGACAAGGTCGACGGCTGCCGGCACACCGCGAAGGACGGCCTGTGCGACGACCTCAACCCCTGCACCCTCGACACGTGCGACGCGCTGGCGGGGTGCAAGGCCACCGCGGGCAACGAGGGCGCCGTCTGCGACGACCTCGACGGCTGCACGCCGAGCGACACGTGCTCGGGTGGCACCTGCCTCGGCTCGGGGAGCTGTGCGGACCAGGGCAAGGTCTGCTCGGCCAAGGCCTGCGTCACCCTCGGCACCGCGGCACCGGGAGGCGTACGGTTCTTGTCGTTTGGCGCGGTGATGAAGAACAACGTGGTTCGACTGCGCGTGACCGGCTCGCCCACCGTGGGCGGCAAGGTCAAGGGTACCGTCGAGCTCATCTTTGGCGGAGCGCTCCAGGCGCTCGGACTCTGGAAGTAAGCGAGGTGGGCACCATGAACACACGACGTTGGATTCGCGGACTGTTGCTGGCGTGCTCCCTCGCGATGGCGACCTCCGCCGGCGCGGCGAGCCACCTGCTCGTCGAGGGCGTGCTGAAGGACAGCCAGGGCAAGCTGCTCGACGGCACCTTCGATCTCACGTTCGCGCTCTACGCGCAGGACGCGGGGGGCGTGGCCGAGTACACGGAGACGCACCTCGGCGCCAAGGTGGAGGGCGGGCTCTTTCAGGAGCGCCTCGGCGTGACGAAGGCGTTGGAGGCGACGGTCTTCGCCAAGAACGCGTCGCTGTGGCTTGGCGTCACGCTCTCGGGTCAGCCGGAGCTCCCGCGGACGCCGCTCGAGACCAACCCGTACGCCTATCGATCGCTGACGTCTGCTCTGGCGAACGGGCTCAGCTGCACGAGCTGCGTCGACGCGACCCAGCTTGCCTCGAGCTACGCGGCCTCGGCGACTCCGGGCGGCGCGGCCACGAGCGCGTTGACCGCGACCACCGCTAAGGGTCTCGACTGCACCAATTGCGTGACGCTGGCTGCCATCGGGGCCGGGGTGCTCGACGCATCGAACGTGACGTTCGACGACACGAAGGCCAAGCTCGGTGTGGCCACGGTGCAGACGGCGCTCGAAAAGCTCAAGTCGCTGTTGGATGCCGTCGGCAGCGCGCCTGGAGCTGGAGCGCTGAACGAGGGCAACGGCACGATCGTGCCCTACGTCGATCAGTGGGGCCTGCCGTCGTACGGCGTCGCGACGGAGTACCTGCACCTGATGAACCCGGCCAAGCCGAAGGTCGTCATGTGGATGTATGGTGGGCTGAATTCGGGCTTCAGCAGCTCGAACAACCTGATCGTAACCAACAACTACACCCCCAACAGCTACTGGTCGGGTGTCAACGGGACTGCCGGCCAAGACTCCATTCAGGTGCAGGGTCCGAGCGGCTTGAATCCCGGCGACAACGTTCTCATTCATCAGACGGTCGGTACGGGAGGGAACGGCACGGGTGCCGGGACCTGGGAAGTCAACGTCATCAAGGCCGTCCAGGCGACATCGGTCACGCTCGCCAAGCCGATCGCGAAGTCGTTCGTGAGTGACGCGAGCGGACCGGCGCGGGCCCAGCTCGTCAAAGCGGTCTCATACAATCAGCTGGAAGTCGTCAACGGCGGGAACATCTACCCCTCGATGATCTTCGACGGCAGCAAGGGCGGCATCGTCTTCGTGCGTGCGCAGGCCATCACGATCAAGAGCGGTGGCCAGATTCACGCCAATGGGTCGGGTCACTACGGGGCGAACTCGTGGGGAAGCAATCCGACGTATGCGGGAGCTTCGGAGTGCAACGGCGGCTTGAACCAGCTCGGGCAGAGTTCGAACAACTGTAGCGGCGGAGGCGGGGCGGCCTACACAGGCAACTGCAACACCTCTCAGAACAAGGGCGGCGGAGGCGGTGGCAACAAGACCGCAGGGAGCGACGGCGCGGGAGGCTATGGCAAAGGCGGCTCTTCGAAGGGCGACGCTAGCGGGAACCTCCTCGGCTTCGGCGGAGGCGGCGGTGTGGGCTACGCGAACTACGGCGGCAACGGCGGCGGTTTGGTCGTCCTCGGCGGAAAGACGGTCATCGTAGAGTCTGGTGCCAAGGTGACCTCCAATGGACAAGACGGCGTCTCGTCGAACGGGGTGGCCTGCTACTACGCCGGCGGAGGAGCAGGCGCGGGTGGCAGCGTCGCGATATTTGCAGAGACGGTCGTCAACGGCGGTGTAATCGAGGCCATCGGAGGCAAGGGAATGACCGGATTTGGCGGGAACGGCAACGGCGGCGACGGTGGGTTGGGCTGGACCTACCAGCTCACGCCCATCGCGGGGCTCGTCAACCAGAGCTACGCCACGGGCGTCGAGATCAACATCGACGGCGTGAATGTCACCCCGTCGATCGGGGATCCGAACGGCAAGGGCTCGCCCCACTACGACGCCATCAAGAAGAAGTGGGGCGCCACCGGCACCGACCCCTGGAGCACGGGGCCGCTGGACCTGACCAACGTAGCCAACTGGACGCTCGGCGAGCACAAGATCGAGTTCAAGGAGACCGGCGGCGCGGGCGGTGACCTGAAGGCGTACGTGTATGTCATCTACCCCTTCACGGCCTCGAAGCCGCCAACGAACGACACGTGCACGGCGCCGCAGGTCCTCGACCCCAACGGCCAGGCCGTCGTCGTCTCCGGCACGACGGAGGACACCATGGGCAAGACGCTCGCCAAGGACGACAACCAGCAGGCAGGCTGCGGCGGCGTTGGCGGTCCAGACGTTGTTTATCAAATCACGTTGTCGCAGCGCGCGCTCCTCAGCGCGGCCCTCACCGCACCCTTCAGCTCCAAGCTCTACGTGCGCAAGGCGGACTGCGCCGCCGGCGAGCTCGTCTATTGCGCGGACAAGGCGCTCACGACCAACCCGCTCGAGGCGGGCACCTACTACCTTTTCGTGGACTCCGACTCGGCAAGCGCCAAGGGTGACTTCACGCTGGCCGTCTCGACGACGCCGGCGCCGTTGCCGTCGAACGACACGTGCGCCTCGGCGCAGAAGCTCGTCTTCAGCGGCGCCGGCAAGGCCGTCGTGCAAGGCACCTCGCTCTACGCGCTCGATCAGACCAAGGGCCTCTGCCCGTCGGCGCTCACGGGCGGCCCAGACGTCGTCTTCGAGTTCGATGCCGGCACGGGCCAGACGTTGACGGCCAACCTCACGGCGGGCTTCAGCAACATCATGTATGTGACGACGTCTGCCTGCGGCGCCGCGGGCGTGCCGCTCTCGTGTAGCGCGACCGGTTCGCTCACCATACAGGGGCTCGCCGGGGGCAAGTACTGGCTGATCGTCGACGGCGAGAAGGAAAAGTCCTGGGGCACCTTCGACCTGACCGTCGACCTGAAATAGCGCCACCGCACCTTGACGGTTCGCGGCCGAGCCATAGGGTGTGGACCAGGAGGCGTTCGGTGCCTGTCATCTCAATGTTTCACGGAATCATCGTGCTGATGTATTTCTTCGATGACGAGCGACGTCATGTCCCTCATATTCACATCCGCTTCCAAGGCGCGGAGGCCAGCGTGTCACTCATGGAGGGCGAGCTGCTGGCGGGCACGTTTCCGAAAGCCAAGTTGCGCCTCGTTCAGGCGTGGGTTGAGTTGCATCGAGACGAACTGCTCGCGGACTGGGAGCTGGCGATCAGCGGAGAGACTCTGTTTCGCATCGACCCGTTGAGGTAGAGCCATGGTGAAGATCCTTCGCGTGTGCGTCAGTGGGGACCACGCGCTGACCTTTCAGATGAGCGATCATCAATGGCGAGTCATTGACTGCGCCCCGTTCTTGACGCGCGGAGCCTTCCGCCGGCTGGCCGATCCTCGGCTCTTCAGGCAAGCGTACGTGGCGTTTGATACCGTCTGCTGGCCGGGCGAGCTCGATATTGCCCCCGAGACTCTGCTCTCGCGATCCACGCCTGTCGATGGTCCTCCGGAAGCCGATGGAGCGCATCGGGAGCAGTGATCTCCGGCAGATTGCGCGTCACTTCACCGTGACGGTCACCGTCTGTTCGGGGCTGTACCACGGCAGCGTGCCGGCGGACTTCACGACCAACGCGAACATGTAGGCGCCCGGCACGTCGGGCGTGACCGCCAGTAGGGGTGGGCCCGGAGGACCGGCGACGACCAAGGTGCTGCTCGTCGGCTTGACCGCGAGCGTCCAGAGATAGCCCGACGCGGCCAGCGGCAGCGTCCCGCCCGTGCTGGCGGTAGCGTCGAGCGTGAAGGGCTGGCCCGCGAGCAGCGCGCCGTACTTGCTTTCGTCACCGGGGTTGGCCGTGGGTAGCTTGGCGACGCCCAGGACGCGCCGTCGCAGCGTGACCTTGGCCTCGGCGGGTCCCGTGTCCAACGAGTAGGGGATGGTGATGGAGCCGAGCGCGTCGGTCGCGCCCGACTCGAAGATGCCGGTGATCTCGAGCCACACGACGCCGTTGGCCGGGATCTCTTCGGGGAGCTTGGGCACGATGAAGATTGGCTGCGTCCCTCCGGGATCGACCACCTTGACTGGACCGAGCGTGAGCGGCGCCTCGCCGCAGTCGAAGAGCGCGATATGCCGCTTGACGACGTCTCCGGCATTACCGGCGAACTCGAGCACCTCGGGAGCCTCCTTGCTGCCCGGCCCGAGCGCAAAGCACGGCTTGGGACCGCCGCCGATCATGGGCACCTTGACGAGCTTGGGGAGGGGATCGGACACATCGATGGTGAGGGTCGCACTCTTCGCGGTGGCCAAGACCGTGTACGTCACATCGATGAGCACCTTGTAGCCCGTCCCAATGCCAAGGGGGAACTGCGCGATCGGCTGAGGCTCACCTCCCGGCGCTTGCGAGTAGGCGGCCACGTAGAACGCGGTTCCCGTCGGATCTTCCGGCACGGACAGTCCGTTGAGTGTGCAGACGCCGAGGCCGACGTTGTCGATCTGGACGGTCAGCAGCTTGGGCGCGCCGACCTGAGCGTCGGTAAAGTCGAGCGCGCCCTGATCCTGGCCTGGGTAAGACACGACGCAGGGGCTCTGACCCGCCTTGGCCTCGAAGGTGGACGAGAGCGGGACCTTGAGCACGGGCTCGTCGGGATCGTCGGTGGTGAGCACGAGCACGGTCTTGTCCTTGGCGGAGGCGAAGTCGGGCTTGTAGGTCACCTCGAGGTCGATCTGGGCGTCACCCGTCCCCTTCGGGCCGAGCTTGGAGGCGCTGATGGGCGCGATCGTAAAGCGCGGCGAGGGCGGATCGAGTGCGGCGGAGAGCAGGTAGAGCGGCGCATTGCCCTGGTTCTCGATGGTGAGCTTCTGCGTCTCGCCGACGGCGAGCGTGGCCTTGGTGAACAACAGCGAGAGCGGCGAGAGCGCCACATCGGGGACGAACTGCGGCACGACGATGCGCACGTTGACCTCGGCGACGTCCGCGTTCGAGAGCGTGAGCCGAAGCGTCGCGTCCGTGCCGCCCGCGGATACGGCGTCCTCGATCGAGGTCGGAGCAAACGACAGCGGCAAGGCGAGCTTGGCCGTGGGCACCTGGGCGACCGGCAGCAGATCGACCGGGAGCGTGGGGATGGGCTTGCCGTCGCTCCCGAGCGAGACGAGCGGGTTCTTCAAGGTGCCGTCGACGTTCTTGGCGAGCAGCTCGACGCCAACGACCGTGAAGGGCACCGAGCCCGCGTTGCGCACGACGAGCGTGGCGACCGAGACGACGCCTGGCCCGGGCACGATCGCCGGCAACGAGAGCGCGGCGTCGACGACGGGCACGGCCTTGCCGTCGACCTCCAGGGCGAGCTTGCCAGTTGGAGGGCCAGAGTCCTTTGGGACATCGACCGGGACGATGACCTCCGCCGTGTCCGGCGCCGTGTCGAGCGGAGCGCCAGGATCGGCGGGCTCGGGGAGATCGGCGAGCTCGGCCGGAGCGATGTCGTCCGCCGCGACGTCCAGAGGAGCCGCGTCCGGAGGGCTGGCCGTGTCGAGGGGCGTGCCACCGGTATCGAAGGCGAGCGGGGGCGTGTCGGCGGTGCTCGTGGCATCCTTCGACTTGCCGCCAGCGGTCGGGTCGGAGGAGCAGGCGAGCCAGACGGAGCCGGCGACCAGGGCCAGCGCGCTACGAACGGCGAGAGAGCGTGAGGTTGCGAATTGGTGCACGCCCAGAGGTTCTTCGCCGCGGGCCCTCACGTCAACTGCGACGAGGCGCTTCTCCCGTGCTACGGTTGTGCCATGATTCGCGCTGCGGTCGTCGTCGTTGGCGCTCTCGCCTGGGTCAGCTGCGCCGCGCCGTTCGGCTCGAGCACGATTGCGGCCGAGGACACGGCGGCACCCGAGGCGAGCGCGGAGGTCGCGGCGGACGTCCCGCCCAAGGACGTGCTCTGCGGTGGCGAGCCGTGCGCATTGCCGGAGGTCAGCGCGCCCGATGGTACCGACGTCAGCGCGCTGGCCTGCGATCCGGCGACCTTCGGCGTCACCTGCGCCGACGCCACGCACGTGCGTCAGTGCCGCTCCGACGGGAGCGCGATCGAGACCCTCTCGTGTGGCGACGGCGCCGTCTGCCTCGCCGGCACGTGTGTGACTCAGACGTGCACGCCCGGCGCGACGGCCTGTGCGTCGGCCAACAGCGCGCATACGTGCAACGCGAGCGGTACGGGCTTCGACGGCCCTGTCGCGTGCGATTCGGACGGACGCTGTGAGGCCCATCGCTGCCTGACGGCGTGTGAAATCGCCGGCCTCGAGCGCGGCGCACGGGCGTGTCGATTCGTCATGCCGTCGGGTGTCGCGCGTGTCGAGGGCGTCGCCGGGACCTCGGTGATGTTGGACGGTGTGATGCAGCCGGCGCTTCCGGCCAACGGTGCCACGGCTCTCGAGCTCACCGATCCCAGCGGCGCTCACGTGCTCGTCACGGGGAAGCCGGTGCAGGTCACGCTCCGCCAGGGCACCGCGTTCGGCGACGAGGCGCAGGTGCTGCCGCCGACCGCGTGGGGCAGCGATCACGTGGTCCTGGGCTGGCCCAATCGCGTCGCGACGAGCCCCTCGCTCGTGCGCATCGTGGGCAGCGGCCCCGGCATTCGGCTGTCGATCGCGGCGACGGCAGACCTCGAGGTCCTGAGCGGCGGGGAGGTCGTCGTCGCGACGGTCGGGCGCGGCCAGGCGATCGCGCTCGCGCTGCCCTTGAGCGCCCAGGCCGACCTGCGGGTCCTCGGCGACACCGGCGACGCCACCGGGACGCGTGTCACGGCCTCTGGACCGGTCGGCGTCTTCTTCCACCATCCGTGCGCCTCGGTCCCAGCCGGTGTCGACCCGTGCGCGCCGTTGCTGGAGCAGCTCCCGCCGCTGGATCGGCTCGCACCGTCGGCGCTTGGCGTGCCGCTCCCGCCGCGGGCCGCGCCGCAGCCCGACGTCTTTCGCGTCGTCGCCGCAGACGATCACGTGCAGTTCACGTTGGCTCCCGCGGTGCTTCCGCCGTTCACGCTCGAGCGGGGTGCGCACGCGACCTGGATCGCGACCGAGGCCGTGATGGTGATCGCGACAGGGCGATTCGCGCTTGCCCACCTCGCGCCGGGTGCGACGTATGCGGGCCACGGCTCCGAGTGCAGCGGTGTCGGCATCGGTGGCGCGGCGCTGACGTGGGTCCCGCCGCTTTCGACGGTGGCCGGCGGCACGGTGCGCGTCGAGGAGGCGGCGACGGCGACCCTCGAGCTCGCGATGGACGCCATGGCGAACGTCACCGTCGATGGGCAGCTACCACCGGTCTCGAAGGCGCCCGGCGATGGCGGCTCCTATCTTCGAATGACGCTCTCTGCGGGACTGCACACCATCGCGACGCCGTCGGGCGCGTGGCGTGGCGTGGTGCTGGAGGAGCGCTGCGGTGGGACACGCGCGACGCCGGTCGGCGCGTCGATGGCGAGTACACCGATGGGCGCTCCTGGCGCGACCGCCGTAGGCACTCCCACAGACCTCGACGGCGACGGCTCGCCGAACGCGCTCGACTGTGCGCCAGAAGACGCCAATGTCCACCCCAAGGCGGTCGAGGGATGCAACGGCGTGGACGACGACTGCGACGGCGCGACCGACGCGCCGGGCGCCCAGGGCTGCCTCCCGTGGTTTGCCGATGGCGACGGCGACGGCAGCGGGACCCAAAGCCTCGCCGCCTGCGCGTGTGAGCCACCGACGGCGGTCGCGACGCCCTTCGGCGGGGACTGTGACGACAAGGATCCGGCGCGCGGTCCGCTGCTGCTGGAGCTGTGCAACGCGACCGATGACGACTGCGACGGACTCATCGACGAGGGATGTGACGACGACGACGACGGCTATTGCTCCGAGGACGCCGTGGTGGTCACGACCGAGGGCGTCTGCGCCAAGGGCCTCGGCGATTGCGTAGACTCGAGCGCTGCCGTGAATCCGGCGGCAAAGGAGCTGTCCACCAATCAGCTCGACGACGACTGCGACGGGCTCACCGACATGGTGTCGACGACCTTGCCGGTCTCGGACTGTACGGGCCTGAAGTGTACCGGCCCCTCGCACGCGGCGATCGTGTGTGCCTTGGACCTGTGCTACGGACCGACGGTCGTCACGGGCCTCGAGCTGCTCGCGCCCAACGGCGGTGACCCCAAGCTGATGATCGCGGCGGTCGAACAGCTTGGCGACCCCCAAAATGGCCTGGGACCGCGGGCGGGTACGTCCTCGCTCGTGCTCTCGACTGGCAACGTCGGCGCGACAGGAACGGACATCGTGGCGGGCACGACCTCGAGCCTCGACCCGCTCCCGAGCTTCCCGTTTCAGATCTACGACACGGCTCAGGTCACGCTGTCGCTGATCGTGCCGGACGCGGCCACCGGGCTCGCGCTCGATCTGCTGTTCATGTCCGTGGAGCTGCCCGAGGACGCCGGTAAGCCGGACGTGGACCGCCTCTATGTACTCCTCACGGGGAGCACGTCGACGAGCGGGGCGCCGCAGGCCATCGGCATCGGACCGTGCACGACCGGGCTCGCGCTTCCGGAGACGAAGACGCCCGCCGGGCTGCCCGCGTGCTTCATCGGGGTGAACTCCGGGCTGGTCCAGCCGTGCGCGGGCGGCCCCAAACCGCCCACGAGCCTCGCCGGGACGCCGTATGCATGCGCCGCGGGTGGCGGATCGACCGGCTGGCTCCGCGTGACGCATCCGGTCGCGGGTGGCGAGACGCTCACGCTCACGCTGCGCCTCGCGGACGTGGGAGACGCCGTCGGCGACTCTCAGGCCATCATCGACAACGTCCGATGGCTGACCGGTCCGGTGACCGGGTCGCTCAGCCCGCTCTGACGCACCGCGCTACTCGGGCTGTCCGGCCGCGATCCACGCTTCGAGCACGGCGCGCTCGGCCGGCGTGAGTGAGGGACCCGTCGGCGGCATGGCGGTCCCGGTGCACCCCGGATCGCCGTTGACCTTCTTGGCGATGGCCACGCCCTTGTTGCCACCGGCGCACGCCGAGCTCGGAAGCTGCGTCGCAGCGTAGGTGTCGACGCTCAGGCCGCCGAGCTTGCTCCCTCCCGTGTGACACGGCGCGCATCGCAGCGCGAGTAGCGGCGCCACGTCCTGCGTCCACGTCGGTGGCGCGAGGCCGGTGTCGGTGTCGAGCGCGAGCACATCGGCCGAGACGATCTCGGGCACCGACACGTCACTGCTGACCACGTCCTCGGGCGGCGGAATCACCGGGCTGCTATCGAGGCCGAGCGGCGTGGTCCCGCTCGCCGCCCACGCCATCTCGGGCCCGAGACCGAAGAGGCTCGCCGCGACGGGGAGATCACTCGTGACCACATGGAGGCCCGGTGTCACCGCGAGATGGCCGGCCCTCCAGCCACCAGGTCCCGCGGGCAGCTGCGTCTCGGTCAGGACGACACCGTCGAGGCGCACTATCGCGTCCACCGGCGCGACGATCGCGAGCCATCGCTCGATGCTTCCGTCCGGGACGAGCAGCGGAATGCGCAATGCATGACGCTCCACGGGCGGGAGGACGACCAGCGCCGGATCGCCCCGCGGCACGCAGGTACCTCCGGCGCACTCGAAGCCGTCCGGGCACTCCGAGCTCGCAGCGCACGGCGGGGCGACGCAATAGGCACCGGAAAACGGCGCACTCCCGGGCGCGTACAGCGCGTCCGAGACGCAGCGATAGCCGACGGTCTCGCACTTTGGCGCCGGGTTGCAGCCCGAGGTGCACGCGGCCGTCCCATCAGCGGCGACGACACAGCTGGTGTTGGCGGGGCAGCTCGACGCGCCCGCCTGGCAGCTGGACGCGCCGCACATGAGCGCGACGCCGAAGAGCCCGCACGTCTCGGTGGGATCGAGGCAGGTGGAGGCGGCGGTACAAGGCTCGCGGCACCGCAGCGAGGGATCGCAGACGGCACCACCCGCGCACGCTCCGGTGACCGGATCGCACGTCCGGCGAGCACACACCCCTGGCGTGGCCACCTCGGGCAGCGCGCCGAAGCGGTCGAGGCAGCGGTGCGACACGGCCGGGCAGTCGTCTTGCGCCGGCTCGCACGCGGCGAGGCACAGTCCGGGCGTGGCCGCCACGGCACCCAAGCACGACTGACCCTTGGGGCAGTCACCCGATTGCAGACACACGTCGCCCTGCGCGGTGCGCGCGTGCGCCGCGGCGAGGTGCAGCGCCACGAGCGCGGGCTTCGACGTCGTGACCAGGGTCGCCGACACGAGCGCGACGTCTACCCAGCCGCCAGTGGCGAGCGTGACCTTGAGCGGCTCGGGGGTCGCGACCTCGACGATCGTGCCGTCCTCGAGCGAGACGACCCGGACGCTGTCTCTCGCGGCCCCGCGCGGAGGCCCCGGGGTGACGAGCGTGACCGTCCCCAGCGCGGTCCGCGGCGGGAGCTGCTCAGCGACCATGTCCCCGCAGCACCGCGATCCCCAGGTCGTCGTGGCGCTGCCGGAGAAGACCGCGACGGGCTTGGTCGCGTCGACGCGCGTGCCGGTCAGCTCGACTGAGGCCGCGGCCTCCAGGTGCAACACCTCGCTGGCGGACAGCGTCACTGTGTACGTACCGCCAGCAACCATGGCCTTGAGCCCGCTCCCGGGCTGCGTCGCGCCGGTCGGTCGCAGCGTGATGAGGGTGTCGTCCTCGACGGCGGCGATGGTCACGAACGCGCGCGTCGGGCCCGTCACAGCCGCAAAAGCGAGCGCGCCAGACGACGCCGGTAGCAGGCGCACCGCGCTGGTCGACCGCGCCGTCGCCACGGGCGACATCATCATCACCACGATGGGACGCTCACTCTCCACGGCAAAGGCGGCCTTGGCGCGCGTCGTCCCGGCGAGGTTGCGATTGGGCAGACTCACCGAGGCGCTGCCTCCGGGCGAGAGTGTCACCGTCCCGCCGGGCACCGGACCTGCCCCCAAAACCGAGCGCACGATGACCTCGACCGCGACGTCGCCCCAGGGGTTCTGCAGCAAGAGCGCCGTGGGCAGATCGTCGGCCGCGACGCCGCCTCCGGAGGCGGTGTCGGTCGCGTTGGGGAGATCCACCGCCAGATGAAGACAGCCGAGGCCGGTCAGTCCGGCCGCACGGGGATCACACTCGCCGACGCACGTGCCTTGCGCGCAGAAGCGTCGGGCGCCGCAGATTGCGTCGTCGGTGCACTCCGGTGCCCGGTTCACGACGTCGGCCGGGCTGAGCTCGGCGAGGTCAGGCAGTGCGACGAGGTCGGGCAGCACGGCCACGTCGGGCGTGAGCTGCACGTCGGCGACGCCGACCTCGACCGAGTCCGAGAAGACCTCGACGACCGTCGATGCGGCATCTGGGACATCCTCGACGCGCGTGCCAGGACCCACCGTGCACGCTGTGAGCACCGTGAGCAGCACGTGGGCGAGCGCGACCTTCGACGGGTGCAGCATCTTGGCGGACGTCGTGCGGTGCGGCGCTGTGAGCATCGAGACGGAGGGTAGCCGGACCCGGGCGCAACGCAAAGCGGCGCGGTAGAGCGCGGGACGCGCGGTCCCAAGAATGTCTGAGGGGCTCGGACGAAAAGTCCTTGCGTCGCCCATGCCGCGGGGTGGATAATCCCACACGGAGGGTCAGACATGCGCAACGAGACGAAGGCCTTATTCGGGTGCTCCAATCGACCGTGGACACGCTTGGTGGGCCTCGCGGCCTTGGGTTGGCTCGGCGTAGGGGCTCTTGCCTGTGTCGACGCCCGAGCGCCCGTGTCGCAGCCTGTGGAGGCCGCGGCAGTCATCGAGTCTGGCTCCCCTGCCGCCACGCCGGAGGCCGCGCGGCCCGGACGAGCGCGCACGAACACGCCCACGCCCGGACCAGCCGCCACCGCCGCGAACACCAATGGCAACACCGCCAGCAACACGACCTCACCGTCGCGCACGCCCGCCACACCCACCACGACCGAGCCAGCCGTGATCACGCCGCCGCCCACGGTGGGCGAGCCGCTCATCGACCCCTCCGCCACCTCCCCCGCGCCCGGCAGCGACGGGACGCCATCGGGCAGCCACGGTCTCCCTGCGCCCACGGGCACGCTCCCTGGCGATGGCGCGGCGGCGCCCCTGTTTGGCGGCTGGACGACACCCGCAGCCCCCGAGGCGTGGGCGGTGCAGAGCCTGGGCGCCTTCCCGACCGAGCTGCCGCTCGCGCCGGCCGCCATCACGCCGACTGCGGTGCACCCCGCGTGGACGACCGGGCACCGGCTCGCGCTGCACGGCGACTCGCTCTTGGTCTGCGTTCCGGAGACGGGCGCGCTCGTCGAGCTGGCCCGCGAGACGGGCAAGGTCATTCGCTCCATCGCCGTCGGTGGGCGCCCAGAGCAGGTCGTGGTCGCCGCAGACGGAACGGCCTACGTGACGATGCGCCAGTCCGGGACCGTCGCACGCATCGCGCCCGGGGCGGCCTCCGTCTCGGCCAGCGTCCCGGTGGGCACCGAGCCCTTCGGCCTGGCGATGTCGATCGACGGGTCGCACCTGTTCGTGTCCGTCTCGGGCGACGACGCGCTCGTCCTGTTGTCGGTGCCCGCGTTGGAGGTGCTCGGCTCCGTGCCCGTGGGCTTCCGCCCGCGCTCGGTGGCCGTCGGCCTCGACGGCGAGGTGCTCGTGTCCAACGAGCGCGGCACGGCCACGGTGGTCGAGGCCACGGGCGCCTCCGCGCCCATCGCGCTGCGCACGCTCAATCCGGGGGACCTCACCATCCACTCCAAGCTCCAGCCGAACATCCCCGGCATCGCGAATCGGGCCTTCGGCATCGCGATTCATCCGGTCCACGGCGCGGCGTTCTTCCCGCACCTCGTGACCCGAACGGGCACGCCCGAGAGCGAGTCCAAGAAGCTCAACCCACCGAGCGCGCCCACCGGCAGCGTCTGTACGCCGCCCACGTTCTGTCCCAACCCGGGCGGCTACGGCTCGGTCACGTGCAATCCGGTCTGCGAGAAGGTCGATCTCGTGTTTCCGCGAACGCGCCGCCCCATCGAGTGGAGCGTCTCGACGCTACCCAAGGCCACGAAGTCGATGCAGGCGGCCATGTCGGCGCTGCCCATCCTGCACGGAGCGTCGGGCGAGCCCATGACCGCCGCGTGTGACAAGCCCGTGGACGCCATCCATCACCCGGCCAAGTCGCTGCTGTTCGTCGTCTGCGAGGGCACGGACAACGTCATGGTGCTCAATACGGCGGCCGCCGACCCCATGACGGCGGTCCTCGGCGAGATTCGCGTCGGCGCCGCGCCGCGCGCCATCGTCCTGACCGCGGACGGGAGCACGGCGTACGTGGCGAACGCGCAGTCGTTTACCATCGGCCGTGTCGACGTCGACGCCTTCGCCAACGCGCTGGTCAAGACGGACCGCCCCTCGGCCAAGTCCGACACGTTCTTCCCGCCCACGTTTGCCAAGGGGACCACCGTGGCGCCGGTGACCGCGGCCATGGTGCAGGAGACGGCCTACGCGCTCGATCCCATCAGCGACGCATCGGAGCGCGTCGGCCGCCGCGCCTACACGTTTGCGCGTTTCAGCGGGCTCTCGGCGAACGGCTTCTTCACGTGCGCGACCTGCCACATCGAGGGCGCCGACGATGGGCTCACGTGGTTCGTGGTCGACGGCCCCCGCCAGACCCCGATGCTCGCTCAGCGCCTCGCCGGGACTGCGCCGTTCAACTGGATCGGCACCGCGGCGACTCTGCCGGAGAACATTCACAACACCGTGAACCGGATGGGCGGTGCGGGCCTCGCGCCGGGCGTTGCCGAGGGCATCACGGCCTACCTGTTGGGTGCCAACGGTCCGGTCGCCGCGCCGAACAAGCACGTCGCAGCGACGGGGCTCAACGCCACCCAGAAGGCGGGCCAGGCGCTCTTTTTCGATCCGGCCGTCGGCTGCTCGACCTGCCACACGGGGACGGCGCTCACCGACGGCAAGACGTGGGACGTGGGCACCTTCTCGGCGCTCGAGCTCGAGCTCCGAAAGAAGAACGGGAGCACCGCACCGCTCGCGCTCAATACGCCGTCGCTGCGCGGTCTCTACAACTCCGCGCCCTATCTGCACGATGGCTCCGCCGCGACCCTGCAGGACGTCCTCGCCTCAACGGAGACGACGATGGGTCACTCGTTCATGCTCACCAAGGCGCAGCGGGATCAGCTCGCGGCGTATCTGCTTACGCTCTAGTCGGGCGACGGCCCAACCTCACTCAGCGAAAGAGGAAGCGCGCCGACTGCGCCATCAACCGCAGGTCCGCGCCGAGGTTGTCGGGCAGGCCCGCGAGGCGATTGCCCAAGAACCGCGCCGCAAAGCGCGGCGTGAGGATGGTCTCGCGGTAGAAGCGGCGCTGAAAGGCGAGCAGGTCCTCGTCGCTGACCGCCGAGAGGTTGATGAGCCGTCGCCAGTGGGTGGGGTTGTAGTGGCTGAACTCGTCGGGGCCGCGCGCATCGACGGAGTGGAACCAGCGATCATAGAACGGCGAGCCGGGGTAGGGCACGAAGACCTGGACCTGGAGCAGATCCAGCTCGAGCGATCTCGCGAGGCTGAGCGTCTCTTCCATCTCGGCCAACGACTCGCCTGGGCACCCGATGAGGAAGAGCCCCACGAGCAACATTCCGGCCTCACGGACGGCGGCGGCACCACGCCGCACTTCGGCGAGGCCATAGCCCTTGCGCAGCATCTTGAGCGTCCACGCGGAGCCGGAGTCAATTCCGAGGACGACCGTCGTGCAGCCCGCCTGAGCCATGGCGCGACACAGCGACGGATCCATGACGCGGTCGGGACGCGTCTGCACGGTCCAGGGGAGCCGTAGTCGGCGCTTGTCCAGGCGATCGCAGAGTGCGCTCGCCCACTCGGGATCCTGCGCGAACGTATCGTCCTTGAAGTGCACGACCGTGGCTCCGAGCCGTTGGAGCTCGCGAAGCTCGTCGACGACGGCGCCCACGTCACGCAGCCGCGGAACGTCACCATAGCTGTTGCGCAGCGATGGCGAGCAATGCAGGCACGCATGGGGGCAGCCGCGACCGCCGAGGACGAAGCCCCAACGCCGTCGGCCACGAACACGCGTCGGGTGATGCACCACGTACGCGTCGTCCGCGAGAAAGCGGGCATGATCGGGCCACGGGAGCGCGTCGAGGTCCGTCTGTAGTGGACGCTCTCGCGTCTCGCGCAGGCCGACGTCGGTCGCCAGCAGCAGCCCAGGCACCGCGCGCCATTCGCCTTCGCCCGCGCACACGGCGTCACATACATCGGTGACCGTCTCTTCCCACTCACGCAGCGCCGCAGCGTCGAAGGGCCGGCCGGGACCGACCAGATCCTGCGGGCGGGCAGTGGCATGCTGCCCGACCGCCAGAATGAGCGCGTCCGGCAGCCGCTCGCGGGCGAGATCCGCGAGTTGGAGCATGTGCGGCACGGCCGGCGTGGGGCCATCGAGGACGACGACGTCGGGGCGAGACGCGACGGTCGCGCGGGCCGCTTCGCCGAGCGTGTACCGCCCGGTCTCGGTGTCGATCAGCTCGGCCGCATGGCCACGCGCGGCGAGCAGTGAGAGCGCCTGGCCGACATCAAGGGGCGCCATGACGTTCTCGGGGTGAGCGCGGCGCACCTCCAGCCACGGTGCGACCCGAACAAAGGTCACGCGCACGGCAAACGATCGCAGAGCGCGGTCCGTGGGCATGGAGCGGGGCTACTCGACGGGCTCGGCAGCGCCGGGGACGACCTCATGCGGGATGACGATCGGCCGCTTTTCGGCCTTGCGTACCTCGTTCTCCTCGCCGAGCTCGCGCAGCTCCTTCATGACGGGCATGTAGCGCGCGTGCGCGACCTTGGGCGTCGCGGGCGACAGCGTCCCGCCGCGCTCCTGGATCTGCCGAATGAGCTCCTGCGCCCGCTCCCGTGTGAGCGTGTGGTCGGTCTCCTCACGCCGAAACTCCTTCTGGGCGAGCCGCCACGCGCCCTTGAGTCCGCCGCCGGCACGAAAGACGGGGTGTCGCGCGCCCGGGTTCGCGGCCGTCATCGTGGCCTCAATGAACGTGCCGGTGGCCCGTAGCGCGCGCTGCCATGCCGGGAGCGTCTTGCCCGTCGGTGGACGCAGCGGCCGAAGCAGCAGCTGCGTCCCGACGCGGAGGTAGCGCTGAAGCTCGTCGAAGCTCTCGATGCGCCCCAGCATCGGCAATGCGTAGTTGGGCCGCCCATAGAAGCGAAAGTACGCCGTACGGGCCATGCGCTCGAGCTCGGGCCGCGTCATCTGCGTCCACGGCGTCGGCAACAGGTGCTCGTCGACGGTGCCGCGCATGTACTCACGCCAATAGTCGATGCCGGTCGCGTCGATGATGTACTGCTTCTCGAGCTCCGTGTGAGGCTTGATGATCGCAATTTGGTACTGCGCGTAGGTGAGCGGCAGCGTGAGGGAGAACTGAATCGTCTTCTCGCAGGTCTTGGGCGTGTCGTCGGGAGCGCCCACGATGAAGAAGCCGAGCGCCATGATGCCGTGGTCACTGACGCACTCGAGGACCTTGCGAATCTGCGTCGTGGCCTTCTGACCCTTCATCATGGCCAGGAGCACCTCGTCGTCGCCCGACTCGATGCCGAAGAAGATGCGCCGGCAGCCCCCCTCGGCGATGGTGCGGATGTACTCCTCGTCCACCGGCCCGTCCGTCTTGTGAAACGACAGCGAGTCGATGCGGGAGCGGCAGGACCAGATGACATCGAGCTTGCGCGCCGAGATCTCCTTGGCGTAGTCCATCACGCGGCGGCGGTCGTGCAGCATGATCGGATCGAACCAGTCGATCTCGTGGATGCCGAGCGCGATGCACTCCTCCGTCTCGGCGATGAGCTGCTCGGGCGAACGGGCATCGAACCCGGAGTGCCGCATACAGCAGAAGGAGCACGGGTAGGGACAGCCCACCTCGCTCATGCCGATCGTGAAGTTCCGACGCTGCGAGACGTGGCTGTAGTAGAGGTGATTGGGGTAGATGCTGCGGTCGGGCGTGGGGAAGTCGCGAAAGCGCAACCGCGGGCCGGGCATCGTCCGCTTCAGCGTGCCTTGGCTGTACCAGTAGAGGTCCGGCACCTTCTCGTAGCCGTGGCCGCGCTCGAAGGTGGGCAGGAACGTCCGCAGGAAGCTGATGTTCTCGCCGGCGCACAGGTAGTCGAAGCACCCGTGGCCCATGATCTCCTCGGGGTAGACCTTGGCTTCGTAGCCTCCGACGAGCGTGGGGAGGCCCGTCTCGGCCTTGATGCGCTTGGCCCAGCCGAGCATGAACCGGAAGGTCTGGCAGGCGTGCGCGGAGAAGCCGACGAGGTCGGGGCCCCAATCGCGCAGCTTTTGGATGACCTCCTCGACCGGCGCGCGCGTCGCGAGCCCATCGAAGAGCCGGACCTCCCACCCAAGCTCTTTGGCCACCCGCGCGCCCCAGCCGAAGCCGAGGTGGGGGAACAGTCCGAACTCGTCGTCCACCGTCGGCAGGTTCTCGTTGAACGGCTGCGTGTGGAACGTGGGATAGACGAAGGCGATCTTCATGAGCCGGGGACCTCTCCTCCGGCCCATACTACGGAGCTTTCGGCGCAGTTCCAGGCAATTGTGCAGGGAGTGCGACCGGCGGGGGCGGCGAGGGCGACGAGGGCGGCGAGGGCCGCGTTTCGGTGCTCGGGGTCCGCGTCCTGGGCGGCACGGAACCGGAGTCGGGCCCGATCGAGCCACTGGCCGAGGGCCCCCGGCTGCGGGGCGCTCACCAGATCGATGAGCCGGCTCTTCACGTTCTCGGCCGACTCGGCCCACACGATGGTGTCGGGCGCGTCGACGCCGGGGCGGACGAGGAGGAACAGCCCCGGCGCATCGGGGGCGGCCATGAGGACGCTCTCGAGCTCGAGCTCGATGTCGTCGGTCCAGACGAGCCCCGTCCGGCGGTCGAAGTGCGGGAAGGCGCTCGGATGCGCGGCCGGCAGTCCGGTGAGCGCTCGGACGAGGTCCAGGCTCGAGACGATGCCCACGGGCCGCAGCGTATGGTCCTCCACGACGATCAGGTGGTGCAGTCCCAGCACGCCCATGAGCTTGCCGGCCTCGGTGATGGCGGAGGTCGCGTCCACGACGACGGCGGGCCAGGTCATGTGCTCGGCCACCGTGGTCGACCCGAGTGGCCCGACGAGGTCGCGGAGGGAGACGAAGCCGACGGCGCGGCCCTGATCGTCGGCGTCGATGACCGGCGCGCCCGAGACTCCGAGCGTCATCAGGTGGCCGAGGGCCTGTTCGGCGTCAGTCGTGGGGCGAACGCTGAAGACCTCGTGGTTCATGATCTCACGAATCGTGCGGGGCATGGCTCCTCCTGTCCGGACCGCAGGTGCGGTCGACCTCACACATGCGCCGCTCGCATGGGACGTGCCACCGGCTGGCGAGACGCGGTCGCCGGGTGAGCGGGCAGCAGGCGCACGCTCGGGACGAATCGACACGGATCACGCGTCCCAGCGTGACAGGACGGCCGCCTCGAACCGCGCGAGGTGACCGGGCACGGGCCTTGCTTTGGGAGCCGCAGGAGGTCCCATGCCCATCGTCACGTTTGCGCGCGAACACATCACCATCGACGTCCCGAGCGGAACCACGGTGCGGGAGGCGGCGAAGCAGTGCGGCATCGAGCTGTACTCGCACGTCTTCAAGGTCATCAACTGCTACGGCTTTGGGCTCTGCGGGGAGTGTCGGGTCATCGTCACCGATGGCGCCGAGCGGTTGAGCACGCCGTCGGCCAAAGAGTTCGGGTGGCTGCGTCCGCGCAAGGAGCGGCACCTCGGGCCACGGGGCATCTATACGAGCGAAGGCGAACGGCTGCCGTGTCAGGCGCAGGTGCTCGGCCCGGTGACCGTGTGGACCCGGCCACGCGACGGACGGCCTCCCAAGGCCGACGATCCGCGCGAGAAGCGGACCTAGGCGCCGTAGAAACGGAGAATCGCGCTCGTCACGGCGTCCACCTCAGCCTCGGTGAGCCCCGGATAGCACGGCAGAGCCAGCACCTCGCGGCACGCGGCCTCTGCGATGGGCAGCGGCGTGAGCCCCGGAACCGCGGCGAAGCACGGCTGCACGTGGAGCGGCTCGGGGTAGTAGATGGCCACGCCGATGCCTTGGGCGCCGAGCGTGCTCATGAGCGCGTCCCGCCGTTGGGCCAGCACGACGAGCTGGTGATGGACGTGGGTGCCGGGCACCGCGCGCGGCCAACGGACCTCGCCTGACGCGACCACCGGCGCGAGTCGCTCGCGGTAGAGCGCCGCCACGCGACGGCGCTCGGCGTTCCAGGCGGGCACGTGCGGGACCTTGACCCGCAGCAGCGCGGCCTGGAGCGTGTCGAGGCGAAAGTTCCCACCGATGCGCGGATGGTGGAACTTGGGTTTGGCGCCGTGCGCGCGCACCTGACGCAGCGTCTCGGCGAGCGCGAGGTCGTCGGTTGAGATGAGCCCGCCGTCGCCGAAGCCGCCCAAGGGCTTCGACGGAAAGAACGAGAAGCAGCCCATGAGGCCGCGGGCACCGGCCTGAACGCCGTCTTCGAACGTCGCGCCAAAGGCCTGTGCGACGTCCTCGATAACGGGGACCGGCACCGCGGGCAGCGCGACACACTGGCCAAAGAGGTGCACCGGGATGATGGCGCGTGTCCGCGGACCAATCAGTGCCAACGTCTGCGGGACGTCCATGAGCAGCGTCTCGGGATCGACGTCCACGAAGCGCGGCGTCGCGCCGAGGCGCACGACGGCGCCAGCGGTCGCAAAGAACGTGAGCGTCGGGACGATGACCTCGTCGCCTGGGCCGACGTCGAGCGCCATCAGCGCCGCGAGCAGCGCGTCGGTGCCGCTCGAGACGCCCACGGTCGCGCGCACGCCCAGGACCGCCGCCAGCTCGCGCTCGAGCGCGGGGACGTCGGAGCCCAGGATGAAGGCGCCCTCGCGCAGGACGCGCTCGAAGGCGGCGACGAGCTCCGCATGGAGCGGTCCGTGAGAGCGGGCCAGGTCGAGGAAGGGGACGTTCATGGCGCGCGGTCGTAGCACGGCGCGGCCGGCGTGGGTAGCCGAGGTCAGCCCTCGGACGCGTTGACCCGCACGAGGCGCTCGAAGAAGCGCTCCGCGGCCGTCTCGTCGACGAAGGCGAGCGCGTAGGCGCCAAGCCGCCCGTCGATGCGCACGTCGGTGCCCGTCCGCTGGCCGTGCCAGGCAGTCCCGAGCGAGACCACCACCGAGGGCTCGCGGGTGATGAGCAGGAAGCACCCGGTGCTCTGTGACCACACGCGGACGTCGTTCAGCGTGAGATTGGCAAACGTCATGAGAGGCTCCATGCGCCGCAGCCTAGCAGCCGCGCGCGTTGACCGCGAGGCCCCGTCCTGCTAAGTCCGCCGCGCCCACCTGGGAGGCCACGACCATGCCGACCCGCACCGCCGAGCCACTCCGCATCCTGCACGTCAGCTCCGAGGTCACGCCGTTCGCCAAGACGGGTGGGCTGGGCGAGGTCGTTGGCGCCTTGCCACGTGCACTGGCCGAGCTCGGACTGTGGACCGCGGTCGTGGCGCCGCGCTATCGCTGCATCCCGCGCGGAGACCTGGAGCCACTCGGCGGGCGCGTCGAGGTCCGGGTCGGGCGCCGCACGTCGAGCGTGGAGGTGCTGCGCGGTTGGCTGGACGCGCGCGTTCCGGTGTACTTTGTCGATTGCCCGGAGGCCTTCGACCGCGACGGGCTCTACGGGCCGCCGAGCCAGGGCGACTTCGCCGACAACGCCTGGCGCTGCGGGCTC
>SXOX01000102.1 GCA_005776585.1 Pseudomonadota bacterium | reverse complement strand
GATCATCTTGACGAAGTGACCGGCGCCGGACGGGCCGCAATAGAGAAAGCCGCGGTCGGCGGTGCCGTTGGCCTGCGCCTCACGGCCAGGCGTCTCGGGGATGTCTCCCTTTCCCGGCGCGAGCGACTCGAAGATGGGCTCGAGTCGGTCGTAGGCCACACGAGAGCCGCCAATCATGAGGCAATAGCCGCGCTCGAGACCCCAGACCCCGCCGGAGGTGCCCGCGTCGAGGTAGAGCACGCCACGCTCGCCCAACAGGCCGGCACGGCGCACGTCGTCCTTGAAGTACGAGTTTCCGCCGTCAATGACGACGTCTCCAGCCGAGAAGCGCTCGCCCAACGCCAGCACGGTGCGCTCGGTGAGCTCGCCCGCGGGGACCATCACCCACGCAGCGCGCGGCGCCAGGAGCAAGTCGCGCACCTCGTCGAGCGAGAACGCCGGGAGGACGCCCTCGGTGGCCAGCGCACGTACGACCTCGGGGCTCGTGTCATAGCCGACGACCTCGTGGCCGTGGCGCATCAGCCGCCGGGCCATGTTGGCGCCCATGCGCCCCAGGCCAATCATCGCAAGTCGCATGGTGTGTCTCCTCCGCGAGGGCGTCGCGGTGGAGGCTGGCACGTGCGGGGCGACCCGTCAAAAAGTCAGGGTCGCTTGAGCTGTCGGCGGCTCGCACGCCAGAGCCGCGTCATGATCCCGGCACGCGTCGCGGCGAGCCGGGCCCGGACCCGTTGGACCGCACGATAGGCCGCTGTCGCGCGGACCCAGCCGAGGACGCGCGCCCGGAGATCGCCGATCCAGGCGTGCGCACGGGCAAACCAGGGCACCGAGAGCAGCGCGGGCTTGCAGAGCGTGAAGATGCGCGCGACGAGCGCCGTGCCGACGACCTTGGCCGCGACCGCGACGCACAGGCCCGCGAGCAGCATCCCGCGGGCCATCGCGGCGAGCGCAAGGAGCTTGAATGGGAACAGAACGACCGACGGGACGAGGAACATCGCGAGCGCGCCCTTGGGCGGCAGTCCCGCGATGGCGATCTCCAGTCGTCGCAGCCCGGGCAGTCGGCCGATGAGCGCCGCAAGCCGTTGCAACGGGTCCCAGAGCCAGTCTTCGAGCAGGATGACGACGACGACGAGCGGCAGGATCGTCCACCGCAGGACGCGGCGCAGCTCGCGGCGCAGGACCCGCACCGACTCAGGGCTTGGGCAGCGGGGGAATCGGGATGTCGGCGCCGGTCTTCTCCAGCGTGACCTTGAGCTTGACCGTCGTGTTGCGCTCGACCGTCACGTAACGCACCCAGCGATCCCAGCCGGGCTTCTCGACGCGAATGAGGTACTTGCGCGTGTCGAGGTCCATCTTGCGGACGGGCGGCTTGCCGAGGCTGACGTTGTCGAGGAGCACCTCGGCGCCGTCGCCGGGCTCGACCGAGATGTCGATTCCGCCCTTGTAGATGCGCTTGGCCAGCGTGAGCTTCGTGCGCGCCGTCGTGTCGGCCTGCACGTCCAGCGACTGGCGCTGCGTGACGTGACCGCGGGCGCGCCCTTGAATCGCGTAGGTGCCGACGGGCATCGTGAGCTCGCGCACCGTGCCTTGACCCAGCCAGACGTCGTTGACGATGAGATCACCGCCGGCCGGATCGATGTCGATGGCCAGCTTTCCCACCGCGCCCGTCTTGTGGAGGCACTTGTCGCGCTTCTGGCGGACCTCGCTCGACGGCTTGGCGTTGGGCGCAAGCGCCAGGTACCCGCTCCAGTAGAGCGCGGCGGAGCGACAGTCGGCCAGGAGCTCGGCCAGGTTGCCGAGGTCGAGCAAGAGCGCCTCGTCCCGATTGATGGTGAGCGGCAGAATCTCCTTGAGCGTAAAGAAGGCGTCCTTGTACTTCTGCCGCTTGAAGAGCGCGTAGCCATCGGAGCGGAGCTTCTCGAGCTTGGCGATCGTGCCCTCGGAGTCGTCCTCGTCGTCGCTGGCGTGCGCCAACGACGGCGCGGCGAGCACGATGAGAGCGAGGAACAGCGCCGGGGCCCAGACCGAGTACAACTCCAACAGACGACGCATCAGCGAGGCTCCTTCGGGTGCGCTACCGATGACGGTAGACGATGACAGGCTCGCGAAACACGAGCTCGCGCTCGGTGCGAGCCGTGACGGTGAAGCGGTTCAGGCCGTCGGTCAAGGCCGCGTCCACGACGAACGGGACACGGCCCGCGGCGTCGGGGCGTGCGCGGAGGTAGTAGATCTTCTCGTCACCCCGGAAGATGTAGAGTTCGACGGCGCCCGTGGCGTGGGGGAACGTCGCCTCGCCCTCGAGCTTGGCGCGCGCTTCGGTCGTGCTCTGGGCAACGTTCTTGGTCATGAGCACGAACGGCTGCGCCTTCATGCGCTCGAGCTGCAGCTCCACGCGATTGGGGACGGCATCGGCCTCGGCGGCGGGCTCGAGGTCCTCGCGGCTCATCCAGCCCGTGCCACCGCGGGTGAGCGGCACGCGGAGCCACTCGCCGACGGCGCCATCGACGTGCACGAGCGCGCCACTCGAGAGGGTCCCGAGCGGTGGCGCCTTGCCCGACGCGCCGATGCGCACAGGGGTTGCGCTCTTCTTGACCCGATAGCGTTCGTCGCGCTCCTCGGGTCGGGCACCGCCCTTGGGCCCGAACGGGACCTCCAGCCGGGCCGTCATACGCTGCCGCAGGATCGTGTCGGTGACCTCGAGATCCAGCTTGGAGATGGCCTGCGCCGCGCCGTCTTTGACCTCCATGGTGAAGCTCAGCTCATGCATCTCGCCCGGTGCCAGGCGGTCGAGCCACTCGCGGCCGTCGGTCAGGAAGATCTCCTCGCCTCCCGCATTCTGTAGGGTCGCCAGCGTCTTCTGAGCGGCGCCCTTGCCCACGTTCTCGAGCCGGATGCGCACCTGGACGGTCTCGCCTTCGTTGGCGATACCGTCGCCGTTGCCCGAGGGATCGACGACCTGAAGCGTGTACGCGAAGCGGGGCCGTGGGAGGCCCAGGATCTCGACTTCGGCGCGGCGCACGTCCACCTCGGGAAGCGCGGTGGTGGCCTTGCCGGCGTAGACATCGACGGACACGGGCGCGATCTGGGTCGGTGTGGCGCGCGAGACGTCCACGGAGACCGTGCCCTCGCGCGACTCGCCGGGCGGCACGCGACCGAGCACGAAGTCGCGGCCGTCGAAAGCGTCCACCGGCGAGCGGGTCCGCGCCCGCACCCGAAAGAGCGGCTCGCGCCCGCGATTGGTGACCCGCAGCTTGAGCGTGACCTTCTGGCCCGCCTCCGTCTTGCCGTCGCGATCGCGCTCGGCCGTGACCTCGGCGACGACGTCGGGCTTCTTGGGCGTGGGGCCGTCGTTCCAGTCGATGTCGCGCTTCGAGAGCGCCTCCACGAGCCGTTGCGTCTGCTCGCGCTCGGCCAGCGCGAAGATGGGCCGCGCGCGCTCGACAAACGCCGTCACGTCGGGTCGCCCGGCCTCGACGACCATGCGCGTCGCCAACCGCAGCTCGAAGCCCTTCTCGGCGGCGTCGTCGCTCGAGACGAGGTGCGCTAGCCGCGCGTCGGGCTCGTGCACCTTGACGCGGGCCTGGTTCTCGAGGTGGTTCGACAGCGACCGCTCACCGCGCTGCGCGTCGAGGTTGAGGTCCAGATGATCCTTGTCGACGGCCACGGGCACGAGCTCCACGTGCGGCGTGATGCCGACCGACTGGATCGACTCGTCCCCCGGCGTGAGGTACTGCGCGACGGTGAGCTTGAGCGCCACGTCGTCCTTGGGGTCGTCCTTGGTCTCGTCGACGTCGTAAATGACCTGGACCGAGCCCTTGCCGAAGGTGCGTGTACCCAGGATTACCGCGCGATTGTTGTTGCGCAGGGCACCCGCGACGATCTCGGAGGCCGAGGCGCTGCCCGCGCTCACGAGCACGACCATGGGCAGGCTCTTCCAGCGGGCGCCGCCGGTCGCGATCTTCTCCTCGCGCGAGCGGCTCCCGGAGCCCACGGTGGTCACGATCGTGCCGTCGGACAAGAAGAGGTCGCTCACGTTGATGGCCTGATCGAGCAGGCCCCCTGGATTGTCCCGCAGATCGAGCACGAGGCCCACGAGCCCGGCCTTCCCCGCGGCCTTGGCCTCGCCCTCGAGGCGATCGAGCGCGGCCTCCAGGTCCTTTGCCGTCGACTCCTGGAAGTTCTTCACGCGCGCGTAGGCGATGTCCGTCGTACCCTCGACCAGGTTGGCCGTGACGCTCGCGACGGTGATGTTGCTCCGCACGAGCTTGAAGCGCTTGGGCTCGGCCCAGCCCTTGCGCAAGATCCAGATGGTGACGGTGGTTCCGGGATCTCCACGCAGCCGCTTGACGGCGTCGTCCAGCGCCATGTTGACCGTGGACTCGGCACCGATCTGCACGATGCGATCACCGCTCTTGAGGCCCGCGCCCGAAGCCGGCGTGCCCTCCATGATGCTCTGGATCATGAGCTGGCCATCCTGGCTGCCGATGACGATGCCGAGCCCGCCGAACTTGCCGCTCGTCCCGAGCTTCATCTCCCGATAGATGTGCGGCGTCAGCAGCAGCGAGTGCGGATCCAGCGTGCGGAGCATGCCGTTGACCGCCGAGTACTCGACCTCGCGCGCATCCACGTCGGACGGCAGGAGCGGCGCGGCGAACTCGAAGATGTCGAGCAGCTTCCAGTTCATGGTGTAGAGATCGTTGACCTTGCCGAGATCGAAGGCCTGCTCGCGGTCCCCGACGCGCACGGTGATGGCGCGGGCGCGGCCGTCCTGGCCGAGCTTGGCGTCGGCGATGAGGGCCGGCACGGTGCGCTCGACGTCGTCGAGTGCCGCGACGAGCATCTTCCGTGGATCGGCCCGCGTGGGATCCACGTAGTTGGCGCGCACGTAGCCCACACACCGCGTGAGCACCCGCAGGTGCTTGAGGTCGTAGCCGGCCTCGCCCGTGGGCGTGATGTTCGAGGCGTAGGCGCGCTCGAGGTGGTAGCCGCGATCCCCGAAGTCCATCAGCAGGAACAGCACGACGACGGTGAGGAAGCTCATGCCGGCGAGCACCAGGCGCACGAGACCCAGCGTTCCGAGCGCGGAAAGCGTGGGAGCGAAGCGCTGAGCGAGGGTCGGACGCATGTTCGGACGAGTGTAGCGCTCGGGTGCGCGGGCCGCAAAGCCGTCGGTGTCACGTTGACGGCACGCGATGGCGGGGGCAAGGTCGCGCCCATGGCCAAGGCGATCCCGTTCCCCGATCACGCGACGCTGCTGGATGCGCACCTCGCGCGGCTGGAGCTGCGCCTGCAGGCCGAGATCGCGCTACGCCGGCGGGAGGCGCGCGCGTTTGGCGGCGGCGCCCTGGCGGTCGTGAGCGACGCGGATCCGGACGCGCTGCTCGCCGAGGCCGAGTCGGCCGAGGAGTCCATCGCCGCGCGGCTGCGCGTCACCGATCGTGAGGCCGTCCCCCTGCCCTTCCTCGCGCTGCTCGAGCGCTTCGGCCTCGACCGCTTCGAGCGGGACGTGCTCCTGCTGGCGCTGGCGCCGTCGCTGGACCTGCGGTTTTCGCAGCTCTATGCGCTCGTGCGGGACCACCCGGGCCGCGCGGAGCTGGATGTCGACCTCGCGCTGGCCGTCTGCGCGCGCGATCTGGCCACGCGCATCCGCTATCGCCGCTACTTCGCGCCGGACGCGCCGCTGCTGACCAACGCGCTGATTGCTCTGGACCGGCGGCGAGTGGAGCTCGGTGACTCGTTCTTGTCGCTCCACCTGCGGCTCCCGCAGCGCGTGCTGGGCTGGCTGCTCGGGGACACCAACCTCGACTCGGCGCTGCGCACGTTCGCCACGCTCGTCGAGCCCGAGGTGTCGTTTCAAGACGTCATCCTGCCGCCCGAGATCCTCGAGAGCGTCACGAGCCTGGTCGAACGGCACCCCGAGTACCTGCGCACGCTCGAGGAGACGGGGCTCGCGCGCGCCATCAGCTACGGGCGCGGCGTCGTGCTGCTGTTCGTCGGCCCTCCCGGCACCGGCAAGACGCTCACGGCGCAGGCCGTGGCCCGGCACCTCGGCAAGCGGCTGCTGCTGGTCGATCCGCGGCAGATCTTCGATCTCCGCCGGCCGGTCGACGACAACCTCCAGGACCTCTTCCGCGAGGCGCGCTTGCAGAACGCGGTCGTGTTCTTCGACGAGTGCGAGGCGGTCTTCGCCCATCGCGCGACCGGGAACGCGGCGGTGTCGCTCGTGCTCTCGGCGATCGAGCACTACGACGGCATCGTGGTCTTGGCCACGAACCTGCCCGAGCTGCTCGATCACGCGCTCGACCGGCGCGTGCTCCATCGGTTCGTGTTCGAGCCGCCGACCGCCAGTCAACGCGAGCGCATCTGGCAGCGGCACCTGCCGCCGGGCATCGCGGTCGCCGACGACGTGGATCTGGACGACCTGGGCAAGAACTTCGAGTTTACCGGCGGCTACATCAAGAACGCCGTGCTCGTGGCGGTCAATCGAGCGCTTGGCCGGCCGGAGCGGCCCATTCGCCTGACGCAGGAGGACCTCGACCACGCCGCGCGCACCCAGCTGCGGGCCCGCCTCAACGAGTACGCCGAGCGGCATCTCACGCGGCTCAAGCTCGGCGACCTCATCTTGCCGCCCGAGACGGCGGGCCAGGTCCAGGAGATCCTGAACGCGGCGCGCGCGCGCAGCATCGTGCTGCACGAGTGGGGATTCGGCGACAAGCTGACCAAGGGTCGCGGGCTGTCCGCGCTCTTCGACGGAGACTCCGGCACCGGCAAGACGCACTGCGCCGAGATCCTAGCGAGCGAGCTCGGCCTCACACTCTACCGGATCCAGGTCGCCAACGTGGTCTCGAAGTACATCGGTGAGACGGAGAAGAACCTCGAGCGCGTCTTCAAAGAGGCCGACCAGCAGCACTGCCTGCTCTTGTTCGACGAGGCCGACGCGCTGTTCTCGCAGCGCACCGACGTCAAGAGCTCGAACGACAAGTACGCCAATATGGAGGTCAACGTCCTGCTCGAGCTCATGGAGCGCTACGAGGGCATCGTCGTGCTGACGACCAACCTCAAGAAGGGCATCGACAAGGCCTTTGAGCGCCGCATCACGTTCAAGGTGAACTTCCCGTTCCCGGAGCCCGAGTACCGAGAGCGCATCTGGCGGCATCACCTGCCGGCACGCGCGCCCATCGCCGAGGACATCGACACCCGCGTGCTCGCGCGCTCGTTCGAGCTCTCGGGCGGGTCCATCAAGAACGCCACGCTCCGGGCCGCCTATCGCGCCGCCTCCGATCGCCGGCGGATCGAGATGCACGACTTCCTCGAGTCCGCCAAGACCGAGTGCCAAGCCTCCGGCAAGCTCTACCGCATCTACGAACCCGAGGACTAGGAAGCGTGATTGTCGCGGCGGGCGAGCGGGTGACCAACACGCTCGAGCAGCTCCTCGAAGCGGCTGCGCAGGACAGCCAGCGTTGGGGTCGTGCTCAGCTTGGTGCGTAGCGCCGCGACGTCGACCTCGGCCTCCCGGAGGAGGTCGCTGAGGTCCTCCAGATCCTTGTCGCGCCCCGCCACCAGCTTCGAGAGCGCTAGGTACGTTGGAGACGCGACCGGCAGCGTCGTCCCGCCGACGCGCACGGTGTGGCCGCTCGCGACGGCGTCCGCGATGAGCTCGGCCATCAGCAGGCCGAAGTCGCCCCACTCGGGGTTGCTCCGGGTGATGAAATCGACGCAGACCGACGGCCCACCTGCGTCGGCCACGGGCAGTCGTACGGCGACGCCGCCCATCGGAAGGTCGTGGGCCTGGACGCCACGCGCTTCGAGCCAGGCACAAACCGCCGGCAGGTCCGCGGGGGCGATGGCAAGGTCGAGGTCCTTGGTGAAACGATGCCGCGCCTCGTCGGCGAGCCAGCTCCAGACCGCCAGCCGGCCGATAAGGACGCCGGTGACCTGGGCCGCGTCGAGTGCCTCACGCGCGAACGCGCCGCTCGGCCCGGGGTCGAAGACGGGCAACGGCCGCGAGCGCGGCGTCGTGCGCTGGCCCGGTTCGCTCATGGCCAAGGTCGGTCTGTCCGCAGTGAGAGTGACATCGCGAGGACGCTACGGCGCAGGCGCACGCCGGTCAAGGCGCAGGCCAGCTCCAGTTCACGTCCGCCGGTCTCTGAGACGCGACCGGTCACCGAGAGGTGGAGCGGCGTCGCGAGCGGGTCGACGTACCGGCGCTGCCGCTGGGCGAGCGGACAGCGGCTCAGCTGCCGAGCACTCGCGCCGCGCGAGCGCAACCTCTCCGTTGCGCCCAATGACCGTGCCGGCTATCGTTTGGAGCGTCATGGATGTGCATCTCACTATTGATGTTCCAGACGCGGTCGCGACTCAACCGGCGGCGGACCTTGCCCAGCGCGCACGCACCCTACTCATCATTGATGAGGTGCGCGCCGGACGGCTGACCCGCTCGAAAGCGGCGCGTGCCCTTGGCACAACGTTGGACGCGTTTCTCCTCCTTGCGTCCAAGCATGGCATCGACGCTATGGAGCAGGACGCCGACGACCTCCGCCGAGAGCTCGCGGACGTCGCGCGCCTGGGCTACTGAGAGCCGCGCGCTGCCCTCGTGATTGTCGTTGCGGACACGTCGCCGCTGCTCTGGCTCTCACGCGCCGGTTGCCTCGACGTCCTTCGCGGGCTCTACGGCACCGTGATCGTTCCGCGCATTGTGTGGGAAGAGCTCGTGACGGCCCGCCCATGCGCACCCGGCGTAACGTCACTCACCGCAGCCGATTGGATACGCATCGATGAGCGACCGTTCCCTACTGGAGCTGACCTCGGCCTCGACCCGGGCGAGACGGCAGCAATTCTGCTCGCCGAGACCATTGGCGCGGCGGTGCTTCTGATCGACGAACGCGCCGGACGCGAGGCCGCCGTCGCGCGTGGACTGCACGTGCGCGGAACCGTTGGGGTGCTCGTGGTGGCGCGCCAGCGAGGGCTGCTTGGCTCGGTGCGGGCTGTCATCGACGAGATTCGCGGACAAGGATTTAACGTGTCACAGAGACCTGTCGACGTGGCCCTCAGCCAATCCGGCGAGCGGTGACCCGGCTCTTTTCACGAATGGCGCGATGCCGCCGCCGCGAACATCTCGCCACAGGATGTGGCGTAGCCAGGCCGGGCGGCGCGCGGTTGGCCGCAGCAGCGGGCAAAGGGGCTGAGCCAACACGGCGCAAAGCGCCACGATTGACCGACTGAGGCGCAGCCCGGTCCAGGCGCAGGCGTGCTCCAGGTCACACGTCACACGTCACACCGCGCCGGAGCAGGGTCGCACCGGTTCTCAGGGGCCTGGCGCTCCAAAACGCGCGACTGCGCCAAGGCGGCAGACGTTTGTCGGTTGGCACACCCCTTGCCATGGGCCGCGGCGCCGGGGCGACGGGCGTCTCTCCGGGTACGGCAGAAGCCGAGCACACGCTAAACCAAGCAGAAGCGGTCCCTGAGAGAGAAGTGAGCCTCATGACGTTCCACCGAGTCCTACAAGCCCTCGCGATTACGGGCGCGATGGCCCCCCTGAGCGCCAGCGCGCAGCTGAACCTTCCCGTCCTCATCTCCTGCGTCCCGAGCGCGTCGACGTGCAACGCGGCCGCCAATGCCGCCGCGTGCGCGAGCGACGCGACGTTCACCTCCGGCTGCGCGAGCCTGTGCAACGGCGCTACGCCGACGGCGGCGCAGTGCGCGAGCGAGACCTGGTTTCGTTCGTTCTGCGGCGAGCGCGAGCTGCAGCGGCTCGAGGCCGCAGGCAAGGGCTCGGCGGTCGCGATGGCGCCGAAGTGCCTGTCGACCATCCAGAACACGCCGGTCAAGTCGCTGCCCAAGGCGACGGTGCTGCTGCCGTCGTCGCAGTTCGGAGACACGCACGACCACGCCTCGGCCGTCGCGGGCAACACGGCCTGCGGCTTCGACGGCGGCAGCTGTGTCGTCAAGCGCGACCTCAACCCGCGCCCCGTGAAGATCACCGGGCTCTCGGGGGACCTGCACTCGGCCCAGGTCGGCGAGGCGGCCAAGCTCGGCGTCGCGCTGGTCGGCGGGCAGACGCAGCTCGAGAAGAGGCACGAGGCGTGGCGACTCGACGGCCCGGTCACGAGCACGTGCGAGGAGTACGCCTTTCATCGCTATCAGAGCGTGAGCCTCTTCGAGGACGCGACGCTCGCCATCGAGAACGACCCGCGTGCCGTGTTCAACGTGGCCTACACGCCCCTCGCTCCGGCGTCCGACACGCGCGCCAAGCGGGCCATCGGGCTGCTCGGCATCACGAACTGGAACGGTGACGTCCTGCGCGGCGACGACCTCTTCGGCGGCGCGACGAAGAAGAAGAACGCCTACCTCGAGTTCAAGTTGGGCCATGTGCCGGGGAAGCTCACCGGCTCGCCGACGACCGCCATCGCGTTCGTGCACGATCCCGCGGCGGTCCAGGTGCTGCCGAGCCTCATCGACCCGGATCTCTCCGACCTCATCACGCTTCTGCGGTCCATCCCCGAGCTCGAGCACCAGGAGACCTTCGCGTGGCACAAGGCCATGAGCGACGCGGCCAAGGCGAACGGCTACAGCGACGAGTACCTCGAGCGCATGAAGGCTCACCGCCTGCGCTATGAGGCCTTGCTCCGCGACCGCAGCCAGTTCGTCAGCAGCATCACCTACTGCGTCCCGCCGCCCATGACGATGCCCGCCGAAGAGACGCTGCCCGGGCCGATGGAGCTCATCGATCCGTCGTGGGATCCGTCGCTGCCACTCGGGCAGAGCCTCGCCGAGTTCAACAAGGTGCTCTTCACGCTGAGCCTGATGGACGGGAGCGGCGGCGTCGTCAAGCACTGGGTCGACTCGCCGAGCGACGTGAAGCCGGGCCAGTGCCTTCCGGTCTTCTCGCCGACGGCGCGCACGACGCTCGCTCAGATGGACGCGCGCATCGAGGACGCGCTAAACGTCGCGCTCGACAACGGCTGCCTCGGGCCCTGGTTCTCGCCCTGCGACTGGGCGCCGAGCGACTTCCGCGACGCGGTCCGGGGGCAGTTCATCGTCGAGCGCGAGGCCGCCTACCAGGAGTGTCTCGCCATCAACGCGACCGACCTCAAGGGGACGCTGTCCGCGGTGCCGGCGAGCACCTTCTTCTACGACGGAAAGTACACCCAGGTGCTCAGCCGCGACGCCCGCGGCGACGCCATCCCGGCGGGCACGCCCTACACCTACGTGAAGGTCGACTGCGTCGGCGGCAACTACACGGCCTCGCCGCTCCTCGCGCAGCGCTACGCCGAGTGCAAGCGGGCGCACGAGGTCCGCATGAAGAAGGCGGTGCAGGCGGCGCTCGGCAAGACGGGCACCGTCTCGGGGGACGCCAGCAAGGACGGGCTCACGATCACCCAGACGACCGGCGGCAGCCAGGTGGGCGGGAACGACCTCTTCGGCGCGACGGTCACCTACGCGAGCGGGTGGGACCTGAGCAAGCTGCGCGAAGACAACCTCTGCACCGCCAACGCGGGCGTCTCGGCGAGCGCGACCGTGGCGACGACGGTGCTCGGGGTGACGGCCAACCTGCTGAACGCGAGCGCGCATCTCGGCGCCAACGAGGCGAGCTACGTGAACGTGCGTGTCCTGGGCATTGACATCGCCGGCTTCTCGGCGAGCACGCTCGGCCAGAACTTCAGCCCCATCACCGGGAGCAAGAGCAGCTCGAAGACGTTTCTGAGCGCCAGCCAGACCTTCATGGTCGGACCGTTCCCGGTGCGCGTAAAGGCGTCGGCGGCGGGCTACGCCGGGCTCGACTGGAACCTCAGCGCGAGCTGCACGCCGACCGCGCTCGGGGTGCAGGGGACGTTCCGGCCCTACGCGGGCATCGAGGGCAAGGCGAGCGCGGGCGTCTCGGCGGTCGTGGCCGAGGTCGGCGTCAAGATCGACCTCACGCTCGCAGAGCTGAGCCTGCCGCTCACGGCCGCGCTGACGGCGTCCAACCCTTCGAAGTCCGACGCGGGCGTCGTGCGCTTCGACACGCAGCTCGACCTGGTCGCGCGCTTCCTGGATGGGCGCGCCGCGGCGTACGCCGAGGTCTGCTACTTCGTGGGCTGTGAGTCGTGGGAGTACACGCTGTTCTCGTGGAGCGGGCTGCGCACGGCGGTACAGCTCTTCAACGCGGAGTTCGAGGTGCCGCTCGATCCCATTGCGGCGGACCTGTAGCCGTCCTGAGGTCGCTGGCCCAGCTCTTGCTTTGCCCGCCCGCCGAACCTGAACCCTGGAGCACCGCCATGTCCCGCCCTCGCCTCGCCGCTCTCACGCTGACGCTCGCCGCAGCGGCCACCTTCGTCGCACTCCGCGCTACGGGCAGTCGCTCGGCGCCCACCTCGGAGCCAGGTCACACTCTGGTGAGGGCTGCCGTGACTCAGGTCACACCCGAGGTGAGCCGCCTCACCAGCAGCAGCACCAGCACCAGCAACAGGGGCAGCTACCAGCTCCGCTACCGCGCCGAGCAGACGCTGCACCTGCCGGCGGACCAGGGCGGCACGCTGGCGGCGCTGCTGGAACTGCGGGGGCGGCTCGTGCTGGACGCCTCGGCGGCCGAGTGCGCGATGGAGCTCTCGGAGGTGACCGTCGTCGACGCACGGCTCAACGGTCAGCGGCTCGTGGGGACCGAGGCCGTCGCCGAGGCCGCGGTCGGTCAGCCGGTTCGGGCGCGCTTCGATGCGGCAGGCGCCTTCTCCGGCCTGGAGGTGCCTGCCGAGGTGCGCGAGGCGATGCAAGGCGTCTTCCAGCACCTCGGCGCGACGCTCCAGCGCGCCGCCACCGAGGGCGACCGGCAGGAGGCGACGCCGATTGGCACCGTGACCGCGCGCTACGTTCGGTCGGAGATCGGGCTGCTGCGCCACCGCGGGGCGTATGTGCAGGTGCGTCCGACGCTCTCGGGGCTCCAGGCGCAGGCGACGGCGAGCGGGCAGACGCGCTTTGGGACCGACGGCCAGGGCGCGCTGCTCACCGTCGCGCACGACGAGGCCACCCGCGCCACGGCGGACGACGGCACCGTCGTGATGACCGATCGGCTCACGCTGTCGCTGACGCGCGAAGGCGACGCGGCGCCGGTCGCCGGTGGCGCGCCGGGCCGCGCGGTCGCTGTGGGCGAGGTCGCCCCGGATGCCGACGGCGAGCGGAGCCTGCTCGTTTCTGCCGCGGGCGGGATGGACGCCGCGGAGCTGGCGCAGCTGCTGATGGCGCACGGCGGGGCCGCGACGTTGCCAGATCACGCGACGTTCCTCTACCGTGCGGCCGCCCTGCTCGCCCTCGACCCCGAGGCGGCGCGCCGGCTGGGCCCGGTCTACGCGACGCTGCCGGCCGCATCGGGCGGGCGGGCCGTGGTGCTCGATCTGCTCGCGCAGGTCGGCACGCCGGCGGCCCAGCAGACGCTCGTCGGGATCCTCGCATCCGAGGAGGCCCGCGCCGACCCGGTCTACGTGCTCCACGTCCAGCGCGTCGCGTTCGTCGCGGAGCCCGGCGCGGAGGTCGTCGCATTCGTCGAGGCCTTCGCGGCCACCGCGCCCCCCGCGCTCCAGGCCGCCGCGAGCCATGCGCTCGGCGCCGTCGCTGGCCAT
>SXOX01000101.1 GCA_005776585.1 Pseudomonadota bacterium | reverse complement strand
GTAGTGCTTCCCACGTCCGGTGCCACTGGGCGCGACCAGGATCCCGCGCTGGACGTAGTACCGGATCGTGCGACGCGTCACGCCGGAGAGGCTCTCCAGCTCGCTGATGTCAAACTCGGGCTCGGTCGTGTCGTTCACGAGAAGAAACGTAACAGCATGGGTGTCGCGTTGCAAGTGTCGCGTTGAGGATTCCGCCGGAGCGCGTGAGCGCGCAGGTGAACCGGGCCGGGGAGCGCTGCTGCCCCGGCCCCCAGCGTGAATTCATGCTCGGGCCGCGGCAGCAGGGCTCCCCGGCCCTCACCTCGGCGCTCCCGCGCTCCGGTGAACTCCCGTGGGTCTGGCCGCGGGGCGTGTTTCTGTGGAAGGCGCCGGAGGCGCTATCGCGGCCCGCGGAGCGGGCCTTCCGGAGATTTCCGCGACGAGCACCACACTCGCCTGACTCGCGCGTCGAAGGCGCGTGTATCCCAGGGCCCTGCAAGCCGTCACTGATCCGCGCGCTCGCTGCGCGGGCCGCCTTTGGGGCCCGTCCCCTACCGCAGCGATTTCAGGAACGCGATGATGGCCTTCATCTCATCCCGCTCCGGCCTGAGGACGCTCGGACCGTTCGGTGGCGCAGTCTTGACCCGGGCCTTGTACGACGGCATCTGAGGAGCGAAGCCCTTGACCACACGTGCGGAAGGATCCTCGATCGACTCCCGAATATAGTCCTCGGTCACCTCGCACGGGCCATCCGTACACTCCGCCGTACTGCCGTAGAGACCTTTGAAGGTCGGCCCGACTCTCGCGGTTCCGTCCTCAGAGTGACACGCGCTGCAGCCGTAGAGCTGGTAGTAGTGGCGACCGATCTCGGCCATCGGCTTCTTGACGAGCTCGGGATTGCCGCCGGTTGCGATCCATGAATCGTAGTCCGCTTGCGTCACGACCTTGATGTCGCTGACCATACCGGCGTGACCCCGACCGCAATCTTTGGCGCAGACGAGCTTGTGGGTACCGACCTCGGTGGCCCGAAACCGGGCGATCTGCTCGTGCCCCGGGATGATGTCATGCTCGAGGCCAAGGGTCGGGGCCGAGAAGGCATGCTGCACATCGATCGACGTCATCTTGAGCGCGACCGGGCGATTGACCGGCACTACCAGTGTTTGTGACACGATGTCGTCGTCAGGATAGGTGAAGCTCCAGTCCCACTGTCGCGCCGTGACGAGGAGCTCGAGCGTGCTCGACGGCGGCGCGGCCGAGGCGGTCTGGAGGCAAACACCAACGGCGCAGACGACGGCGAGGAGGCTCTGTCGCCGAACGGACTGCGTGCATGTGCGAAACGTCGCTTCGAGGCGAGCTGCCCCTTTCGTGTTGGAATCGCGGAGGTGGCGCACAGGTATCCTCAACGCCGCATGCTGCGGCACGGCCATGTTGGCGCAGCGACTCGCTGCGCGCAAGACCGGGTCTTTGGGGCCTTTGGGGCCCGAGGCCACATTGACGATGGTCTCGAGATGAGCAAAGGGCAGGGTGGCTCGCGCCGTCCCTCACATAACGTGCCCCGGGACGTGCCCGCGTGACCGAGCGGGTCGGTCCCGCTTTGCGGGTCCCTTGGAGGTAGTAGCGGCAGGTCAGGCAGTTGGCATACCCGCCCCCAGTGATTCCCCGTGTGGCATACGCGCCCGGCTAGGTGGCTGCGCTGTCCCGAGCGGCTCTTGGCGGCAGCTGCCGTGGCTGCTCCTTAGCGGCCGCCTCGCGACGCCGACCGCCGGCCGGTCTTCGGCCGCCCGGAGTCTACCGACGCGGATCCGGACGAATGTCCGCCGCATTCGCGCCTGGGTCGATTCAGGCGGGGCTGACGAAGAGCCCGTGGCTACCGGGGGGAGGCCTTCGCGGCGGCATACCCGTAGCGGTAGGGCTTGCCGTGGTAAGCCGGGTTGACGTCGGGTGAATCGACACGGACGGTCCCGTCGGTTCGGGTGACGGCGCCAGTGGCGAGGTCGAGGCGAAAGCGGACAGGGCGTGCGCCCTCGCTGCTCGGACCCTCGGTCTGGTAGGGCGGCGCGAACGCCGTGAAGTTGACGGGGCTCGGATGCACGATGGCGTCGACGACGATGTGGCCCGCGGCAGCATCGTCGTACGCGTTGAAGAGGTGGAAGACCTGCTCTCCGGGCGGAAGCTCGATATGGCGGGCCGGTGCGCCGGGGCGGCGCGGCATGACGAAGATCCGGCGCGTGGCGCGGAGCGTCAGGAGAGGGTGTCGGGTCGCCGTGGGGGTCGCCGGGTCTTGGCTTGGGACGGGCTGTGCTGAGGTCGCTTAGTTCGCCGAGCACGACGTGGCGGTCCGCGGGGCGCGCGGTGGGGTGGCAAGTGGCCGGAGGCGATCAGTGCAGCGGCGATGCTCTCGATCACATCGGGGTCGTCGATGATTGAGACGATGCGGAAGGACCCGCCGCAGGGGCATTGTCGTGGGTCCAAGGAGAGCACCCGCTTGATGAGGTCAGCCCACGAGAGGCGGTCTGGGCGCGGCGGGGCAACGGGTCGTTCAGGTGAATCAGGGGGTGGCCCCGGGAGCACGAGCGGGCGGAGGGCTGCGTTGGGCGCGATGACGCCGAGCGTCCGCACGGCTACGAAGCGTGGGGGTGGGACCAGAGCGGCGAGGCGCGCGAGGAAGGCCATGGGCGTGTATTCGATGGCGCCGGTGCCTCGGCTCCATGTCCGCTTCAACTCGACCACGAGCGGGCCGGCGCCCTTGCCCGTGCCGTTCAGAATCTTCTCGTCACACGATAAGCCGAAAACGCCGCAGTGGTCGCTGGTTCGCGTAAGCCCCCGTCGCGTCCCGGAACAGCTGGTCGATGGTGCCGTCACAGTCGTTGTCGAGGCCGTCGCAGACCTCAACCGACGGGGTAGGGCCGTTGCAGCGTTCGCCGGCCGCGGCGAGGCACACGGTGGTGCCGGTGCAGCTCTCGATCCCAAGGGCCTCGATCTGACACGGCTGCCCCTGAACGACGTCTTCATCGGCGTAACCGTCGCAGTCGTTGTCGAGGCCGTCGCAGAGTTCGGCCGTGGCTTCACCGGCCTGCCAGGAGCCCCACCCGACGTCGGGGTTGCAGCTCACGACGGCGAGGCAGCTCCCGAGCTCGCCGCTCGTCGCACAGGGCCGTGAACCGCCGTCCACGCCGGGACGGCACGTGCAGCTCCCGGTCGTCGGCACGCAGAAGTTGCCGGGCTTGTTGCCCCCTGGATCGGGCGCGCACTCGAAGCCACCTTCGCAGTCCTCATCGGACTCGCAGCCGTAGGCGCAGCGGTCTTCGTCTTCGATGGTGATGCAGGTCCCACCGGCGCACGTGAGGTCCACGATGCACTGCGAACACGGGCGCTCCACGAAGGGCATGCCCGGCGCGAAGCCCTCGCCTCTTGCCCGCAGCTCGAAGGTTTGCCGGTCGTGTCGCCCCCAGGCGGACTTGAAATAATCCCACGTTCGATTGTCATCGTCCGCTAATGCTTGCCGTTGTACAGCGGTGGGGTTTACCAGTACAAGCGCTGGGCGGCTGAGCGCTAAAACCGCACGGGCAGGTCGTCGCTTGGACCCGGGGCAGCTTTCTTCCGGAACTTCCGTTGGAGCTGCACGATGTGGTGTGCCCCGTCCTTTCATGCCTACGTTCTGGCCTCGTCTCTTTGCATGCTTGCGTGCACCGAATCGGCTCCTGAGCCCGTTGAGTCCGCCATGTCGACCGGCGTCGCCCGTGCCACCGAGACAGCCCCGCTAGTTGACCCGCCGCACACCGATGCGGTGATTCCGGACGATCACCCTGGCGCGGTCGAAGCCAAGCTCGACCCACGAATCGAGGTCCATCGGCAGCAGAAGGAGGCGCTCACGCACACGACCGACGTCGAGCGCGTGAGGCGTCGGATCGAGCTCGGGCTCTCGCCGTACCTCGACCGCGAGGACTGCGCCATCTACGTTCGCCGGCAGCTCTCCGAGACCGAGCGAGCCGCGTTTCGGACGCGTGGGATCGAGATCAACCCCGACGTCTGGGTGCCGCCTGTTCCGGCGCGCCGCCACCCCAACGGATTCCATGCCGCTCGCGTGCCCTACTCGGCCCTCGCCGCGCTCGCAGACGACCCGAACGTCGCAGAGGTGCGCAGCGTGGAGTTCCCAGTCGTTCGCTTCAACGACATCGCCCGAGGTGATCTCGGATTGAACGTTCTGCACTCGGGCACGGGTGTGACCAAACGCACCGGGCTCGGCGTCAAGATCTGCGTCATCGATAGCGGCCTCGACGTGAGTCACGGCGACTTCAAGACGCCCGCGGAGACCTTCGACGTCACGACGGGGACCGGCGCGAGCAACTGGAGCACCAACGTCGCGAGCGCCAAGTCGGACCACGGCACGCATGTCGCCGGCTCGGCAGTTGGCACGGGCGCGCTTTCGGCGGGCCAGTACAAAGGCATGGGGCCGGACGCATCGCTTCACTTCTATGATGTCGAAGACAGCACCGGTGCGATCAGCTCTTACGGCATGCTGCTCGCCGTGAAGCGCTCCGAGGTCGTCGGCTGCAGGGTGATGTCGATGAGCCTCGGCTCGCTCGGCGCCGAGCTCGACGGCTCGGGTTCGCTCGAGCAGGCCATCGATGCGGCCACGCTGAAAGGCATGACCTCGTTCATTGCGGCCGGTAACGACGGCGCTACGAAGTGGCACGCACAGAGCGCGGACATCCCATCGTTCGGCACCAAGACCGTGAGCTTCAGCATCGACAACCTCGGGTCGACGGCAGCGTACACGGCTGAGGTGAACATCAACGTCGCCTGGATACAGCCCGGGTCGTTCTCGAAGAAGATCACGTCGTCCATGACGGTGGGGACGGGTGAGACCTTCTCCATCGTCAGTACATGGCCCTCGAATCGCCAGACGTGGATCCAGAACGTCAAGCTCAAGCCGAACGTGGCTGGGAGCACCAAAAAGACCTACACGTTGACCCTCACGAACAGTTGGGATGTGACCTCGATCTCGCCCCACGTGTACATCCTCTCGAGGCCGCCGAACATCGCCTTCACCTCGCCGAGCAGTGCGACGACGCTGGCTTCACCGGCGGTAGCTGACTCGGCTGTGACGGTTGGCGCCATGGTCAGCCGTACCCAGTGGTTGAACTACCAGGGGAAGACGGTGCTCGGTTTCTCGGAGGTGGTGGGAACCGTCGCGTCCTTCAGTAGCCGTGGTCCACGAATCGATGGGATCCTGAAGCCGGACCTCATTGCGCCGGGCGCCTTCGTCATCTCGGCGCGCAACAAGCTGGTCCCGCCCGACCTCGCATTTGTCATCGACAACGACGGGCTCACCCAGAACGGTTCAGGCCCGGCCAACTACCTCGCTGCTCCCGGGACGTCTATGGCGACGCCGATCACGGCCGGCGCTGCGACGCTCCTCATCGAAGCTTACCCAGGTCTCTCTGGCGCCGAGGTCAAAGCGCGACTCAAAGCCACGGCGACGCTCGCGGCGACGCCGAACACGAACGCGGGCAGTGGTCGAGCCGACATATCCAAGGCGCTTCTCTGCGGCAACGGGATTGTCGACCTCGGGGAACAGTGCGACCTCGCCAGCACCAGCACGAGCGACTGCTGCACCACGAACTGCCAGTTCGAGCTCGCCGGAGTGGGATGTGACGACGGGAACAAGTGCACGAATACGAGCAAGTGCACCGGGACGTCCATCACGTGCACAGGCTCCAACCCGACGACCTGCACGGCGCTCGATCAGTGCCATGTCGCGGGCACGTGCGATCCTGGGACGGGCGCCTGCTCGAACCCAAACAAGGCCGACGGCACCTCTTGCGACGATGGCGACGCGTCCACGGGGCTCGATCGCTGCCTCAAAGGCGCGTGCGTCGGCAGCGACCTCTGCGCCAACGTCCTCTGTACGGCGACCGATCAGTGTCATAGCCCAGGCTTCTGCGCGAGCGGGACCGGCCTCTGCTCACCGGAGACTCAGAAGCCGAATGGGACGCCGTGCGACGACGGCCGTCCGCAGTCGAGCGGAGAGACCTGCCTGAATGGGACGTGTACGGCACCGGACTACTGCGTCATCTTCAACATTCAGTGCGACCCGCCCATCAACCAGTGTTATTACGGGAACTTCTGCAATCCGGACACCGGATCCTGTTCGGCTCCCCAGTTCAGACCCGCGGGGACGTCTTGTAACGACGGCAACGCGCTCACCAAGAACGACGCTTGTTTCTCGGGCTACTGCGGCGGCGAGCCGCTCTGCACCGGCGTCACCTGCACGGTCCAAGACCAGTGCCATGTGCTCGGGACGTGTAATCCGCTGACCGGCGTCTGCTCGAACCCGAACAAGCCAAACAGCACCGCGTGTGACGACGCCAACACGCTGACCAAGAACGACGCCTGCACGGCGGGTACGTGCGTGGGTGCCCCCTTCAACCAAGTGTTCGAGTCCGTGGGCTGGCAGCAGCTCGGCAACTCGGGGAGTCCGACTCAGCGCGAAGGCCACGCCATGGCGACCTTCGGTGCGAACGTGCCGACTGTGGGAGGAAAGGTGGTCCTCTTCGGCGGCTACGATCCGTCGCTGTTCTCGACCCTCGATGACACGTGGACGTGGACCAATGGAGTGTGGGCCAAGCTCAGTCCCCCGGTGAGGCCAGCGCCGAGATCGGGACACGCCATGGCGCCGCTGGGCAACAAGCTCGTCCTCTTCGGCGGATCGAACGGCGGCATCGGCAATGAGACGTGGGAGTTCGACGGGGCGACGTGGACGCAGCGTTTCCCCGAGAACAGCCCATCCGAGCGCCGATACGCGGCGATGGCGTCTCGCGGCGACAAGGTCGTCCTCTTTGGCGGCCTCGATGGCGGCAGCACGTACATGCGCGACACCTGGGAGTGGGACGGCACCAACTGGGTGGACCGCACTCTCGAAGGTGGGCCTTCGCGGCGCGCGTTTCATGCCATGGCGACGCGCAGCGACCGTGTCGTCCTCTTCGGTGGCTACGACGCCAGCCTGAGCGCGCGCACGAACGACACGTGGGAGTGGGACGGCCAGACGTGGGTCGACCGATCGTCGCCGTCCCGGCCGCCCGTCCGGCACAGCCACACGATGAGCCGGATGGTCCTGTCGCTCGGCGATCGAGTCCTCCTCTTTGGCGGGAGCAGCGCGGCCGGAGAGGCCATGAATGACGCTTGGGGCTGGAACGGAACGGCCTGGACGCCCTTCACGGACGCGAGCCGTCCGTCCGTACGCCACACGTCGGCCATGTCCCATCAAGGCACCGGTGTCCTCCTCTTCGGCGGCAAAGCCAATGTGAACAATGTGGCGCTCGAGGACACGTGGATCGCCAGGAGCCGCTACTCCATCGCGTCGGAGTGCACGACCCATCAAGATTGCCACGGCGGCAACTGCATCGACGGCGTCTGTTGCAACAGCGTGTGCGGCTCCGGGAACACGCAGGATTGCATCGCGTGCTCCAAAGCCGCCGGAGCGCCCAGCGACGGGGGCTGCTCGCCGCTCTTCGGCGGCACGTGCAACGACAGCAACTCGAACACGGTGAACGACACCTGTTCGTCGGGGACGTGTGCCGGCATCGACCTCTGCGCGGGCGTCACCTGCACGACGACCAGCCCCTGTCACCTGACGTCGGTCTGCAATCAGCAGACGGGCCTGTGCTCGCCCAGCACGCCCAAGCCGAACGGCACGACGTGCGACGACCTCAGCCCGTGTACGCAGGACGACACGTGCACGGCAGGCGTCTGCTCCGGGGCGAGCACGCTGAGCTGCTCCGGCGGCAACGGCTGCACCACGGGCTCCTGCCAGGTCTCGGCGCTTCGGTGGAGCGATGCCGCCAACACTCTGACGACTCGCTACTTCCACGCCGCCGCCCGTCTCGCCGACGGCCGGGTCCTGGTGGTCGGTGGACAGGGAGGGCTCCCCTTCTCCGAGGTCTACGATCCCTCGAAGAACACGTGGAAGGCGACGGGGAACATGGTCATCGGGAGTGGGCCCGTGGCGACGTTGCTCCAAAACGGTCAAGTGCTGGCCTCCAGCCGAGGCGGCGATGGCAGCGTCTCCTGGGTCGCGGTCTACGACCCGGGGTTGAATGACTGGCTCACGCGTGCGCCGCTGGTGACGGCGCGAGGGAACCACACTCAGACGCTGCTCCTCGACGGGACCGTCCTCGTCGCCGGCGGCAACACCAACACTGGCCCCGTGCAGAGCGCAGAACGTTACAACCCGAACACGGACACCTGGACGAGCGCGAGCTCCATGTCGAAGGCTCGCGGAAACCATGCGGCGGCTCGTCTGCTCGATGGCCGTGTGCTGGTGGTCGGTGGTCAGTACGGGGTCGATCTTTACAACCCCGCTTCCAACTCGTGGTCGACGATGAACGACATGAACGTCTCCCGAACCTACACGGCCGCGACCGTGCTGAATGACGGCCGCGTCCTGGTCGCCGGGGGTATCGGAAACGCGGGGGTGCTCTCCTCCGCGGAGACCTTCAATCCGGCCACGGGGGCCTGGTCGATGACGGGCCCGATGGGCGTCGCTCGTTTCGGGGTCGGGATGGCGGCATTGCCGAGCGGTAAGGTTCTGATCGCGGGTGGAGAGGCCGCTGGGAACATCAAACAAGCGGCGACCGAGACGTTTGAACCGAGCACCAATGTGTGGTCCACGGCGGGGTCGCTTCGGGTCGCGAGGAGCCAATTCACGCTCACCTGGCTGAGCGGCGGGAGGGCGCTCGCTGCTGGGGGCTTCGTCGATCAGCCGGCCGGGCCGACCAGCTCCACCGAGACCTACAGCGAGACGTATTGCCCCTCCGCCCCGATCGGGACGTCGTGCAATGACGGCGACGCGGCGACCACACGCGACGTCTGCACGAACACCTATTGTGCGGGGACCACGCCGAGCCAGACCCTCGAGAGCTACCGGTGGGAGCAGAAGCAGCCGCCCACGAAGCCGCCGGCGCGGCAGTTCGGGCTCATGGCGACGCGGAGCGACAAGGCCGTTCTCTTCGGTGGGACCACGCCGGCCGGCGCCGTCAATGACACGTGGGAGTGGGACGGATCGACCTGGAGCGAACGTGCGATCGGCGCTGGACCGCCCGCCCGGGGCCAGACGGCGATGGCGGGTCTCGGCGACAAGGTCGTGCTCTTCGGGGGGCGCAGCGGTGGCGGCTCCGTCACTGGCGATACCTGGATCTGGGACGGCTCGAGCTGGAGCCAGCGCACACCACTACAGTCACCGACCGCTCGGTACGACCACGCCATGGCGCGTAGTGGTGCGAAGCTCGCGCTCTATGGCGGCCTCGATACGTCGACCTTCAACGTGACGGGTGACGTGTGGGAGTGGGATGGGCTCCGGTGGTCGACACGGACCGGCCTCGGAACCGGCCCGGGGCCGCGAACGGAGAGCCGCATGGCGACGCTGCTGGGCTCAGCCGTCGTGACGGGGGGCTATCAAGCGTCGGGACCCTTCGGCACCGGGACGCACACGCTCGGGAGTAGCGGCGACTGGACCAGCGTCAGCTCGGACACCGGTCAGCGGCATGGCCACGCGATGGCCGCGGCCGAGAGTCGGCTGGTCATCTTCGGTGGCGTCGCGAGCGGCTCCCTGTCCGATCAGACGTGGGAGTGGAACGGCAGCACGTGGACGCAGCGCGTGCTGACCACCAAGCCGTCGGCTCGGACGCGCCACGCGATGGCAACGCAAGGACGGAACGTCGTCCTCTTTGGCGGCACGCCGAACTTCACGGTCTACCTCGATGACACGTGGGTCTACCGCCCCGTCTTCGCTCAGGGTTCGGACTGCACGGAGAGCGGCGATTGTGGCTCCGGGTACTGCGTGGACGGCGTGTGTTGCAACAGCGTGTGTGGCTCCGGAACGACGAGCGACTGCCAAGCGTGTTCGACGGCAGCCGGCGCTGCGACCAATGGCGTGTGTGGCGCCTCGAACGGGAACGGATGCGACGACGGCGACGCGACGACCAGCCAGGACGTGTGCACCAGCGGATACTGTGGCGGGACCAACCTCTGCACGGGCGTCGTGTGCCCCTTGCCGGCGGACTCGTGCCACGAGGCGGGCGTGTGTAACCTCGCGACGGGGACGTGTTCACCCATCACCGTCAAGGCCGACGGTTCGCGCTGCACCGATGGCGATCTCTGCACGCAGAACGACACGTGCGAGGCCGGAGTGTGTGGCGCCGGCAGCCCCGTCACCTGCCAAGCTTCGGACTCCTGTCACGCGGCCGGGGCCTGCAGCGCGGCGGTCCAGCCCTTCACGGCGGCAGCCCCACTCCGCAAGAGGCGAGAGTCGCACTCGGCCACACGTCTCGCAAACGGGAAGGTCCTCGTCGTCGGTGGCTACGTGTCCGGCGTGGGTCAGATCCCGGATTGTGAGATCTATGATCCGGCCTCGAACTCTTGGACATCGGCGGCGAGTCTGCCGCTCGGTCTCTATCGGCACACGGCGACTCTGCTCGCGAACGGAAAGGTGCTCGTCGTCGGCGGCAGTTCCGCGGGTCAAAGTGTTACGTCCGGAGCGCTCGTCTATGATCCGGCGACGAACCAGTGGACCACCGCCGGCTCGATGTCGGTGCGCCGTGATCGGCACACGGCGACGCTATTGCAAAACGGCAAGGTGCTCGTCACAGGCGGGTCGGACGAGCTGAACTCGCTGTATGTCAATTCGGAACTCTACGACCCCGCCACGAACACCTGGACGACCGCGGCGGCAGCGCCGGTGGCGCGATACCTCCACTCCGCGACGAGGCTCGCGACGGGCAAGGTCCTGGTCGTGGGCGGTTCGGACAATACGACGACCCTGAAGCGCGTCGACGTCTACGACCCGGGGACGAATACGTGGACGCCTTTGGCGCCGATGCCCATGGGACGTAGCTCTCACGCTACCATCGGCCTCTCCGACGGCCGAGTGCTCGTCGCGGGTGGTACCAACCATCTCGGGTACGTGCTCAGTGCGTCGACATACCAGCCAACGACGAACACGTGGGCGCCAGCCGGACAGTTGCCCGCCGGCCGAACGCGACCGATGGCCAGCGACATCGGTGACGGTCGCATCATGCTCATCGGTTCAGGCACCGGCGCCCCCGAACGGGCCGAGATCTACGACATCGGTAGCAACACATGGACCTCCGGTGGGAGTCGAAGCACGGCGTGGTACGACTTCACGGCGACCGCCCTCCAAGACGGACGTGTGCTCCTCACCGGCGGACGCCTCGTCAATACGACGTTGGACCTGACCGAGCTGTACAGCGTCACCGACTGCGCTGGCCCGGCCCTGGCCAACGGCACGAGCTGCCAGGACGGCGACGGTTGCACGCTCACGGACACGTGCCAGAGCGGCAGTTGCGTCGGTAGTAGCGTCGTCACTTGCGGCGCGACCGACGACTGTCATCTGCCGGGCACGTGTCAGCCGCTTCTCGGCTGTTCGAATCCGCTTCGTCCCAACGGGACGGCGTGCGACGACGCGGACGTCTGTACGCAATCCGACGCGTGTGTGGCCGGCACGTGTTCGGGCTCGGACCCGATCACCTGCGCCGCCGCGGGACCCTGCCGCGAGGCCGGGACCTGCGATCCGGCGCTCGGCTGCACGAGTCCTCACAGACCGGACGCAACCCTTTGTAACGACGGCGACCCTTGCACCCTGACCGACATGTGCAGTGCAGGCGAGTGTCTTGGCGCGAGCCCCGTCGTGTGCACGGCGTCCGACCAGTGCCACGCGCCCGGTAGTTGCAGCGGTGCCAGTAATCCGTGGCAGGCCGGGACCGCGCTCGGCGCGGCTCGGCGTAACCATACCGCCACGCTCCTCCTGGACGGGCGTCTCTTGATCACGGGCGGTGCTTCCGACGCCTCGCCCGAGCTGGCGAGCGCCGCGATCTACGACCCCAGGACCAGCACGTGGACGAATGAGAGCCCGATGAGCATCGGCCGACTCCTCCACACCGCGTCGCTATTGCCGAACGGGAAGGTGCTCGTCTACGGCGGAATCGGGGGCTCTCAGTTCTTGAACACGGCTGAGATCTACGACCCGGTCACGCGCACGTGGTCGGCCGCCGCTTCGACGACGGGGAACAACTTCGGCCACACGGCGAGTGTGCTGGAAGATGGGCGAGTCCTCATGGTGGGGCTACTCCAAGAGCCACAGCTCTACGATCCGAGCTCGAACGCGTGGGCGGCCACCGGGACCGCGCCGCGCTCGTGGAACAATCATACGGCGACGACGCTGCGGGACGGTCGAGTGCTGGTCGTGGGCGGGGCCAGCACTGGCGCCGCCGGGAGCGCGAGTGCGCACCTCTACGATCCGAGCTCCAACACCTGGAGTGCGGCGGCCTCGATGTCCACGCCGAGGAAGGTCCACGCCGCGGCCCTCCTCGAGAGCGGGAAGGTCCTGGTCACCGGCGGAGAATCCGACGGGGTGGCCTTCGCGACCGCCGAGATCTACGATCCCGCGTCGAACTCGTGGGCCGCTACTCCGCCCTTCGCAGGCCCACGTTCCTACCACACCGCGACCTCGAGACCTGGCGGCGGCGTCGTCCTCGTCGGCGGCGCCGCGGCGCCCTCTGCCGTCGCTGGCGTCGTCACCTACTCTGAGTCCACTGGGACCTGGTCGACGTCAGGAACGTTGACCAACGGCCGCTACCTCCACTCGACGACGCTCCTCGACACGGGCGCGCTGCTGGTCGTCGGCGGTGTCAACGCGGCGACCCTCACCAGCGTCGAAGTGGACACCAAGACCACCTGCTCGGCGGGCCCCGTGAAGCCCGATGGGGCGACGTGTTCGGACGGAAACGCGTGTACTACGGGGGACCTGTGCCAAGCGGGTGCCTGTGCCGCCGGTACCACGACGTCCTGCCCCGCCACGGACGCCTGCCACATGGCCGGCGTCTGTAACCCGCAGACGGGATGCACCAACCCTGCCGTTCAGGAGGGCACCGTCTGTGACGACGGGAGCCTCTGCACTCTGAACGAGACCTGTCGCTCGGGCTCCTGCACGCCGGCCGCCGCGATCCTCTGTGCACAGCCGGACGGCTGCCATTTCCTCGGCGCCTGTGAAGCCGCCACCGGGCTGTGCTCGAGTCCGACGAAGGAGACAGGCGCCGTCTGTGACGATGGCAATCCCTGTACCCAAACCGACACCTGCCAAGCGGGCTCGTGTACGGGCTCGAGCCCCGTCGTGTGCGCCGCATCCGATCAGTGCCACATGGCCGGGAGCTGCAGCGCGGCAGGCGGGCAATGGTCCGCCACGGCGCCGCTCCCCATCGCCAAGTCCAGCTTCGCCGCGACGTCGCTCCAGGACGGGACCGTCCTCGTGGCGGGTGGCTTCGCCATCACAGGGGCGTCGGCGACGTCCGATCTCTACGATCCAAAGGCGAAGTCGTGGTCCCCAAGCGGCGCTCTGACGATGCCACGGTCGGATGGCAAGGCGGCCCGGCTACTCGATGGACGCGTCCTGCTCGTGGGCGGCTCTTCGGTGGCGGCGGCACGCAGCGCCGAGCTCTATCTCCCCGCCTCGAAGACCTGGATGCAAGCGTCACCGCCTCTCATCGAACGGCGTGACCACACGGTGACGTTGGTCCCCGACGGGCAGGTCCTCGTGGTCGGCGGCAGCTCTGTCGCGGCTCGGACGAGCGCCGAACTCTACGACCCCCTCACGGGCACGTGGACGGCAGCGGGATCCCTCGGCGCTGCGCGGATGTTCCACTCGGCGACTCTGCTCGCGAGTGGGCGTGTCCTCATCGTCGGCGGATCGCTGTCCGGCCAGACCACAGCCCTCTACGAACCTTGGAGCAGAAAGTGGACGGTCTCCGGTTCCATGAAGGTCGCGCGCACCCAAGCCACCGCGACTCTACTCGGCAGTGGGAAGGTCCTCGTCACCGGTGGAGTCTTTGGTAGCAATAGCAAGACCGGTGTTGCTTACAATGTGGCCGAGGTAGAAGTCTACGATCCAGCCACCGGGAAGTGGTCGTCCGTGGCGCCAATGGCGACCGTACGTTCAGTCGCGTCAGCCACGCTCCTGCCGACGGGAGACGTCCTCATCGCGGGTGGGAGCGCGCAAGACGGCACCGTTGCGTCGACCGAACGGTGGAACGAAGCGTCCAATACGTGGGTCTCGGCGGGCGATCTCATGACCAAGCGCTCCCAGCATGCTGCCGTGCTGTTGGACGACGGGGGCCTGCTCGCGATCGGTGGGTATGGTGCGTCGATGATCGCGGCGGTCGAGGAATATCGCGCCGTCACCGCGTGCTCGAACCCCGCGAAGCCGAACGGCGAGACCTGCACCGACGGGAGCGCGTGTACGCGGGTGGACACGTGCGTCTCCGGCGTGTGTTTGGGCGTAGACCCGGTGAACTGTCCCGCGATGGACTCGTGTCATGTGCCGGGCACCTGCGATGTGGCTACTGGCGCCTGCAGCGTCGTGGCCAAGGACGACGGCGCCGCGTGTGACGACGGCAACGCGTGTACGCAGATAGATCTCTGCGGTGCTGGCGTGTGTCAGGGGTCGTCGCCAGTCACCTGCGCACCGAGCGATCAGTGCCACGCCGCCGGGACCTGCGACCCCGTGGCGGGCTGCACCGATCCCGTTCGTGAAGACGACAGCGCGTGTGACGACGAAAGTACGCTCACCAAGAACGACGTCTGCAAAGATGGCGAGTGCGTGGGCGTCCCGCTCTGCACGGGCGTCGTGTGCACGGCGTCGGATGCGTGCCATGTCGCGGGCCAGTGTAATCCTGCGACTGGGACCTGCTCTTCGCCGAACGCGCCCGATGGGACCACGTGTAACGACGGCGACGGGCTCACTAAGACCGACGTGTGTACGGCGGGCACCTGTGCCGGCGTGTCTCTCTGTGCCGGCGTCGTGTGTAGCGCAGCAGACGCGTGCCACGTCGCCGGGACCTGTACGCTGGCGACTGGCCTGTGCACGACACCGGCCGCACCCGACGGCACGCTCTGTGACGACCTGGATCCGCTGACGGCGAGTGACGGTTGCGTCAACGGGAGCTGCGTCGGGCTCGGGCTCTGCACGGGAGTGACGTGTACCGCGCTCGATGGCTGCCACCTCGCGGGGACGTGCGACACCGCGACGGGCGCCTGCTCGAACCCGCTCGCTTCCGACGCGACCCCATGTGACGACGGCGACGCGTCGACCAAGAATGACGCATGCGCCTCGGGTAGCTGTGACGGCGTGGCGCTCTGCACGGGTGTCATTTGCCAGGCCAAGGACGCTTGCCATCTGGCGGGCCTCTGTGATGTGGCGACCGGCGCTTGCTCGGACCCGCCCATCCCCGACGGCCTCGCTTGCGACGACGCCAGCGCGTCCACCAAGAACGACGTGTGCACGGCCGGCCTGTGCGGCGGTGTCCCGCTCTGCGACGGAGTTACCTGTGGCGCATCTGACGCTTGCCATGTCGCCGGGACCTGCGACGTCCAGACCGGCCTTTGCAGCCACCCGAACGCGCCGAATGGGGTGCCCTGCGACGACGACGATGCGCTGACGGACGACGACCGCTGCGACGATGGCCAGTGTATTGGCCTCGGGCTCTGCACCGGCGTCGTGTGCGCTGCGCAGGGACCATGCAAGGTTGCGGGTACTTGCGATACCTCGACGGGCCTGTGTGACAGCTCCGACGCGCCCGATGGGGCCGCGTGTGACGATGGCGACGCGGGCACCAAGACCGACGCCTGCACGAGCGGGAGCTGCGCTGGGGTGCCGCTCTGCACGGGTGTGGTCTGCACTGCGAAGGACGCGTGCCACGTCGCGGGCACCTGCGAGCCCGCCACCGGCCTCTGCTCCGATCCCCCGGCGCCGGACGGTGCGTCCTGCGACGACCAGAAGCCACTCACGAAGAGTGACGCGTGTACCGGGGGCGTCTGCGCGGGCGTCCCCTTGTGCACCGGCGTCGTCTGCACGGCCGTCAGCGACTGCCGCCTCCCGGGCACGTGTAGCCCGACGACCGGCCTCTGCAACAACCCGAAAGCGCCGAACGGCAAAATCTGCGACGATAGCGACGCCCTCACCAAGAGCGATCGATGCCTCGACGGGGCGTGTGCCGGCGTGCCGCTCTGCTCGGGTGTCGTCTGTGCGCCCAGCGACGCGTGCCACGTCGCCGGTGCGTGTAGTCCCGCGACCGGGAGCTGCACCCATCCTGCCGCGCCCGACCTCACCGCCTGCGACGACGGCGACGCGCTCACCCGAGACGACGGCTGTTCGAACGGCGTCTGCGCCGGCGTCCCGCTCTGCGACGGCGTCGTGTGCTCAGCCAAGTCCAACTGCCACGACGTGGGCACGTGCAACGTCGCGACCGGCGTGTGTAGCGATCCCATGTTGCCGGACGCCACCGCGTGCGACGACGGCGACGCACTCACCAAGGCCGACGCGTGCACGAGTGGCGTGTGCGCAGGCGTCCCGCTGTGCACGGGTGTGGACTGCGTCGCCAAAGATGGCTGCCACCTCGTGGGCGAATGCGACTCCACCACGGGCGAGTGTTCCGAGCCTCTCGCCGAGGACGAGAGCCCTTGTGATGACGGTGACTTCGATACGCTCTACGACACCTGCATCGGCGGCACGTGCGCGGGCATCAGCATCTGCACCGGGGTCGTGTGCCAGCCCATCGACGGTTGTCACCTGGCCGGCGTCTGCAGCACCGGCACGGGCGAATGTACGAACCCACTCGCGCCGAACGCGCGTCCCTGTGACGACGGCGACGCGACGACGCGTTCGGACGCCTGCGTCAACGGGACGTGTACGGGGCTGCCGCTCTGTACGGGTGTCGTCTGCACCGCTCAGGACGCGTGCCACATCGCGGGCACCTGCGTCCCCGAGACGGGCCTGTGCACGAACCCACCGGCGCCGAACACACAGCCTTGTAACGACGGCGATGCCGCGACCAAGGCCGATCTTTGCACCGACGGCGTGTGTGCCGGGAAGCCGCTCTGTGACGGCGTGGTCTGTGCGCCTCTCAGCGCGTGCCACGTCGCCGGCGTGTGCAACTCGTCGACCGGGTCGTGCTCCAATCCGAGCGGGCCCGACGGGATCGGCTGCGACGATGGCGATCCCAACACGTCGGCCGACCGCTGCCAGGCGGGCAAGTGTGTTGGCGTCGGCCTCTGCACTGGCGTCGTTTGCACCGCCAGCGACACGTGCCATGTCGCCGGCACCTGTGACACGGCGACGGGCCTCTGCAGCAACCCGAACGCGCCTAACGCGCAGGCCTGTAGCGACGGCAACCTCGCCACCAAGGATGACCGCTGCGTCAGCGGTGTTTGCGTGGGCGTCTCGCTCTGTTCGGGCGTCGTCTGTGCGGCAGGCGGGCCCTGCCGTACAGCGGGTCAATGTAACCCCATGACCGGTGTCTGTTCGAAGTCGCTTGCACGCCACGGCGGCAGTTGCAGCGACGGGAACGCGCTGACCAAGAACGACACGTGCGTGAAGGGCAACTGCGTCGGTGTCTCGCTTTGTTCGGGGGTCACGTGTGCGCCACTCGATGCGTGTCACATCCCGGGCTCATGCGACGCGTCGACGGGCGCTTGTTCGACGCCGCTGGCGCCAGAAGGGAGCCTCTGCGATGACGGCGACGGCTTCACCAGCGGCGACCGCTGCCAAGGTGGCCTCTGCGTGGGGATCGGGCTCTGCACCGGCGTGACATGCGAAGGCGCAGGTCCCTGCCACGCGCCGGGCGTATGCATCAGCGCCACCGGATCGTGCTCCGCGCCCACGCCGCTCACCGGGATCGCCTGTGACGATGACGACAGCGCGACGAAGAACGACGTCTGTACGAGTGGCGCGTGTAACGGCGTCCCGCTCTGCGATGGCGTCGTGTGTATCGCGTCGGACGCGTGCCATCTGGCTGGCGTCTGCGATCCGCTCACCGGCGCGTGCACGAACCCGACGACGGCTGACGGCGCAGAATGCGATGACGGCGACGTGCTCACCAAATCGGACGTGTGCGCGGGCGGCGACTGCGCCGGCGTGTCCCTCTGCACGGGCGTCGTCTGCACGCCGCTCGATGCGTGCCACACCGTGGGCGTCTGCGATGAGCTGACCGGCGCCTGTGACGACCCGCCGGTGCCCGATGGCACCTCCTGCAATGACGACGACCTCTACACGAACGACGACCAGTGCCAGGATGGGCTGTGTGTCGGCGTCGGGCGGTGTACTGGCGTCACGTGCGCGGCGCTCGGACCGTGTTACGCGGTGGGCGTGTGCAGCTCGGAGACTGGGGTCTGTAGCCACCCCTACGCCGCGGCTCTGACTGCGTGCGATGACGGCGACGCCCACACCAAGTCGGATACTTGCACCGAGGGCGTGTGCGCAGGGCAGCCGCTCTGTGCCGGCGTCGTGTGCGCACCAAAGGACGCCTGTCACGTGTCTGGCGTCTGCGACGTGGCAACCGGCCTCTGCGACGAACCCAACGCGGCTGACGGGACCGCGTGCGATGACGCGGACACGTCGACTCGTGATGACGCGTGCGGATCAGGCGTGTGCGCCGGCGTTCCGCGGTGCTTCGGTGTGGTGTGCACGGCCAAAAACGCCTGCCACGTCGCGGGGACGTGCAACGGCGAGACCGGGCTCTGCGACGACCCGCCGGCCAAGAACAACACACCGTGCGACGACGGCGACGCGGCGACCAAAGTCGATCTCTGCACCGGTGGAGCCTGCGTCGGCGTTCCCCTGTGCACGGGCGTCGTGTGCACGGCGCAGGATGGCTGCCACGCGGTCGGCACCTGTGACCCCGGCACGGGGACGTGCAGCACCGCGCCCTTGCCGGACGCAACCGCGTGCGATGACGGCGACGCACTCACTCGCGATGATGTCTGCACGCTCGGCGTGTGCGCGGGTCGTCCCCTCTGCGACGGCGTGTCGTGTACGGCGAGTGACGCGTGCCACCTCGCGGGCATCTGCGATCCCACGAGCGGCGAGTGCACGAGTCCGGTCGCGCTCGATGGGGCTCCGTGTGACGACGGCGACACCTTCACGTCGGAGGACCGGTGCCAGGGCGGGACTTGCGTCGGTGTGGGTCTCTGCACCGGGGTCGTGTGCACGGCGAAGGACGCGTGCCACCTCGCGGGCTCCTGTGATTCTGCGACCGGGCTCTGCAGCCAGCCGAACGCGCCGAACACGCAGACCTGCGACGATGGCGACTCGCTCACCATGACAGATCGCTGCGTCAGCGGGACCTGCGTCGGTCTACCGCTCTGCGCTGGCGTCGTGTGCACCGCGTCAGGGCCCTGCCGTGTGGCCGGCACGTGTAACCCGGCTACCGGCGTGTGTTCGAACCGAGCGGCACCGACAGGGACCACCTGCGACGACGGCAATACGTCCACCAAGAACGACAGGTGCACGAAGGGGACTTGCGCTGGCGTGCCGCTCTGTACGGGCGTCGTGTGTACTCCAAAGGACGGCTGTCACCTCGTGGGCACCTGTGACGCTGCGACGGGGCTCTGTTCGAACCCGCTCGCGCCAAACGGGGCGTCCTGTGACGATGGCGACGGGTCCACGAGCGGCGATGCCTGTCAGGCCGGAGCGTGTTTAGGTACGGGGCCTTGTACCGGTGTAACATGCGCTGGCAACGACGCGTGTCACGCGCCGGGGACCTGCAGCACCGCCACGGGGCTTTGTTCGGCGCCCGTCGCGCTCACGGGTACCGCCTGTGACGACGGCAACGCGAGCACCAAGAACGACCTGTGCGTGAGTGGTACCTGCGCCGGTGTGCCGCTGTGTACCGGTGTGGTGTGCGCGGCTGCGGACGCCTGTCACCTCGCGGGGGCCTGTGATCCGGCGTCGGGCGCCTGTACGTCGCCCCTCGCGGGCGATGGCAAGGGCTGTGATGACGGTGACGCGCTCACCAAAGCGGACGTGTGTGTGGGCGGCGCGTGCGCCGGTGTGCCGCTGTGCGCGGGCGTCGTCTGCGCGCCGGAGGACGATTGCCATGACGTCGGTGTGTGCGACGGTGCCACTGGCGAGTGTGAGCCGGTCCCCGTGACCGACGGGAGCTTCTGCGACGACGCGGATCCGCTCACGAACGACGATCAGTGCCAGAGCGGCGTGTGCATCGGCTTCGGACGCTGCACGGGCGTCGTCTGTATGGCGCTGGACGACTGCCACGTCGCCGGCAAATGCGACTCCGCTACGGGCGCTTGTAGCCATCCAATCGCGGCCGATGGTGTTTTCTGTAACGACGGTGACGCCGCGACCAAAGACGACGTGTGTAATGGCGGCGCCTGTGAGGGCGTGCCGCTCTGTCAGGGCGTCGTCTGTGTCGCCAAGGACGGATGCCATGTCGCGGGGACGTGTGTTCCCGCCACGGGTGCATGCACCGAGCCGGCTGCGACTGACGGTGCGGGCTGCGACGACGACGACACGCTCACGCGCGACGACGCGTGTGAGGCTGGCGTCTGCGTCGGCGTGCCACGTTGCTTCGGTGTGGTGTGCACTGCGAAGGACGCCTGCCACGTCGCCGGCACGTGCAACCCCGACACGGGGATGTGCGACGCTCCGAACGCCAGGAACATTACTCCGTGCGACGACGGCGATACCGCGACCAAAGCCGATCTCTGCACCAACGGGATGTGTAAGGGCGTGCCGCTCTGTGCGGGGGTCGTGTGTCTCGCGAGTGACCAGTGCCATGCGCCGGGCGTGTGCGATCCAGGCACCGGGGTCTGTTCAAAGCCGGCGGCGCCCGATGGAACGGTCTGTGATGACGATGATTCCCTGACGATCGGGGATCAGTGCGTCAATGGAGCGTGCGCCGGCGCGCCGCGCTGCGAAGGTGTGGTCTGCAACGCGAGTGGTCCTTGCCGCTTCGCTGGCTCGTGTGACCCTGTGACGGGTACCTGCTCCTCGCCAACGGCGCCGGATGATACGGGCTGCGATGACGGCGACACCTTCACCACGGGCGACCGGTGTCAGTCGGGGGTGTGCGTCGGGGATGGGCTGTGTACGGGCGTGGTCTGCACCGCATCGGACGCGTGCCATCTGGCCGGCAAGTGCGACTCCGCGACCGGGCTCTGCAGCAACCCACCGGCTCCCAATGCGACCGCGTGCGACGATGGTGACCCGCTCACGACGGGGGACCGCTGCACCAGCGGGACCTGTCTGGGCTTCCCGCTCTGTGCTGGGGTCGTGTGCACGGCGGCAGGTCCATGTCGCGTCTCGGGCTCGTGCGATCCGGCGACGGGTGCCTGTTCGAACCCGCCCGCACCGGATGGTGGTGGCTGTGACGACGCCGACGTGCTGTCCAAGGACGACGCCTGCGTGAGTGGCGTGTGTACCGGCGTGCCGCTTTGCGAGGGTGTGATCTGCGCTGCGCAGGACAGCTGTCATACGGCGGGCGCCTGTCTGGCCGCAACGGGGATCTGCACGAAGCCGAACGCGCCGGATGGCACGCCGTGCGACGACAGCGACGGCTTCACGAGCGATGACCAGTGCGCGGCGGGCGTCTGCGTTGGGATCGGGCTCTGTACCGGGGTCACGTGCGCAGCGGCCACGTGTCACGCGCCCGGCGAGTGCGACACGGCGACGGGCGCGTGTGGCGCACCCATCCCGCTGAGCGGCACGTCGTGTGACGACGGTGACGCGTCCACCAAGGGCGACGTCTGCTCGAACGGGACCTGCGTCGGTGTGCCGCTTTGCAGCGGTGTCGTGTGCGCGGCTGTAGGCCAATGCCGGATCGCAGGGGCGTGTGACCCCGCGACGGGCCTGTGCTCGAACCCGGCGGCGCCGAATGCTACGGCGTGTGACGATGGCGACGCGCTCACCAAACAAGATCGTTGTACGCAAGGCGCGTGTGCGGGCGTGCCGCTCTGCACCGGCGTCGTGTGCGACGCGACGGACGATTGCCACGACGAGGGCGTCTGCGACGCGACGACGGGCGCGTGCACGGAGCCGGCGCTTGCCGACCTGACGCCGTGTGATGACGGCGATGCGCTCACCAACGACGACCGCTGCGAGGCGGGCGCGTGTGTTGGATTCGGGCGCTGCACGGGCGTGGTCTGCACCGCGCTCGGCCCGTGCCACGTCGCGGGCACGTGTGACACCGCGACGGGCGCGTGTGACCACCCGCACGCATCGAGCGGGACACTGTGCGATGACGGTGACGCGATGACGCAGGACGACGTGTGTAGCGATGGCGTTTGTACCGGCCTGCCACTCTGCGCGGGTGTCGTGTGCGTCGCGGCGGACGCGTGCCACGTTCCGGGGAGCTGCGATCCTGCCACCGGGACCTGCTCGAACCCACTGGTGGCCGACGGGACGGCCTGTGACGACGCCGACGGTCGCACGCGCGATGACGTGTGCGAGACGGGCACCTGCATCGGCGTCCCTCGCTGCTTCGGGGTCGTGTGCACGGCCAAGGACGCGTGCCACGTCGCCGGGACCTGCAACGGCGACACCGGCGTGTGCGACGAGCCGACCGCAGCCGACGGCACCCCGTGCGACGACGCGGACGGGCTCACCAAAGCCGACGTCTGCAGCGGTGGCGTGTGCTCGGGTGTATCGCTGTGTACCGGCGTCGAGTGCGTGGCGGCAGAGCCGTGTCACGTCGTGGGCGTGTGCGACGCGAAGACGGGCACGTGCGACAGCCCGACGGTGGCGGATGGTGTGTCTTGCGACGACGGGGACTCTTTGACGAAGGCTGACGCGTGCAGCAGCGGCGTCTGCGCGGGCGTGCCGCTGTGTACCGGCGTCTCGTGCGTGGCGGCGGACGTGTGTCACGTGGCGGGCGAGTGTGATGCGGCGACGGGGACGTGCAGTAGTCCACTCGCGGCGGCCGGCGTCCTCTGTGACGACGGAGACGCCTGCACGGAGTCGGGCGCCTGTGTCGACGGCGCATGCGTCGCCGGGAAGCCGCTCGAGTGCTTCGCGGAGAACGATTGTCACGACGTCGGGAAGTGTGATCCGGCCACCGGCCAATGTTCGACACCCACGAAGGACGATGGGGCCGGGTGTGACGACGGTGAGGCGTGCACGGGCGACGATCAGTGCGCCGAGGGCCAGTGCCAGGGGACGGCGTTCGGATGCGACGACGAGAACCCGTGCACGGCGGACTCGTGCGCGAGCGACGAGTGTGTGCACACCGCGCAGTCGGGCGCGTGCAGCGACGGTGACGCGTGTACCGACAATGACGCGTGCGACGGGGGTGTCTGCGTCGGGGCGGCCGTGCTCTGTGACGACGGCGACCCTTGTACGACGGACCTGTGTACCGCGGCTGGGTGCACCCATGCGCCGGCTTCCGGCCCGTGCGACGACGGTGACGGCTGCACGGTCGACGACACTTGCGGGGCAGGGGGCTGCGCCGGGACCGCGAAGGCATGTGCCGCTGGCTTCGCGTGTAAGGCGGGCGAGTGCGCCGACACGCAATGCCGCACTTGCGATGGCGCGGCGGACTGCGCCCCGGGTGCCGGCTGCGTGACGCTTAGCGGCGAGGGCCGATGCCTCCGAGACTGTTCGGAATCGGAGACGTGCCTCGACACGGAGACCTGCGCCACGGACGCCGACGGCTTGAGGCACTGCTACCAAACGGACGACGGGCCGTGCAGCGAGCCCACTGTGCCGAGCGACGACGTCGGGACCACCGTGGAGCCGGGCGGCGACGTTCAGGTAGGTGGCGATGTCGCCGTGAACGACGTCATCTCGGGGGGCGACACTTCCGACGTCGCAACGGGCGGGTCCGACGAAGGCGGCTGCCAAGCCGGCGCGTCGAGGTCGTCATCGCCTGCGGTCATGTTGCTGATACTGCTGACGTTGGTGCTCGGCGCTGGGATGCGGCGGCGTCGACGGGCGCCGAGATGATGCGCGAGTGCCCGGCTCGTCGACCAACGGGGCTCAGCCGCCTTCGCCCCACGCTTTCGGGAAGCTCGGCGTCGGCTGGGCCCACCAGACGACCCGGTCAGCGATGGCGCCCTGGTTCTGGACCGCGCCGTTCGGGAGCTCCGGTAGGCGCTGGACTCGCGTTCGGAGGCGCTCCGAGGCAATCGGGGCGAGCTGGGTCAGCGCATTGCTGACTCCGTCGGCGAGGCCCGTCATCAGGTGATCCTGAGGGTAGTAGAGCCCCGAACAGCCCGTGCCTTTGCCCGTGGCCACCACGGTAGCCCCGTCCGGCGTCTGCAGCGCGAGTGTGACCACCGAGTGGCCGCAGCTATAGGGGAGCCCGAGCAGGAGGCCGACGCCCGTCGAGCCATGGACGATCGTGCCTGCGATGTCGCCCGCCGCGTGTTCGATGGCGCCGATGAGGATGACGCGCACGGGTGTGGCCGCGGGCCCCCCGTCGCCGCCGGTGCGCGCGTTCCAGTGGTCAGCGATGGCCCCGAGAAGCTCCTGACGATCGTAGCGCAGCGACGGCGTCCGGTGTGCCCCGGCGTCGGAGGCCACTTCTACGTAGGACGCCTGCAGATCCACCTCGATGCGCGACGGGAAGGCCTACGGCGCTTTGGCTTCCTGTCGATCCAGTCCACGTAGTCGATTTTCACGCAGCTCGTGAGGGTGAGGGCCAAGGGAAGCGCGAGTCGGAGCATCGGAGAATCTCGGGGGCGACGTTGGAGGGCGCGGCTATGGGCCTGAACCATCGTCTCTCGTGGGCCCGATACGCCCGGCCCGAGGTCACGCTGGCATGCGACTGTTCGCTTGCGACGGCCAAGCGGCGCATCGCCGACGCCGAAGAGCTGCTCTGGCGCCGACTCGGTCCACTGCCGGGAGACGAGGACGCCCGTCACGAGGCGTCGTGGGCCAACCGCGTCGCCTCGAGCGAGGGAAGCTCATGATGGACCTGTCGACGCATGTCCGCTTCAACTCGACCACGACGTTCCCAGCGGAGCTGCCGCTGGTCCGCCACGGACTGGACCTCTGCGAGCGTCGGAGCGCGGGTCGTTACGGTGCGCGCGCGGTCCTCCGGGTTGGGGTGGGGCGGCCCCTCACCGACGAACACGGCGTCGGACATTAGGAAGTGCCCGTGCGGATTGACCTGCGCGCCTCGGCACCGAGCGGTCCGCTCGCAGGCGGCGTGCCGCACCCTTGCTGGCGTTGAATCAATTGGTTGCGCTCGAGTCACCGTCTCACTTCGGGACGAGGTGTCTCAGTGTGGGAGGCTCTCGGCAGGCCGAGGTCACGAGCGTGGCATACGTGCCGATCACCCGTCGAAGCAGCCGGTATCCCGGGGAGAACATGGTGGGTGGCGTCAGCGGCCGAGGGTCGGTCATGCGCGGCCATGCTAGCCCGGGTCGTGTCGTCGTCCACATCCGCGCAGACTGCCCGCGCGAGTCGCGCCGTGCGCCCGGCTCAGGCGAGCAAGTAGGGGAGCGGTGAGCGTCGGTCGCCCAGGAGATACATCCCGTAGAGGTTGTTGCTGTAGTCGCCGAAGCCGGGCTCGTCGCCTGACTCGTAGTCGGCTGGGGTGAGCCCCATGACCTGCAGGAACGTGATGAGGAGCTCGTTGTAGGGGCGGCCGCGCCAGTCGAGTACGCCGCCGTCCGACGTGTGGCGGACGTCGCTGTCGTCAGCCGAGCCGTCGAGGCGGAGGCCCACCCGCCGGTAGTCCACGTAGCGTCCGGTGCGCAGGCGGCCGCCAGCGCTGCCCGCCAGGAGGACGGGCATGGCGTTGGCATCGTGCACCGGGTTACAGCCGAACTCGTTGCCCCAGTACACCAGCGTGTTGTCCAGGTAGGTGGTGCCGGTCTCGGGGTCTTCCACCTCGCTCAGCCGGTCGAGGAGGCGCGCTACGCGGCTGCCGTACCAGGCGTTGAGCGCGCCCAGCTGCTGGTCGTTCACCCCGCCCAGCTCGTGGGTCATCTGGTGGTGCCCGATGGGGAAGGGGCCCGTGTCCACGAACGGAAACGTGCGCGCCTCGGTGCTCTGGCCGAGCTGAAGCGTGGCCACGCGCGTGAGCCCGCACTTGAGGATGGCCGTGAGCACGTCCAGGTGGTCGTCTACCAGCTGCGGGAGGTTGACCTCCTCCGCCAGCAGCTCCTCCGGGGCCTGGCCGGCGGCGCATTGTCCCGCGTCGATCCGCGGGAGAGAGAGGCGCCTTTGCAGGTCGTGCACGAACGTCACGTGCGCTTCCAGCCGGCGGCGGTCCTCGGAGCCGATCCGCTTGCTGCCGCGGAGGGTCTCGTATTGCGCGCGCACGCGGTCCAGCACCAGGAGACGCAGCGGGCGCGACGCCTCTGGCTCAGTGGCGCTGGGGCTGTCGTCTTCGAAGACCGTGCGGAAGAGCTGGGCCGGGTTGTGGCCTCCGCGCACCATGCTGGGCACCCCGGCCACCTCGGCTACCGAGATCGGGTCACCGCCCGGGACGGCGTCCGGCACCACCGCGTTGATCACGGGGAAGCGGGGCGGCGAGGCATAGAACGCCTTGGACGCCGCGAGCACCTGGTCCAACGTCACGTGGTGCTGGCCGAACCGCGACCAGCCGCTGAGCATTGCGGTTGGGTAGTGGCCGTACGCGTCGAAGGGCACGAAGTCGAGGCCGCGGATCAGCAGGAGCTTGTCTCGGTAGGCGCTGAGCTCGGGGCCGATCACGGTGGAGATGGCCGGGACCGGGAGCTGGCTGAGACGCACCTCGCGCACCTCGGCGGCGGCGTCCACCACGGCCCAGTCGGGCTCGCCCGAGGGCCAGTACGTGGAGCGTTGCTGCCCGTTGGGGCTGAACAGCGCCACGAAGCGTCGCGGCCGCGGAGCGCCCTCGGCGGCCCGCGCGGTAGGCATCAGGGACGGAAGGAACGGGATCGAGAGGGCGGCGCCGGCGCCCTGGAGCACGCGCCGTCTTGCGATCTGGCGGTCCCAGCTCATTCGGGGATCCTCCGCAGCTGAAAGGCAGCGCTTCCCGTGATGGAACGCAGCGCCGCGGTAAACGGCTCCGTGGCGATCCGGGCGGCGAGCTCGTCGATGAGGGGGGCGTCGGCGTCGCTGGGCGCGTGGCCCGCCACCTCGCGGTACCACCAGCTCGCGACGCACCGGTGGACCTCGGGGCTGGCGGCCAGCGCCCGCGACAGCGACATGGCGCCGTCGATCGCGACCGGTGCGCCGTCGAGCATGAGCACCGTCCGCGCGTCGATCCCCGCCATCTGGCCTTGCCCGGGCCACAGGACCCCCAGCGTGTTCTCCTCGGTGCGGTAGCGTCCGAGCGTGTCGTAGTGCTCCAAAGCGAAGCCCACGGCGTGCAGGTCGGTGTGGCACTGCGCGCACGAGGGCCCCGAGGCCTTGGCCTCCCAGCGCTGCCGGTTCGTGAGCTCGCCGTTCGACTCTGGCAAGGCCAGCGCCGCCTCGGGGAGCGTGGCCGGGTCCGGGATGGGTATGGGCCGGCAGAGGAACGCGTCGAGGACGCGCAGCCCTCGCGGGACGGGCGACGGAAACTCGCCGAGGCCGCGGAGCATGCCGGGTAGCGTGAGGAGGCCCGCTCGGGTGCCGTCGGTGATGGGGCGGCGGCCGCCTTCGCCCCCGTCGGCCATCGTGCGGCCGTAGATCGTGGCGAGACCGGGGGAGCGCAGCCACGCGTCCGGGGTAGTGAGGAGGTCCGCGAGGGTGCTGTCTTGCTGGAAGACGTGCCGGTTGAGGACGTCGCGCACCTCGGCCAGCATGTCGTCATGCAGCCCGGCGAGGACGAACGGGTCCACGTAGCCCGGCGGGTAGGGGAGCTCGGGCGTGTTTCGGAACCCCAGCCACTGCTCGAAGAAGCGGGAGAGCCCCGGCCACGTGAACCCTGGCCGATTCACCAGGGCGTCGGCCCAAGCGCCTACGTTCGAGGAGCCCTCCGGTGGCTCACCGGCCGCGAGATCGAGGAGCTGCTCAGACGGCGTGGAGCCGAGGAGCAGGAACGACAGCCGAGAGACCTGTTCGTATGGCGTGAGCCGCGCTACGTCCGTGGTGCCCTGGAGGAGCGATCCGCCATCCTCGACGCGATATCGAAATCGGGGCGAGAGGAGCATGGCATAGAGGCTCAGCTCGATCGCCTGCTCCGGGGACGTTGCCTGGACCGTCCGGAAGAGCGTGAGATACTCGGCCGTCTCCACCTCGGTCAGCGGCCGTCGATGCGTCAGGCGTCCGTACTTCGCCACGAACTGGGCCACGCAGCTTTGTGCCGGCGGTGAGTTCGCGAGGCAGGGGAGCAGGGCGGCACGTCGCTGGTCCGTGGACGCCGCGGCGTGCGCCACCCTCTCCGCGGCGCGGGCCACCGCGTCTTCGCTAGCGCGACTGACGTCCAGCACCTCGGCGTCGAGGCGCCCCTTGGCGGCGATCGGCGGGATGGCGGCGAGCTCCACGGAGGCCTCGGAGGCCACCTCGGGGCCGAAGATCGTGGTGAGCGACGCGGCATACTGCGCTGGCGTGAGCGGCCGGAGCGGGTCGGCCGACGGTGCGTTCACCGACGTCGGCGGCGGGTCTTCCGACCCCTGGCATCCCCCCGATGTCAGGGCGAGGACCAGCGTGAACACAGGGCGCCAACGCATCGGCGAACGCTACCACAAGCCGCGGGCCGCTCGGCGCGGGCCCTCCTCGTTTCCGTCGGGTGGAGAGGACCCACTTCGGAGCGCGACGAGCAGCTGAGGCGGCGCTAAAGTCGAGAGATGGAAGACGACGCGCCGAAGACGCCGCAGCCCAAGAACCCCCTGCACGGGGTCACCCTCGAGGCCGTGGTGGTGCGCCTCGTGGAGCAGTTCGGCTGGCCCGCGCTGGGCAAGCGAATCCGCGTGCAGTGCTTCCTTGTGGATCCCAGCGTGAGGTCCGCGCTCACCTTTCTGCGTAAGACTCCGTGGGCGCGCGCGAAGGTGGAGGCGCTCTACCTCGAGACCTACCACCCCCCGCCCGGTCGCAGGCCCTTTCCCTCGAGGCGCTAGCCCGGGGCGCCTTACTCGAAGCGCTTGTGCAGGTGGACCGGCTCGGCGGGTGCCAGCTTGACACGCTCCGCGGCCCTGCGGCGGGCCCGGAGATTCAGCATCTCCACCGCGATCGAGAACGCCATGGAGAAGTAGATGTAGCCCTTCGGGATGTGGAACCCGAGGCCATCGGCGAACAGCGAGACGCCGACCATGATCAGGAACGCCAGGGCCAGGATCTTCACCGTGGGGTGCTGGTCGACGAACTCGCTGATCGACTGTGCGGCCACCATCATCACGAGGACGGCGAGGACCACGGCAGCGATCATGACGCCGACGTTGTCGACCATGCCCACGGCGGTGATCACTGAGTC
>SXOX01000100.1 GCA_005776585.1 Pseudomonadota bacterium | reverse complement strand
TGGCGCCGGCCCCGCAGCAGGGGTCGTAGACCCGGCCCGTGTAGGGCTCCAGCATCTCGACCAGGAGGCGCACCACGCTGGTCGGGGTGTAGAACTCGCCGCCACCTCGGCCTTCCTGGCTCGCGAACCTCGACAGGAAGTACTCGTAGACCCGACCGAGCGTGTCCTTGTCCCGGTGCTCCTGGGTGCCGAGCCCGATGCCGCTCACGAGGTCGATGAGCTTGCCCAAGCCGTGCTTGTCGAGGTTTGGCAGGGCATAGACCTTGGGCAGGACCCCCTTCAGCGTGGGGTTCTCCTTCTCGATGGCATCCATCGCGTCGTCCAGGTCCTTCCCGATGGTGGGGAGCTTGGCCTGCTCCCGGATGTGGGACCATCGGGCCGGTTCGGGCACCCAGAAGACGTTCTCGGCAAGGTACTCGTCCCGCTCTTCCAAGAGGGCGGCAAGCTCGGTCTGGCGCTTGTTGGCGTCGGCAGTGTAGTCGGGGCTCTTCGGGTTGGACACCGCCGCCCTGATGCCCTCGCGGCGTTCCTCGAAGGCGTCCTCGATGTACTTGAGGAACAACAGGCCGAGGACGACGTGCTTGTACTCGGCCGGGTCCATGTTGTTGCGGAGGAGGTCGGCGGCGGCCCAGAGCTTGTCCTCGAAGCCGAGGCTGCCGGTGCGTTCTTGCCTATCGCTGTGCTTCGCCATCGTGCCTCTGTCCCCCAGGTCCCCATTGCCGTCGTGGCGCGGTCCGTGAGCCCTCATGACACACCGTCAACACCGCGCCGTCACTCAGCATGCACCGCGCCGACGACGCGTCGATGGTCAGGAGCTCAGTCACAGCGCGGTTCTCTTCCACATTTCCAGGCTCTGCCTCGACGCGAACGTACAGCGGTTGCGATCTGACGACAACGGGCCCAGTCCCAGGAAGCGGCGACCCAGCGGCTTGACGGCCACGGGGATCCGTGGCCACTGTTTTTGCCGTGACCGCCCTCGCAGCCACCGCCGTGTTGCTCCTCATCGCCGCCGACGACGACCGTGACGCGCTCGTCCGTGCCGCCGTCGAGGCGCACCGCCAAGGCGACTACGCCACCGCCATCGCGCGCTTCGAGGAGGCGGCGCGGCGCTTTCCTGCCGACCTGGAGCTGCACTACAACCTGGGCGTCTCCGCGCTCGCCGGAGGCGCTCTCGAGCGCGCCGAGCGGGCGTTCCGGACAGTCCTCGCCGCACGACCCGAGCACGCGTCGGCGCGGCTCAACCTGGGCAAGCTGTTGTGTGAGACCGGGCGCGCCAAGGAGGGCGTGACGCACCTCGAGCGCGCGGTCGCGAGCGCCAAGGCAGACGACGAGATGCCGCGCCTCGAGCTCGCCGTCGCACGTGTGCAGCTCGACGAGCTCGAGCGCGCCCGCAAGGACCTGGCGCCGCTCACGCGCTCACCGCAAGCGCTTGGGCTCCTCGCGTTCCTGGATCTGCGGCAAGCGCGCTTCGCCGACGCCGTGACCCACGCCGACGCCGCGCTGGCGCTCGCCTCGGGCAACCTGCGGCTCCGGCTCCTGGCGCTCACGGCGCGCCTCTTCACGGCGCAGCGGGCCTCGGCCCGTGCCTCGCTCGAGCAGCTGAGCACCGATGCCCCGCGCACGCTGGCGAATGTCCCCTACGCGCTCGCCTTGGGCGCCTTCCTCGACGGCGACCCGGTCGACGCGCGGCGCTGGATGGCCGAGGCCCAGTCCCGCGCCCCCGAGGCCTTCGCCCCCGGCGCCGCGCTCGTGGATCCGCTGGCCTTCCCGACGGACTCCGACCGCGCGCTGCTGGCCTGGTGGGCCGGTGACGACAAGACTCGACTCCGTGTCCACGTCACAGCGCTCACGGCCGCTGCGAGCGACGCCCGCTGCGAGCCGGGTCCGCTCGTCCAGGTCCTTCTGAGCCGCGGTCCAGCCCTGGTCGCCTGTCAGTCGCAGTCCGGGACCTCGGAGCCCATGGCGCTCACCGCGACCGCGCGCGGAGTTCGCGTCCCGCCGGGCTGCTGGACCCAAGCGGTGAGGGGGCTGACCGTGCCGGCCTATGGCAAGGCGGGCTGCACGGCGCGTGTTGCCGTGAGCGGCCCGACCCAGTGACCGACGTGCCTGCGCGTCACACTCGCCTCGGCTGGCTCGTCGGTCTCGCGATGCTGCTGTTGGTCCTGCCGAGCGTCATCCATCGCTATACGCCAAACACGTGGCTCATCGGCGATGGCGGCTTCTACCTCAACATGCAGAAGTCGATCGCGTGGTACGGCACCCTCGACCAGAGCCACGTCCACCCTCGTTCGTGGTTCGAAGGCCACTCGCTCTCGGATGACTTCTCGAACGTCTCGCTCGGCCGCCGCGGCGAGTGGTGGCCCAAGCACGGCTACGTCATGCCCATCGTCGCCCTGCCCTTCTATGCCACGATGGGCGTCTTCGGCTCGCTGGTCTTCAACGTCGGCGCGGTCGTGCTCATGATCGCGCTGGCCTTCTTGCTGGCGCGCGCCACTGGAGCCGCACCCGTCGCCGCCGCGGCCACCGCACTCGGCGTTGGCGCGACGGGCCCCTTCACGGACTACGCCTACAACTTCTCGAACGACGGCTTCTACACGGTGTTGATCCTCGGCGGCCTGCTAGCGCTCGCGCACGGCAAGGCGGGGCTCGCCGGCGTGCTCGCGGGCGTGGCCGTCTGGACCAAGATCACCTGCGTGCTCATGGCGCCCGCATTTCTGGGCGTGCTGTGGTGGCAAGCGGGCGACGTGCGTCGCTTCGCGCGCGGACTCGGCCTCCTCATCATCGGTGCGGCAGGCCCCATCGTCCTGTACGGGCTGTGCAACTGGTTCATGTTCGGCTCGCCGTGGGTCACGGCCTACCAGCGCGTGCTCGTCGTCAAGGACGGCCTCAAGACGGTCGCGTCCCACACCGACCTGTTCACCGAGCCGTTCAAGGACGGCCTCAAGAAGATCGTCTTCGAGAGCGACCGCGCGCTGGCGACGACGTACGCGCTGTCTTTTCTGTGCTGGCTCGGCGTGCTGCCCATGCTGGCACATCGCCGCGAGCGGGGCCTCGCGCTGGGCGTCCTCGTCACCGCCGCGGTGTTCGTTGGCTTCTTTGCCAAGTTCAAGTTTTACCAGGACCGCTTCCTGTTTCCGTACTTCACCCTCGCCGTCGTGCCCGGCGCGCACCTCGTCGGCTGGGCGGCGCGCGCGCTCGATCGCGCAAGCGGCCTTCGCATTCCACGACAGGCGCTCGCCTGGGGCGTGGGCCTCGCGCTTGCGCTCACGGCCCTGTCTGCGCTCTGGTCTCGGCGCACCTTCCGCTTCTCGGAGCGGCTGGAGGGGGCCCGCGTCTATCTTGGCGGCACGCGCTGCGACTACTTCAACAACATGCGCTGGTCCTGGGAGTGTCCCGGCGGCCGCGACGACGGCGACATGCTCGGCCGCAACGCCAACCAGAAGCACGCCTTCGGCGGCGTGGAGCTCCCGGACCTCGTGACCGCACACGCCCACCCCACGATGCGCACGCGACGCGTGGTCTTTCCCGCGGTGGCCTTGACCGACCGCTTGCGGGTGCGCTTCGGCCACGACGACGAGAGCCCGCCGACCGCGCGCACGGAGCTCCGCGTGCTCATCGACGGCGAGGTGGTGCTGCACGCCGCGGTGGACTCGCGGGGCACGCTCTACGAGACGGTCCTCGACACGAGCGCGTGGCGCAGCGCACCGCGCGACGTCGCCTGGGAGCTCGTCCCCGTGGGACGCGACCGTGGCCGGCTCGCATTCGACGGCTGGACTGAGCGTTAGCGTCAGCTTCCGTCGGCGGCGGTCGCGACGATGCGGATGGCGTGGCCGTAGCTCGACAGCGTCCGGTGCAGGTTGGCGCGCGCCTGGGCCTCCAGGGTCGCGGCGAAGTGCGCGGTCAGATACAGCGGCTCGCGTGCCAAGTAGGCAGCGAGCACCCGCGAGCGCCCCATGCGGTAGGGCGCCTCGGCGATCCAGCCGTACTCGGCACGCATGAGGGCCTCGTACTGAGCATATGCCGCGTCCGCCAGACCGAAGACAGCGAGCACGACATCGTGAACGAGCGCGAGGTCGCGGTCCTCGGTGGGCAGCGGATCGCGCGTAAAGTGAATCAGCGCGCGCAGCCGTTGGGCGCGCTCGCGGGGGAGGCCGGCCAGGGTGCGCACAGCCAGCGAGGCGCTGCGGGTCTCGTTGTCTTGCCGGCGGGGATCGAAGACCGCCTCACAGAAAAACAGCGCGGCCTCGACCAGATCCGGATCGTCGCAGTCCGTCGCTTCGTCCAACCGCGCCAGCAGCTCGGTAACGCGAGCCAGCGTGTGCACGCGCCGCTGCGGCTCGTCGTAGCGCACCACGAGGGCGTCGAAGGCCGCTCCGGCGTCCACGGTCGTCCCGAGCCGCTCGCAGAGGCCCACGAACCGCGAGCGCAAGTGCGCGACGTCCACTGAAGACGCTGACTGCGCAGGAGACAGAGTCGAGGCAGAAGCAGGCTTGGGTTCGAACATCAGAGGCGGGCTCGCGCAGCGGACATGCCCCAGAACGGTAACACGGGGCCTGCGTGGTTGACACGGACGTGACGATTCCGACCCTCCACGGAAGGACACTTGCCGGGCGCCAACGGCCCGCTTATAGTCCGCCCGCGCCAGCGGAGGCTTGGTAAAAAACGCTATGATTTCAAGCAAGAAGGTCCTGGACCCCACGGGGCTCGTGCCGCTTCTGACCCATGACCGTGTCGTCGCGGCCTACCCACTGGGGGATCTCGACGCGACCTACGCCGACTTTTGCGAGTGGTGGGCCCACGAGGACACCGCAGGTCGCCCGGACGCCGCCGTGTTGCTGTACACCGGTTTGCGCAGTCCGGTCCTGCTCACGGTCGGCACCGCGGACGGCGTGGACGACGTCCTGGACTCGATGGGCCAGAGCCTGCCGCAGCGCTTCTTCGCCCACGTCATGGCCGAACACCGCCCCGTGGTCGATCGTCGCGCCAAGGCGACGCACTTCCGTCCCATGGTGCGCATGGCGCTGCAACGGCAGCGCTGGGCGCCACCGGAGTCCGCCGAGGCCATCGAGGAGGTCGTCCCCGTCGGCCACCAGGACACGGCGGACCTCATGGCGCTCTACGCCTTCTACCCAGACGCGTTCTTCGAGCCCTATCAGCTCGAGAGCGGATTCTACTTCGGCATTCGACGCAACGGGCGCCTCGTGAGCGTGGCCGGGACGCACATCGTGAGCCGCGCATATGACATCGCATGTCTCGGTAACGTCGTCACGCACCCGGACTACCGCTCTCAGGGCCTGTCGCGCCGCTGCACGCAGCGCCTGCTCGGCGAGCTCTTCCAGCACGTGACGCTCTGCGCGCTCAACGTGCAGAAGGACAACGCGCGCGCCCACGCCATCTACCGGCATCTCGGGTTCATGGACCACGTCGAGTACGTCGAGGGCGTCGTCGAGCTCTGAGGCCGTGCACTGCGGGATGGCGTCGGGCCGCGCTGCGGCGTAGCATCCCCGCATGAACTCCACAGCCTCCGCTTGGACGCGCTCGGCGCTTCTGCTTGCAACGCTCGTCCTCTCCTGCTCCGACGGTGACGACGCCCCCGGCGCGCTCATCGTCATCGACACCGCGAGCGGCGCCATCGACAGCGGCGTGGGCGAGACGATCGACGCCATCGGTGAGGTCGGAGCGCCACTACCGGACGGGTCCGTCGAGACGAGCCCCACAGACGTCGGTGTCACGCCCATCGGTCACGAGCCGTGCAGCGAGAACGCCGACTGCGCCTCTGGGTACTGCGTCGATGGGCGCGCCGGCGGCGTCTGCACGCGGGAGTGCCTGACGGACTGCCCTGCGGGCTGGTCCTGCCAGCAGCATCAGAAAGGCGGCGCGGACCTGGTCTACGTGTGCGTCCCGTTGAACGCGAACCTCTGCCGGCCGTGCCTGACGGACGCCGACTGCGGCGCGTTGACCGGCAAGCTCGCGTCGAGCTGCCTCCCCTACGGCCCAGACGGCAACGACGGGCACTTCTGCGGCGCACCGTGCGCCACCGCGGCCGACTGTGGCGACGGCTACACCTGTGAGAGCGGGCAGTGCCGCAAGACCGACGGCGTCTGCGCGTGTACGGCCAAGTTCCAGAGCCAGTCCGCGACGACCGCGTGCGTCGCCAGCAACGCGCACGGGACCTGCACCGGGATCCGGGGCTGCGTGACGGGGGTGCTCACGTTGACGCTCTGCAACGCGCAGACGCCCATCGCCGAGCTCTGCAACGGCAAGGACGACGGCTGCAACGGACAGACCGACGAAGGGTTCACGGACACCGACCAGGACGCACTGGCGGACTGTACGGACCTCGACGACGACGGTGACGGCGTCGCCGATGGCGTCGACAACTGCCCGCTCGTGGCAAACGCCGGCCAGGCTGACGCCGACGGCGACCTCGTGGGCGATCCGTGTGACGCGGACTCCGATGGCGACGGCGTCAACGACGCGCTCGACAATTGCCCGGTCCTCTCGAACGTGGGGCAGGCCGACACCGACACTGACGGCAAGGGTGACGTCTGTGACGCCGACGACGACGCGGATGGCGTCCTGGACCCGGCGGACAACTGCCCGCTGTTTGCCAACCCGGACCAGGCGGACGCCAACGGCGACGGGGTCGGAGACCTGTGTTCCGGCGACGACGACGGCGATGGCGTGCTCGACGGCGCCGACAACTGCCCCCACGCGGCGAATCCGGGGCAGCTCGACACCGACGGCGATGGCCTCGGCGACGCCTGCGACCTCGACGACGACGGCGACGGCGTGCCGGACGGGCTCGACAGCTGCCCGCTCCTGCCCAATCCGCTCCAGGGCGACAACGATGGGGACGGCGCGGGAGACGCGTGCGATCTGGACGACGACAACGACGGGGTCCCGGACACGACGGACAACTGCCCATCGGCACCGAACCCGGCTCAGAGCGACGCGGACGGCGATGGCCTCGGCGACGCGTGCGACTCCGACCAGGACCAGGACGGCATCGCCGATACGCTCGACAACTGCCCCGCGGTCCCGAACGCGCCGCAGGAGGACACTGATCTGGATGGCCAAGGCGACACGTGCGACGGCGACGACGACGATGACGGGCTCAGCGACGTCATCGACAACTGCACCAAGGTCGCGAACGTGGGCCAGCTCGATGCCGACAAGGACGGCGCAGGCGACGCGTGCGATGACGACGACGACGGCGACGGCGTGGCCGACGGGCTCGACAACTGCCCGCTCGTGCCGAACGCGGCACAGACAGACACCAACGGCAACCTGAGCGGCGATGCGTGCGACCCCGATGACGACGGCGATGGCTTCCTCGACGGCGTGGACAACTGCGCGACCACCGCGAACGTGGATCAGCTCGACACCGACAAGGACGGCCAGGGGAACGCGTGTGACCTCGACGACGACGGCGATGGGACGGTCGACGGCCTCGACGTCTGTCCCCTCGTGCCCGACCCGCCTCAGGCCAACGCGGACGGCGATGCCGAGGGCGATGCGTGCGATCCGGATGACGACAACGACACCGTGGTGGACGTCACCGACAACTGCCCGTTTGCGCCCAACCCGGGGCAGACGGACGCCGACGGCGACGGCAAGGGCGACCCGTGCGACCAGGACAACGACGGCGACGGCATCGGCGATGCCCTCGACAACTGTGGGAGCGTGCCCAACCCGACACAGGACGACCTCGATCACGACGGGCAGGGCGACGCGTGCGACGCCGACGATGACGGCGACGGCGTCTTGGACGGCGCCGACACCTGCCCGAAGCTGGCCAACCCGGAGCAGACGGACACCAACGGCGATGGGGTCGGCGACGCGTGTGACACCGACGACGACGGCGATGGCTTTCCCGAGCTGCTCGACAACTGCCCGCTCGTGCCCAATCCGAGCCAGGTCGACAGCAACGGCGACGGGGTCGGAGACGCGTGCAGCGCCGACGACGACGGGGACGGGTCCCTCGACGGCGCCGACAACTGCCCGCTCGTGGCCAACCCGGGGCAAGCCGACCTCGACCAGGACGGCTTGGGCGATGCGTGCGATCCGGACGATGACGGTGACGGCGTGGCCGATGGGGTCGACAACTGCCCGGCGCTGCTGAACGCGACGCAGCTCAACACGGACGGTGACGGCCAAGGCGACGCGTGCGATGCCGACGACGACGGCGACGGCGCGCTCGATGGGGCCGACACGTGTCCGCTCGTGGCCAACCCCGGGCAGGAGGACCTCGACGGGGACGGGTTTGGGGACCCGTGCGACCCGGATCGGGACGGGGACGGCATTCTGGATGCCACGGACAACTGCCCGCTGAAGAAGAATACGGCGCAGACCGACACGGACGCCGACAGCGCGGGGGACGCGTGCGATGTCGACGATGACGGCGATGGGGTGCTCGATGGGACCGACAACTGTCCGCTGACGGTCAATCCCGATCAGGACGACTTCGACGCCGATGGCCAGGGCGATGCGTGCGAGCCCGATGTGGACGGCGACGGCGTCGACGACTCTCACGACAACTGCCTGTTGCAGTTCAATCCGAGCCAGGAGAACACGGACGGCGACGGTCAGGGGAACGCGTGCGACGCCGACGACGACGGCGACGGGTCCCCCGATGGGCTCGACTGCGCGCCGCTGAACGCCGCCGTCTCTCCCAACACGGGCGAGCTCTGCGACGGCGCCGATCAGAACTGCAATCAGCAAGCGGACGAGGGCTTCGGCGTCGGGACCGCCTGTGATGCCGAGGGACCGATGGACCTGGACGGCTGCGCCGACGATCACGTCATCTGCGCGGGACTGAACGCGACCGTGTGCACGAACGCGGGCCTCGACACGGACTCGGACGGCTACAGCCAGGGAGCGGCGACCTGCGGCGGCGACTGCGACGACACGCTCCCGGGCGTGCATCCGGGCGCGCTCGAGCAGTGCAACGGCCTCGACGACGACTGCAATGGTCAAACCGACGAGGGCACCAACGGCTGCGGCGGCGTGTGCGCGCTGGCCCAGGGGCCGGGGACGGCCTGTGATGTCGTGGGGCCGAGCGATCTCGACACGTGTCTGGACGACGTGATCGTCTGCACCGGCCTGAATACGGCCGTGTGCCAGGACGCTGGCGCCGACGTCGACGGCGACCACTACAGCGCGGGTCCGGCCGCGTGCCAGGGGGACTGCGCCGATGGCGCCGCAAACCGCAACGCGAGCGTCGCGGAGGTGTGCGACGGACTGGACAACTCGTGCAATGGCCAGGTCGACGAGGGCTGCACCGCGCCGCTCATCACGATCCCGGCGGGCACCGCGGCCGCTCCACCGCTGAGCGCGCCGAAGCACACGGGACTCTGTGCTCAGTTCGGCACGTTCCCGCAGGGACCCGATCCGCACGTGCCGGCCAACCTGGTGACCTACATGTCGCTGCTGTCCACGGGCACGGGCGCGACCTCGAAGGCGACGGTGACGACAGCAAACATCAACTACACGACGTTCCCGTCGAACGGCTGCGTGTCGTCGGGCAGCTTCCCCGGAGCGACCGACCTGCCGGTCGCGGGCGCCGGCAACGTCGCCGGACGTCTGCGCGGCTTCCTGAACATCCCCGAAGCGCTGATCTGGAACCTGGCCGTCATTGGCAACGACGCGGTGGAGGTGCGCATCGGTGGGCAGCTCGTCTCGACGTTGTCCTGGAGCAACTTGGGCTGGAAGTACACGGTCGGCGTCAAGTTCGACGCGGGCGGGCTCTATCCCTTCGAGGTGCGCTGGAGCACGAATCAGAGCTGCGGCATCGATCCGCTCGAGGTCGCGCAGGCGTGGGGGGTGGTCACCGGACAAAACGGCGTGATGCACTGCGCGGCGGGGACCGGGACGTGCGCGTGGAACCCGTCGCTGACGCAGTACACGCTGCTCGGCGGCGGCACGCTCATCGCGTCGACCAACGACACGGCCTCGAGCTGCAAGCCGTGCGCGGCCGACACCGACTGCGGCGCGAACAGTACCTGCAACGCCGTGGGGCTGTGTCAGTAGGCACCCTAGCCCACCCAGCGCGCAAGCGTCGTCGCTGTCGCCTCATCGATAAGGGCGTCGATCGACAGCGCCGTCGGATCAAACAGCACCTGCGTGACAATGCCGACGACCTGGCCGACCAACAGCGCCGCCCCGGTCGCCGGATCGAGCCCGGTGGCAACCCCCTCCGCCTGCGCCAGCCGTACCAGCGTCGCGGCCTGCGCTCGCCATTGGCGAAACAAGCGCGCGTTGGGCTCGGCGATGCTGGGATCCGACCGGACGCGCGCCCAGAACGAGACCAGGATGAGCATGGCCTCCGGTCGCTCCAGAAGCCCGCGCACGCGGCCCTCGATCGCGGCGCGGACCTTGTCGGGGAGCGTGTCTCGGGCGCGCACCTCGGCCAGCGCGCCGGCGTCGAAGTCGCTGACGGCGCTCTCGAGGACGGCGAGTACGATCTCGTCTTTGTCCTTAAAGTGATACGTGATCACGCCGCGCGTGAACGCGAGGCGTGCCTCGAGCTCGGCGAAGGTGAGCGCCTCGAGGCCACGCTCGGCGACGATGGCCCGCGCCGCCGCGACGATCTGCGAGCGGCGCAGATCTCGCAGCGTGTGGATCTCAGGCAAGCTCGGCATGCGCCTCGGGGTTGGCTGGCTCGGCATGCGCCTCGGGACTGGCGGCGCTGTGACGGCGCTCGATCTTCTCGCGGTACTCCTCCGGCCACGAGCTCACGTCGTCGCAGGGCAGCGTCACGAGCGGCCGACCGCGCGCGGTGAGCAGCTCCTGATAGCGACACTTGAGCAAGCGCGCGGCCGCAATGAGCCCCGAGAGCGTGGCGCCGAAGACGCCGTGCGCGATCGTGCTCGCGCCGCATTGGGTCAGGCCCTCGATCTCGGTGCCGATGCGATAGGCGAACGGCCCGACCTGCCACCGGCTCTTCTCGGTGCCATACAGGTTGCCGCGCGTGGCCATGCAGTAGTGGACGTTGGTCAGCGGCGTCCCCAGATCGCGAAACACGACGCGCGAGGCCAGCCCCGGCACGATGCGGTCGAGGTTTGCGATCATGTGGTCCATGACCTCCTCCTTCATCGTGGCGTAGTCGGCCGGGCGCTCGCCGTAGCGGGTGTGCGCCCACTTGGCGAAGGCGTCGTAGGAGACGAACACGAACGACTCCATCGTGTGGACGCGGCCGTCCCCCTTGGAGGGGTCCTTCAGCGTCGTCGTCGTGAGGAACTGCCCCGGGATACGGGTCAGGTCGAAGTTGGCCGTCTTGGCCAGATCGTAGCCCGCCTGGATGTCGGGTGAGCGCGACCACCAGACGTTGCCGGAGTCGAGCCCCGCGGCGCGGCAGTCCATGTCCACGGCGAGAAACAGCGAGAGCGACGAGACCGACCAGCGCGTCTTGCCAAGCCGCTTGCGCAGGCCAGGGGAGACGTGCTCCTCGGGGACGAGCCGGCCCCAGGTGATGCCGGGATCGGCGTTGCTGACGACACGGCGGGCGCGAATCTCGGTACCGTCGCGCAGCCGCACGCCGATGGCGCGCGAACGCCCCCCGGCGCCGCGCTCGACCAGGATGCGATCGACCGGCGTCTCGAGCCGAAGCTCGCCGCCGTGCGCCTTGAGCCCGCGCAGAAACGCACGCGGCAGCGCCTGCCCGCCGCCACGGGGATACCAGCCGCCGTCGAAATAATGCGCCTGCACCGCCGCGTGGATGACCGCCGGCGCGTCCTTGGGACCGAGCCCATGATCGCCGGCCTGAATCGTGAGGATGGCCTTGAGCAGTGGGTCTCTGACGTAGTGCGAGAGCATCGTGTCGATGCTGCGCAGACCGAACCGTGCCAGGGTCGGCGCCTTGAACGGGATGGTGAGCAGGTCGAGCCCCTTCATGCCAAAGAGGGTGTCGAGGTCTCCGACCATGCGCTCAACGGCCGCGAAGTAGCCGCGAATGCCGTCGACCTCGCTGGGAAATCGGGCGCAGAGCCGCTCGATGAACCGGTCGCGGCCCTTGGGGATGTCGAAGCGCTCGGCGCCGATGTGCACGTGGTCGAAGCCGTCGGGGTTGAGCTCCAGAAACTCCAGCTCGTTGGAGACGCCGAGTCCCTCGTAGATTGCGCGCATGCGACCGCCGGGGCCAAGCTCGCCCAGGTAGTGCACACCGGGGCTGAAGTGGTACTTGTCGAGCGGAAAGCTGTGGCACCAGCCTCCAGGCCGATCGTGCTGCTCGAGCACCAGGACCTTCTCGCCCGCCCGCGCCAACGCCAGCGCCGCGGTGAGCCCGCCAGCGCCACTTCCAATCACCACCGTATCGACATCGTGCACGAGGACCTCCGTAACGTCTGGCACAAAATTATCACGACTGTTATTGCCGGTCAAGTGGCGAATTGCATCGCATCCACCATTCACGCGGCCGACGGCGCGGGTGCGTCTGTGCGGCGCGTCGGGCCGTTCACCCCGCGACAAGTCGTCCCATCGGGCGATTCGACTCCATCCGCAGTGCACACGGCGGTCTCGCAGCGACTCGTCGGACCGCACTTGCCGGCCTGGTTCGCGTGGTATGACCGATGCACCTCCGCCGGCGGGGGGCCGAGAGCGGGAGATGGCGAGCAAGCCAGCCCCAAAGGTCGGCCCTGGAGGTGTAGGTCATGGCTATCGGTCGTTCGTCACTCGCGCTCGTCGCGCTCTTGAGCGTCATGTCCTGGAGGTGTGAAGGGGCCCAGGGGCCCACCGGAAGAGCCGGCGAGGACGGCGCGACCGGGCCTCAAGGTCTCTCTGGGCCAACGGGCCCCACGGGCGCGCTCGGCCCCACGGGCGCACGGGGGCTCACGGGTGCCACAGGAGCGCAGGGCCCGACCGGCGCGAGTGGCACGGATGGCGTTGCAGGAAAGGACGGCGCAGCAGGGCCGACGGGCCCCATGGGCCCCACCGGAGCGACCGGCGCGACGGGTGCGACGGGTGCGACTGGCGCGACCGGCGCCGCAGGCAACGACGGGGCTCCAGGCAAGGACGGCACCCCGGGCAAGGACGGCACCCCAGGCAAGGATGGCATCCCAGGCAAGGACGGCACCCCAGGCAAAGATGGCGCGGGGTACGTCGCGCTCGAGCCAGCGGGGATCGTCGGTGTCGTGACTGACACGACCAAGAAGGCCGTCGTTGGCGCGACGGTGTACCTTGTCCCTAGCACGGCCATTCCGACGGCCCCCATTGAGCAGAAGGACATCGCGCTGGCCCGCGCGGACACGAACGACGAGCCGCTCGAGGACACGATTGCGCTCAAGGGCAGCACGTTCCTCCACGCCGTGACCGACGCCCAGGGCGTCTACCGAGTGCCGGTCGTTGGCTCGGGCCGCTACTTCATCGCGGTCATCCCGGCGCCAGACGACGCCGAGCACCTCCCCGGCGGGTCGCTTTGCCGATCGTCGCTGCTGGACACCGAGATCGTCGGTGGGCAACACGACATCGAGGTGTCGACGCAACCGAGCGCATCGGCGGAGTACGTCGGCGCCAGCGTGTGTCTGACGTGCCACGGCGCGACGCACGAGAAGAAGACCCTGCATGCCAACGGTATCCGAGTCATGGGCAAGGAGGGCTGGCTGCAGGACGGCTCCCGCTTCCCGGAGTGGAACAAGGCCCTGGCCAAGTTCGACGCCAATACCGTGCTGTATTTTTTTGGCTACAACGGCAACGCGTCGTCGCCAAGCTGGAAGGTCTCTGAGACCGACCCCGGCACCGGGGTGAGCTTCACGGCAGCGCTCTCGCGCGCGGGGGAGAAGTTCTACGTCACGCTGACCAACAAGCAGGACAACAACGATCCCATCGTCATGCAGGAGGCCGGCATCAGCTATGGCGGCGGGCTCTATAAGCAGCGTTGGGTAACAAAGATGGCTGGAAGCTGGTACGTTTTACCGATTCAGTTCAACTTCCAGGGGGCAACCGACGAGGCAACGGCGCCGTCCTCGCGCTGGGTTTGGCAGCACTACAACGCGCAGAACTGGTACGACGAGGCGACCAAGAAGTTCAAGACCGTCTCCAAGGCCAAGTCCTTCGACAACAACTGCGCAGGCTGCCACTTCACAGGCTATCGCCTGACGGGCGATGCCACCGCGGGATACAAGGCACACGGCGTGGCCGACCCGATGGGCGAGTTCGATTTCGACGGCGATGGTAAGACCGAGCAGATGAACACCTCGTGTGAGAGCTGCCACGGACCGGGCTCGGACCACTGGTACGGCGCCGGGCTGGGCAAGAGCATCGTCAGCCCGCAGCTCCTCACGCCCGAGCGCGAGACCATGATCTGTGCGCAGTGCCACACGCGCGCGCTCGGCGTCGGAGGCGGCGCGACGGAGACTCCGATGAACTCGGCCGGCTGGACGATGCGCGCCGGCACGAGTCGCGCGGAGTTCCTGAAGAGCTACGTGTCCAAGCTCGACGACGGCCTATGGGACGCCGCGAAGGGCGACGGGCTGCACTCGGTCAAGCACCACCAGCAGGCGTCGGACTTCTTCAAATCAACCAAGTATCGCAATGGAACCAACTTGCTGACCTGCGCGACGTGTCACGATCCGCACGGCAAGACCGGGCTGTCGCACGACGTGCGAGACGAGCTCGACTCGGCCAATGGCGCGGACGGCATGTGCATGGCGTGCCATACCACGTCATTTCCGCCGGGAGGCACGCTCAGTCAGCGGATTCAGGCGCACTACGCCAGCAAGGGCGTGCTGAACATGCCCATGGGCGATATCTCGTGCGTGGACTGCCACATGCCCAGGACCGCAAAGTCGGGCGCGGGCACGGCGCAGGCCACGATCCAGGGCGTAACGTATTGGCATGGTGACATCACGTCGCACATCTTCGACATGCCGACGCGCAAGAGCATCACCTCCAAGGGAAGCGAGATGATGCCCATCGCGTACACCAACAAGTGCGGGACGTGCCACACCGCGGCGCCGTGACCCCTCCCGTCCGGTGACCGAACTCACCTGCCCCTTGCAATGACCGCCGGCTCGATATCGCGCATGACGGCGATCTTGACGCCCGATGCGACATGAAATCGCGCGTCGTTAGACGTCAAACGGCCGATGCTGTTGCCCTTGAGGGAAGATGGCTTTATATCTTCCCATATGAAGACCTCCATCGACATTGACGACCAGCTCTACCGGCGGGCGCGCATCCGCGCTGTTGAACAGCGTACGACCCTCCGCGCGCTGGTCGAGGCCGGCTTGAAGGCCGTGCTTGGAGAGGGCCCGACCGAGACCGAGGCCGAGCGCATCGAACGACGCATGCAGGCGATCATCCGGTGCCAAGAGCGCTTCGCGGCTGCGGGCGGTTCGAACGGTTTGACCGACGAAGAGATCCTCGGCTACGACGAGAATGGCTTGCCCACGTGACTTCGATCGTCGTGGATACGTCCGCGCTCGTGGCAATCGTCAAGGCAGAGCCCGATTCGATTCGGCTGAGTCAGGCCATGACACGGGCGGAAACCGTCGTCGTCCCGGCCACGACGGTCCTGGAGGCCCGGATTGTCCTGATGAACCACGTCGGCGAGGCCGGGCGCAAAGCACTGGACGCCCTCTTGGAGGACATCGGCGCAACCGTCGTTCCGCTGGGACACCGCGAGATGGAGCGCGCCACCGAGGGCCATGCTCGCTTCGGCAGGGGCCGCCACCCGGCCGCGCTCAACTTCGGTGACTGCCTGGTCTACGGAACCGCGCGAGCACTCGGACTGCCGCTGCTGTTCGTCGGCAACGACTTCGCCCAGACGGACCTTGCTGTCGCGCGGTACTAAGTCTCAAAATGCCTGCTGAAAGCCAAAGCTGATGCGGCCGGGCCAGCCGGCGGTGGAGCCCTGCGTGGCGAAGGCCCAGTCGAAGCGAAAGACGAGCGTATTGATCTGCGGCGTCAACCAGCGGATGCCGACGCCGAGATCGTGGTGCATGACGAGATCGCCAAACCGGTCGGCTGCGTGGCCCATGTCCCAGAAGACCACCCCACCGAGGCGCCAGAACCACAGCTTGAGCGGCATGGTGCGCAGCTCGAGGTGCGTGAGCACGCTCACGAGGCCCTTGAACGCGCCGATCTCGTAGCCGCGCAGGCCCGTGTCGCCTCCGAGAAGGTAGAAGCCGTTGCTCTGCTCGGCGAGTCGGGTCTGGATGTCGCACGTGAGAAACACGCGGAAGACGTTCCACAGTTTGGGCGAAACCGCGTAGAGGCTTCCGACGACGCGATGATCGGCGAGCCCGGTGCGATCGACCCGGCCACGCCAGCCGAGCGCGAGCTTGAGGTAGCTCTCGCGGCCGAAGTCGAAGGACCACGAGAGGTCCAACGTGGCCTTGAGGTAGTTGGCCTCCGAGCCGAGCCACTGCATGGCCGTGTTGAACACCAGGTCCAGGTCGGGCCCGAGGATGAAGTCCTCGCGGAGGTCGAAGGTCCCGAAGTCGCGGTAGGTGCCGTAGGTCGGCGTGTAGACGTGAAAGCGGGTGTAGAGGAGCGACGAGCGCTCCGAGCGTGGCAGGATGTCGTCGGAGAAGGCCTGCCGCGCGACGGTGTCGCCCTCGAAGTCGGCGGAGAGCTCTGGCCGCGTGAGGTAGAACTCGTAGCCGGCGTGGACGTCGAGCTTCACCTCGCGGCCGTAGCTGCGCACGACGTTGGCGATGACGTCGACGATCCGCCAGTGGTATTGCCACGGGAGCCGCTCGCGGGTCACCGTCTCCGGGACGTCGTAGCTCGCCACGCCCGTCCCGCGGTAGAGCCGCGCGGTGCCGTCGAAGTGCGTGACCTCGAGCGACGCTCCCCACTTCTGGGACAGCGACCAGAGCGGATAGCTGAACGTCGTCTTGCTGCTCGTGCCCTCGAAGCCCGAGCCATCGCGCGCAAAGATCGTGTTGAACGACGTATCCAGCACGAGGTGCGTGCCGGCGATATTGGGGTCCCGATAGCGCGGCCCGAACGCGATCGTGCCCTGGTCCATCGCAAACGCGAACGACAGCAGCTTGCGCCAGCCGGCGAGGTTGTTCTCGGCCAGCGAGATCTGTAGCACCGTCAACGTGTCCTGCTGGAACTGGAAGTTCGTATTCAAACGGAGGCTCCACACATCGCGCGTGACCACGAGCACGTCCACCTCGCCGTCCTTCGTCTCGGGCGCGCGCACGGGCAGGACCACGACGACACTGGTGTGCACCGGACTCCTCAGATTGCGGACCGTCTCGTCGACGCGCTTCGGGTCCCAGAGCTCCCCGGGCTGGAGGAGCACCTCGCGGGCGACGATGTCGTCGCGCGTCGTGCGGTGAAAGAGATTAAACCACGTGAGCCACTTCCACTCGTCGTCGGAGAAGACCTCGTGGTTCTTGACGCGGATGGCGCCCACGCGCTTGCCGCTGGGGTTGGCCACGAGCTCGAGGCCTGCGTCCTTGAGCGTGCGATCGACGACCTGCTTCTCGATGGGACCGAGCGCGTCGTAGGTGGGGTTGGTCGGCGCGTCGGCGTGGGCGCACACGCCGATGAGCACGAGGCACGCCACGGCAGCCCGAGCGGGCACCGCCGCGCTACGACCGCATCCGCTCGACGGCGAGCACGCCCCGAATGCGCTCGATGCTGCGCATCGCGTTCTTGAGCTGGTCGAGGTTCTCGACGGTGACCTCGAACTGGTTGATGGCCCGGTCCGTCTCCGTGCGGCACGTGGCCGAGGCGATGTTGATGCCGCACTCGCTCAGCGCGTTGCTGATGCCGGCGAGAAGGCCGGGCCGATTGGCGCACATGACCGACAGGCTGATGGTGTGCGTGTGCTTGGACGAGACGTCCCAGTAGACCTCGATGCGGCGGTCTGGATCCGCGTCGCCCACGTGGCGGCAGTCGCCCGTGTGGATGGCGACACCGCGACCGCGCGTGACGAAGCCGACGATGGGATCGCCCGGCACGGGGTTGCAGCAGCGCGAATAGCGCACGATCACGTCGTCCAGGCCATCCACGCGGATGCCCGACTTCTGCCCCATGAGATTCTTGACGACCTTGGTGGCCCGCTCGAGCACCGTCTCCGGTTTGTCCTTGAGCTTCTCGCGCTCGTCCTCCGGGATGAGGTGCTTGACCACCGTGTCCGCCTGGACCTTGCCGTAGCCGACGAGCACCAGCAGATCGTCGACATTGGATGCGTCGAAGTGCGGCAGCACGCTCGCCAGCCCGCCCGTCTTGATCTCCTTCTGGAGCGAGCGCTTGTACTTGCGCAGCGCCTTCTCCAGCACCTCGCGGCCGACGGCCATCCCGCGCGTGCGCTGCTCCAGCCGCACGAAGGTCCGAATACGGGTCTTGGCGCGCGCGGTCTTGGCGATCTTGAGCCAGTCCGGGTTGGGCCGCTGATCGTGACGCGTGAGGATGTCGCAGGTGTCACCCGAGCGGAGCACGTAGTCGAGCGGCACCATGATGCCGTTGATCTTGGCGCCCGCGCAGCGGTTGCCGACCTCGGAGTGGACGGCGAACGCAAAGTCGATGGGCGTGGAGCCCTTGGGCAGGACCTGGAGGTCGCCCTTGGGGGTGAACACGTAGACCTCTTGGCCGAAGAGGTCGACCTTGACGGTCTCGAGGAAGTCGTTGGGGTCGTCGAGCTCCTGGTGCCACTCGAGCAATTGCCGCAGCCACGCGAACTTCTGCTCGTCGTCTTTGAGCGAGACGTTGGCGTTGCCCTCTTTGTACTTCCAGTGGCTCGCGATGCCGAGCTCGGCCGTGTCGTGCATCTCCGTGGTGCGGATCTGCACCTCCATGCGCATGTTGCGCGGGCCGCGCACGGAGGTGTGCAGCGACTGGTACCGATTGGGCTTGGGCAGCGCGATGTAGTCCTTGAAGCGCCCCGGGATGGGCCGCCACTGGTTGTGGACCACGCCGAGCGCCGCGTAGCACCGGGGGATGTCCTCGACCAGGATGCGGAAGGCGATCGCGTCGTAGACCTGGTCGAACTCCAGGTTGTTCTGCTTCATCTTACGGTAGATGCTGTAAAAGTGCTTCGGTCGGCCGCTCACCTCGCCGACGACGTTGTACTCGGCCAGCGCGCCCTTGATGAGGCCGATGACCTCCTGGATGTAGGCCTCGCGCTCCGAGCGCTTCTGGTTGACCGACTCGCGAATCGAGGCGTACGCGTCCGGGTTGAGGTAACGGAACGAGAGGTCCTCCAGCTCGCTCTTGACGCCCGAGATGCCCAACCGGTTGGCGAGCGGCGCATAGATGTCCATGGTCTCGGCGGCGATGGGCTGGGCCTTGTGCTCCGGCACGTGCCCCAGCGTGCGCATGTTGTGCAGGCGGTC
>SXOX01000014.1 GCA_005776585.1 Pseudomonadota bacterium | reverse complement strand
GCCTCGGCCTTCGCCGACCTCGACTGTGACGGTCAGCTCTCGACCTTCCAGCGCTACGGCTACGGCGACGAGACGGCCTCGGCCGCTGAGTGCTCGATGAAGGGCTCGTCGGCCTTCTTCAAGTACAACGAGACCGAGTGAGCTGAGTTCAGCGGGCTGCGCGACCCAGGTCGTGCCGCTCTCGCGACGAAGGGCGGCCTTGGGGCGGCCCTTTTTCGTTTGGTGAGCCACAGTTGCACCGCCTCAACAGGTCGGGCACAACCGACGTGCCATGCCGCTCTGCTCCATCCTCGGACATGACGTCATCCTCGCAGGGCTCCGGCACTCGGTCGCCCACGAGCGCGTCGCGCACGCCTACCTCTTTTCGGGGCCCGACGGCGTCGGCAAGCGCCGCGTGGCGCTGGCCTTCCTGCAGCTCCTGTCCTGTCTCAATCGACAGCCTGGACCTGACGCATGCGGTGCCTGTCGGCCGTGTCGGCTGTTGGCCGATGGCCGGCATCCCGACCTCGTGACGCTCGAGCGGGACGGGCAGTTCATCAAGATCGACCAGGTGCGCGAGGTCGTGCGCATGCTGCGGTTTCCGCCGGTGGATGCGGCCGTGCGCGCCGTGATCGTCCACGACGCCGACGCGATGAACGACGCGGCCGCCAATGCGCTGCTCAAGACGCTCGAAGAGCCCGCGCCGCGCAACGTGTTCGTGCTGCTCTCCAGCCGGCCCAACGCGATGCTCGCCACCATCCGCAGTCGCTGCCAACAGGTCCGCTTCGGCGTGCTGCCTCGCGAGACGGTCGCGGCCTGGCTCACGCGCGAGCGCGGCCTGGACGCGGAGACGGCCGACGAGGTCGCCGGTCTGTCCGAGGGCTCACTCGCGCAGGCGGAGCGGCTCGTGGACCCCAAGCTCGAGGCGCTGCGCAACCAGTGGCTCGACACGCTCCAAGGGCTGCCGCTCGAGGGGCCGACGGCGATGCTGGCGCTCGCCGAGGACCTGGGGACGAGCAAGGACGACCTGCTGGCCGTCATCGACGTCCTGCGCTCAGCGATGCGCGACGTGCTCTTGGCCTCGGTCGACGCCAGCCAGCTTCGGCGCACCTTTCCAGGACGTCGCCTGCCAGTGCTTCCCTCGCGACTGGCCCACGGTGCGCTCACGCTGCTCGCCGAGTCCGAGAGTGCCGTGTACCGAAACGTCAACCCGCGGCTGGTGGCCGAGCACGTGCTCTTCGGCCTCCGTCGCGCGATTCAGGAGGCCGCGTGAGCCAGCTCGCGGGAGAGACGCTGTTCGACGCCCATTGCCACCTGGAGCGGGCGACGTACGGCGACGGCGTCGGAGAGGTGATTCAGCGCGCGCGCGCATCCGGCGTGCGGTGGCTGGCTACGATCGGGTCCGACAAGGGACTGGAGGCCGCGCAGGAGGCCATCGCGCTGGCGGATACCGACGATCACATCGTCGCGACGGTCGGCGTGCATCCGCATTGGGCGTCGCTCGTCGATGACGTCATGTGGGTCGAGCTGTGCGCGCTCGCGGCCCACCCGAAGGTCGTCGCGATTGGCGAGACCGGGCTCGACTACCACTACGACACCTCGCCACGCGAGCTCCAACAGGCGGTGCTGCGGCGGCACATCGCGTTGGCGCACGACCTGGAGAAGCCGCTCGTCATCCACGTCCGCGAGGCCTACCCGGACCTGCTGCGCATCCTCGCGGAGGAGGACGCGGGGACGCTCGACGCGGTCGTGATCCACTGCTTCACCGGAACGCGGGCGGAGGCGGAGCAGTGCCTCGAGCGCGGCTACACGCTCTCGATCTCGGGCATCGTGACGTTCAAGCGCGCCGGCGAGATCCCCGAGGTCGCACGCACGGTCCCGCTCGACAGGCTCCTCATCGAGACCGACGCGCCGTTCCTGGCACCCATCCCCTATCGCGGAAAGCAGAACGAGCCCGCATTTCTCGCCCATACGGCGGCATTCATCGCCGAACTGCGCGGGATGCCGCTGTCGGACCTGGCGCGGGCAACCCGTGAGACGACGTGCCGAGTCTACGGCCTCACGTAAGCCGCGCCGTGATGGCCTCGGGCCTGCTCCTCGGCTGCCAGTCGGTCGCGCCCACCGTCACCGCCGATGAGCCGCCGCGTGTGGCTCCCTGCAACACGGAGGCGGCCGCGGTGCATCGGCGTCTGTTCGAGGCGGCCGCGCGGGGTGACGTCGCCGGCTTTCGGTCAACCCTGAGCGTCCGCTCATTGGCGCTGCTGGATGGCTTCTTCGCCGCGGCAGCGCGACGTGCACCATTCGCGACCGAGCCACCGCTCGATTGGGCGGCGTACCTCGCGATGCACCACGAGCTCCCTCCGGAGGCAAGCGCACGCTGTCCCTACGCGCTGGTGGCGGAAGAAGGCGGCCCGCGGCTCGATCTGGCGAACCATCTGGATGCCCGCTTCTACGCGGAGGTCGGCCGGCGCTAGCGCTTGAACGGATAGGAGGGCGCCGCATCGAGGGCGGCGCCGACATCCTCCCGCGCGACGTGCTTGGCGCCACGGCCGACGGCGCGCTTCACGGCCGCCTTGGACAGCTCCTCGAGCGCCTTGTCGACCTTGGCGCGATCGAGCTTTGCGGCCTCCGCCAGGAGCGCCTGTGGGCTGACGCTGGTGCGAACGCCATCGAGACGGCGCCGTACCTCGTCGCCCGCCGAGGGCGCGTGTCCGAGCAGCCCCGAACCCGCGGCCGCGCGCTCGATCGCCGCCTCGAGCCGCCACACGATCCCGTCGATGTCGTCATGCCAGTCGTACGCCATGATCGCCTCCGCGGGCTATCGCGCCTCGTGCTCTTCTTCGCCGTCTTCGTCCGCGCCGGCCATACCCGCGGCCTGGAGCTGACGCAGGTGACAATTCTTGTACTTCTT
>SXOX01000099.1 GCA_005776585.1 Pseudomonadota bacterium | reverse complement strand
GCCGCGGCTCCCGCAGTCACGCTGTGGTGGCTGAACGCGGCGCTGGTCGGCGGGAGCCTGCTGATGTTCCCCGCGCTGGGCTATCTGTTGTGGGTGTTCAAGAGGCGGTAATGACTACTTGCACCAACCCGCGTCGCCGCCATTCGGGTCGCCGCAGTAGTGCGTGCCCGACTGGAAGTAGGTCTGCCCCGTGTTGATGTTGCTCACGCAGCTCGACTGGACGCTCACGACGCACCCATAGGTACACATGACGTCCGTCTGCTTGGGCTTGTAGCAGCCGTAGCCCGTGGTGCACGAGTTGATGGTGCAGTCCTTGCCGTCATCGGGACACTGCGTCGGCCCGCCGGCGGTGCAGCCGGCCGAGGCGTTGCACGTGTCTCCGGTGGTGCAGGGCTCGCCGTCCTCACAGGGGGTGCCAATGGTCGACGGCGGGTTGATGCACCCGCCCGTCGTCGGATCGCACAGGTCGTCGGTGCATTGGGTGCCGTCGCTGCAATTCTTGGCCGTGCCGGTGCAGGTGCCCGCCGCGCAGGTGTCGTTCAACGTGCAGGGCTTGCTGTCGTCGCACGCGCTCGTCGTGGGCGTGAGCTGGCAGGTGGGGTCGGCCGAGGCGCTCGCGCGAACGCACGCGGCCGAGTAGCACACGTCGCCTCCGTTGCTGCAGGGCAATGTGTCGGTCGAGCCGCAGGCGCCTTGAGCCGAGCACCGGCCGATGCCGCACGCCGTCCCCGGGTCACAGACGGTGTCGGTGAGCGCGGTCGACTTGCAGCCGGCGACCGGGTCACACAGGTTGGCCGTGCACGGGTTGTCGTCGGCGTCGGCAGTGCAAATGACCGGCAAGTGCGGGCAGCCCTGACCTGGGATGCAAACCAGGTCGGTCGTGCACGCGTTCTTGTCGTCGCAATTGGTGGGCCCGCCGCCACACACGGTGCCCGTACATTGGTCGGCGCTGGTGCAGGGCTCGCCGTCGTCGCAGGAGGTGCCCGCGGTCACGGCGTCGTGCGTGCATGTCCCGGTGACTCCCGCACACACGTCGGCCGTGCACTGGTTGTTGTCGCTCTCGCAGGCGGTGCCCTTGGCGGCCGGTGGGTGCGAGCACTTGCCGGTCTTGGGGTCGCACACATCCGCGGTGCAGGGGTTCTTGTCGTCGCAGCTGACCGGCGTTCCCGAGCACACGTCACCGAACATGCCGCAGTTGTCCTGCGTGGTGCACTCGGTGCCGTCGTTGCAGATGTAGTACGGGTACGTCGGCCCTGGGAGACAGTATCCCTGGCCGTTGCACTTGTCGGTGGGCGCGCCCACGTAGTACGGCCCGCCCGTGCAGGGGTTGCCGTCTTCGCACTTGGTGTCGAGCGGGGTGTAACCCGCGAACATGCACTTGCCGTTCTCGCAGGTGTTGAGCGTGCAGGCGAGCGGCGTGCAGTCGGTCGCCACGGTGCACGGCTGGCACCCGTTGGGGTAGGGCATGATGACCTCGACGCCGCACACGCCGGACGTGCAGGTGGGGTATTTGCAGTCACTGATCTCGAACGGGCACCAACTTGCGTCCGAGCACTCGGTGCAATTCGCCTTGGCCGCATACGTGCACTTGCCGTTGCCGCAGGTACCCGCCAAGCAACCTCCTGGGGTGACGCACTCAGCGTCGCTGGCGCAGGTGCCCACACACGCCGCGATCTGGGTCGAGCACGCGACGGTCGCGCCCTGCGGGTTGCCGACACACATCCACATGGCCTCGAACGGCGTGCTGGCCGCCACGTTCTGCGGCTGGCACTTGGCCCGGCAGTACATCGCCGTGGCCGTGCCGATGCAGCTCGCGTAGCACGACGCGGCGGACGCGCACGTGGCGCCGGAGCATGCCTCGGGGGCGGTCGGCTTGTGCGCACACTGGTTCTTGGAGGTGTCGCACCAGTCGGTCGTGCAGGGGTCCTTGTCGTCGCACTGGCTGTCGATGCCGCACACGCCACAGGCCGACAGGCCGCCGGGCGCGGTGGCGACGCAATAGCCCTGCGCACACTCGGTGCACAGGTTGGTGCTGGCGCAATCGGCGCTCGTGGTGCACTTCGCGCAGCTCGAGGTGTGAGCGCACTGGCCGTCCTTGCACACGTCGGTCGTGCAGTCGATGGAGTCGTTGCACTCCCAGTCGGCGGTGCACGGCCCGCACCCTGCCAGCGGGACCGACGCACAGGAGCCGAAGTAGCACTGGTCGCTCGTGCACGCGTTCTTGTCGTCGCACTCGGCGTCGGTAGCGCAGCAGCCGGGCTGGGTCTCGTGCGTGCACTGGGCCTGCAGACACATATCCATCGTGCAGGGATCCGCGTCGTCGCACTGGGAGTGGTTCTCGCACTTGGTGGCGCAACCGGGTCCGGCGAGGTCCGGCTTGTTCTGGCACGCGCCACCGACGCAGGTGTCCACGGTGCAGGGGTCGTTGTCGTTGCACTGATCGTCGGCCGTGCAGCCTCCGCACCCCGGGCCGGCGATTTTTGCGTGGGCGCACTTGCCAAATTCACACGTGTCGGACGTACAGGGGTCGCCGTCATCGCACTGGGAGTCGGTCGTGCACGTGTCGCAGCCCGGGACCAAGGGGTTGGCCACGTGGCTGCAGCTGCCGCCCTGACAGAAATCGTCGGTGCACTTGTCGCTATCGTCGCAGTCGCCGTCGACGGTGCAGCCGCCGCTGCCGCAGCCCGGGATGAGCGGGTTCGGCGTGTGGGTGCAGCTGCCGCCCTGACAGGCGTCGTCGGTGCACAGGTCGCCGTCATTGCACTCGAGGTCGAGCGTGCACTTGCCGCTGCAGCCCGACGCGCCGGGCGTGGGCGTGTTCTGGCAGGTGCCACCAGTGCACGTATCGAGCGTGCAGGCGTCGTTGTCGTTGCACGACTGGAGAGCCCCAATACACTGGCCTCCCAGGCACCCCTCGTCGGTGGTGCAGCCGTCCAGGTCGTCGCACTTGGTGCCATCGGGCATCTCCGGGCACGCGAGCGGGGACACCGGTGGCGGCGCAACGCTGAGGTCGAGCGCCGCGGGCAGGCAGCCGGCACCGCCGCAGGCGCCCAAGGGTCCAGGGCCGACCAGCGTGGTCGCCGATACCGCGGTTTGGCCCGCGGCGACGAACGTCGCGGGCGAGCCGGCCGGGACGATGACACAGCCCTTGCCACTGGCGTCGAGCGTCGCGGCACCGCCTGCCGTGCCCTGGGCCGTGACCCACGAGACGATCGCGCCCGCGCCGCCCGTGGCGGTCACGTCGACGCAATAGCCGGTCGTGACCAGGGCCACGGGGACCCCGGTGCAAGACGACGCACCGCCACAGGCACCGGCCGCCGGGGGCGGAGCCTCGACGCGCGTGGTCGTCCAGCCGCCGGCGCCGACGGTCGCGATGAAGAGCGACGCTGCCGTGGCCTCGACGCCTTCGAGGCACGCGGTGCCGTCAGCGCCCGTCGTCGCCACCGACACGGCACCGGCCCCCCACGAGAACGCCACGACGTCGGCCCAAGGAGCCGGTGCGCCATCGACGGTGGCCGTGACCTTGAAGCAGCCGCCATTGGCGACGGGGAAGCCCACCATCCACCAGGTGAAGTGGTTTGCCGTAAACGTCGCGCCCAGCGATCCGTCGGGGTTGGCGGCGACCTTGGCCGTGCCGCCCGACTTCCAGCCTCCGGCCTTCGCGTCAAACCAGTAGGCGTTGAGGATGGTGCCCGACGGGTAGAGACCCGCCTGGCTCTGGGGCACCGTCAGCGTGACCTGCGCGGCCTTGCCGGCCTGGAGCACGAGCGGCGCGCCCTTCGACGTGAACGTGAAGTCGGCCAGGGCGACCGCGGAGAGTCGGAACCCTGCCGCGGCATCTCCGGGCGCGACCTTGAGCGGGGCGGGGGCCGCGACGAGCTCGGGAGCGGTGGCGTCGATGACCGCGACGGCCAGGTCGATGGACCCCGCGGGCACGCCGCCGGCGGCCAAGGCGAAGGCACCCGCGGGGGCCGACAGCGCAAACGTCGAGCGGCTGACCGCGATGGGCGCCTTGGGGTCGAGGGCGAACGTGGCCTCGACGGCGGCGAGGACGACCGACACCGCGGAGGTCGCGTCCTTGCCCACGGACACCGCGCGCCCGCTGGGGCCATAGCCCGGCGCATGGACGACGAGCGTGTGCTGCCCCACCGACACCGCGGGGAGCGTGACGCGACCGTCGACGCCGACCGCGACCGGAGCGGCCGCATCGAGCGTCACGGTGGCCTTGGACAACACGAACCCCGTGGCACTGCGCACCTGCACGACGAGCGTGCCGCTGTCGGGGCCGACCGGGACGTCGGGTCCCACGGGCACGTCGGGGCCTACGGGCACGTCGGGGTTCAGCGGGACGTCCTGCGGCGGCGGTACGTCCGACGGGGTCACCGGGGTGTCCTGCGGTGGTGGGGTGTCGCTGCCGCCGGTGGTGCCGACCACATCGGCGCTGCCCGTGCCGTGGTCACCTTGGCCCGTGTCGCTCGTGGCGCTGTCGCCCGTGCCGCCGCCGGTGGTCTGGCCGCTCGGCGCGCTCGTGTCCGTGCCCGCGCATGCCGTCAGGCCGATGCTCAGGCACATCGCGAGGCCGAGCAGGCCTGCCGTCGTTGCCGAAGTTCCCCGTGTGATTCCCATGTTCCTTCCCACGCTTTACCTCCCTCGAGTCGTCCCTGCGTGGCCAGTGCGCGGTCGCGCTGGCCCTCACGTGCGCGATGTCACGCCCGACCCAACGGCAGACGCGCATGGCGCGACGACCTGTGGGTGGGTGCGTTCGGGAACGCTACCAACGCGGGGGGCGGTGCGCAAAGTTGACGTGGTTTTTGCTCTGGGTGGGCGGGCCCGAGCACCCCCACCGCGGCTTCCTGGGACCGCCGCCATCGCTTCGATTGACGCCAGCGCATGGCGCGCCATAGCCTCATCCAAGCATGGTTCCCCGGATCGACCTGGTGCTGGCCGCGCTCAATTCCCATGATGTGGACTATCTCGTCGTGGACGGCGTCGCGGCGGTGCTCCACGGGCACCTGCGGACCACGGCGGATCTGGACCTCGTCGTGCGCCTTGAACCCGCGAATGCGCTTCGGGCCATTGCAGCGCTCGAAGGGCTGGCGTACCGACCGCACGCGCCGGTCGCCGCGGCAGCCTTTGCGGATGCCGACCAGCGAGAGACGTGGATTCGCGAGAAGGGGATGACGGTCTTTTCGTTGTGGTCATCGCGTCTGCCCACCCTGGAGGTTGACCTGTTCGTGCGCGAGCCCTTTGATTTCGACGCGGCGCGGTCGCGCGCGATCGAGGTGACGCTAGAGTCGACTCATGCCTGGATCGCGGCGATCGACGACCTGATCGCACTCAAGCGGGTCGCGAATCGACCCAAGGACCTCGACGACATTCGTGCCCTCGAGGAGCTGCGACGCGATGACTGACGGGACCGGCACCTGGGCTGACGCCACGTGGGAGAGTGCCGAGCGGAGGCAAATTCGTCTCGGGCTGTCGCTGACGCCCGCGCAGCGCCTTCAGTGGCTCGAAGAGACCCTCGACTGGATCTTCCGGATGCAGGCCATCAACGGCGTCCGGCCAGGTGGTCCTCGTTGTGGGTCGGCGGCCGGAGTGGCACCATCGGCGCCGCATGTGGACGTGCCGTGCCCACCCTCTGATCGCGTTGTTGGGGTTCCACCTCGGATGCGCCAGCGAGAGCGCGACGCACCCGACGAGCCTTGAGCTGCCCGCGGCGTCAGTGGACGCGCCGGACGTTGCGGTCCTGAGTGACGCGCCGGAGACGCCGCCGGTGCTCAATCGCCCGCCGGTGTGGACCGACGCCCCCACCGGCGCCGTCGCGCTCCACGAGGGGCGCCAGACGCCCATCCCGCTCACGGTCTCCGATCCGGACGGCGACACCGTCACCGTGACGGTCACCTCCACGCTCGGGGACCTGCTCGACGCCACCGTCACGCCCGGCGTCCTCACCCTGCGCGCCACGTTCGGCACCGCGTCGAAGCAGACGGCTCGCGTCACGCTCGACGACGGACGCGGCGGGACGCAGCTCGTCACGATCGAGCTCGCGATCGATGCGGTCGCATGGAAGCCCAGCCCCGCTTGGACGCCTCCCGACGGACCGGCCGGTCGCGAGCACGGTGCGGTCCTGCGCGATGGTCCCGGGAAGCGTCTGCTGCTCTTCGGCGGCTCGGGCTATTCGCCGCAGTTCAAGCCTCTGGCGGACGCCTGGAGCTTCGCGCCCGCCACCGGGACCTGGTCCACGCTCGTGCCGACCGGCGACGTGCCGACCGCCGGCGCCTCGCGCCGGGTCGCCCAGGATCCCGAGGCGACCGAAGCCTGGCTCTTCGGCGGCTACACCACGCCCACCGACGCCATCAACGCCCTGCTGCACGTGACCTGGACGGCCACGACGCTCACGTTCGCCACGGTCCCGCAGACCAACCCGCCGCCGCCGCGCAGCCTGCACGCCTTCGCCTACGACGGCGTGACCCAGCGCTTCGTCGCCTTTGGTGGCATCGGCTCGGGGCCGCTGGCGGACCTCTGGACGATGCGCCTGTCGCCCGCGGGTACCGCCGAGTGGCAGAAGGTGAGCACGACGACCGGTCCGACGGCGCGCTACGGCTTCTTCGCAGGGCACGACGTCGCGGGTGGGCGCCTGATCGTCTTCAGCGGCGCGCAGGGCACGGCCGTGCTCCAGCCCGCGCAGGACACCTGGTCACTCGACCTGCGCTCGGACCCACCCGCGTGGACCCGGCTCAACGACGGCACCGGAGCGCCCCCCGGCCGCCGCAACGGGTGCGCCGTCTACGACCCCACGACCGACGGCCTCTTCGTCTTCGGCGGCACCTCCGACGCGGCCACGTCGCAGCCGGGCCTCTTCGTGCTCGACACCCGTCCGAGCCACGCCACCTGGGCCGAGCTCGCCACGGGCACCGGTCCCGAGCCGCGTTCGAGCGGCTTTGGGATCTATGACCCGGTCACTCAGCGCGGGTACCTGGGGTTCGGCAACTCGAGCAACGTGCACGTGGACTGGGTCCCGTTCGGGTATTGACGTTGGCGGCGGGCGTGGCTCAGCGAGCCAACCTCCGCGCGACGTGATCTTGATTCCTGTGAGCCTTCGGGGCTACCGTTCAGGTCACCTGCTGGTCGGGTTCAGGTGGCGCGCACCCCTGACGGAGGATATTGATCGCAACACGGATTTCCACGTTTCTGAGCCCTCGACCGAACGCGCTCGAGTTCTCGTACGGAAGCGCACTTGCTCGGCGGGCTTGCATGCTTTCGGATAGCCTTGCCCCTGTCATGACACGGCCGCTCTGGGACACCGGGATTGCTGCCTACAAGCACTCGATCATCAACGGACCAGACGTGAGTCAAGCAGCCATCTACTCATCCTTCGCCTTCGTCGGAGGAACCTACACGAAGGCTATCGCTGCGGTGCTCTTCAACATGCGCCCGGCCGTGAAGGATGCGTGCGACCATGCGTCAATGCCGAACGGCCTCATCAGTGCGTACTGCGAGTTTCATACGTCGTATAGCGACGCGCTCAAGCTCTTTGGCAATGCGGTCATCGCCAAGTGGGGCGCCGGTGCGTTGGCGGACACGGCACTCGGTCCGTACATGGGCGTCGTCCTGGTCGAGCTGTCGAAGACCAAGGCGACGCTCGCCCAGAATGGCTATCAATGCCCCGTATAGCCGTGCCGAGAGAATGGGCCCTGGGGCCGGCCCTGGTGCTCGCGTTCGTGCCGCCGAGTTGCTCGGTGACGCGGACGGCCGCGACCCAGGAAAGACTCGACGCAGGAGCTGAGTCGACCAGTCGGGACGAGCCCGGGTTGGAGCAAAGTGACATCGGCGTCGGGGGCTCGACAACCGCTGAGTCCACCAACGCGTCAGCGAGTTCGCCCGAGCTCCTCGATGCCGGCTCCGCGTTCTGCGAAGGGCTGCCCGAGTGCACTGGCGGCGGCCTATGCACTCTCGAAGATGGAGCCTGCGTTGCGACCAGTGACGAGCGATGTCAGAAGGCAGACGCATGTCGAATCGTCGGCAACTGCCATCGCGTCGGTAAGGTCTGCCGCGCGACAACGGCGGGTGACTGCGAGCGAAGCGAGATGTGCAGAGATGCCGGGCTCTGTGTCCTTCGCGGCTGCTCGTGCTTTCCCTCGTCGGCTCTGGGCTGCAATGTCCCCCAGGGACTCGCGGCACGGATCCCGTGCAAGCACTACGGGAGATGCTCGGTCGAGGGTCCTGCCTGCATCGCGGCGTCTGACTCCGACTGCGCCCAGAGCGAGGTCTGCACGTTCGGATTCTGCACTGCGTTTCATGGGACATGCCTGTCACCAGACGTCATCGACTCGTTGCTGGGTGGGGATAGCTGTGACCTCCATCCTTGATGCGGCGTCGAGCATCGACCGGTCGGCGAAGTTCGCGACGGCAAAGAACAGGACCTCGAGCCCCACCGGTACCAGGTCGCCGATGATGTCGATTCGGGATGCTCAGCGAGTCGTACCGAACGTGCGCCGGCTCGCACCTCCATGACCCGCCGACTCTGCGAAAATTCGCAATGATTCCCGGAAAAAAAAATTAACCTCCGCAACTCAACGATGCCACTGGACAGCGTCGTACGTCGTCGTAAAGTGGCCCCATGCCGCTCGTCAGCGCCGCCCTCATCGTCAGGAACGAGGAGCCCCTCCTCGCGGGGTACCCGCGGGCTTGCGCGGACTCGTCGATGTGTGCGCGAACGAGGCAGACAAGGCTCGTCATTGCTGCGGGCCGCCACTCAATGCATGCCTGGACCGTCATTCTGCTTGGAATTGGCTGCGCAGGTGCTCCCAATGGGGGCGCGTCCCGTGGGGCAATTTCTCCGCCCTTCGATGGTGTCAACGCTTGGTCCGACGCCCCCTACGGCCAAAGCCGAGCAGAGGACGTCGAGTCAGCTGGTGTACCACCTGATGCTCCCGCGGATGCCGAAGGACTCACGTTGGCTGACGCCGGCAGCGAGACGTCTACGTTTTGTCACTCGTTGCCCGAGTGCACCGGAGGGGGCACCTGCACGCTTCGTGATGGAAAATGCGTTGCCGGGAGCGACGAAGAGTGCCTTGCCTCGAGTGGCTGTGCCCTTCTCGGCAATTGCCACGTCACCGGCACCGTGTGTCGGCCGACGACGATGGCCGATTGCGAGGGGAGCGAGTGGTGCAAGTCGCACGGCTGGTGTGTAGTGAGGCAGTGTGGCTGCTTTCCTTCGGCAGACCTTCCTTGCGACGCCCCTCGGGGTTCGCTGGGCATCGACAACTGCAAACAGGCGGGTTATTGCTCCGCCGTGGAAGGGAGCTGCATTGCAGTGACCTCGGCGGACTGTGCGTCCAGTGATGTGTGCAAATCCGGAAACTGTACGCCATTTTCGGGAGCCTGCCTGTCGGAGTGGACAATCGCCGTGCTCGCGGGAGGTGACCTTTGTCAGTGAGCTGCAACAAGGCGCGATCGCCCCTGGCCCGCAGCACGCTGTTCGCGGCCTGTCGGGGCTCGAGCTGGGGCTTCTCCGGAAGCGAGGAGTCCCCTTGCGTACTTGGCGTCCGCTCCACGACGCGAAATACCGCGGGCGGCAGTGCACTCTTGAAACTCGTGGCCCATGCAACGCAGGAGGTCACGTGAGTCCACCCGCCGCGGAAGCGCATCTCCGTCGCCAGGTCTTGCGACACGCGGCAGCTGGACTGTCGGTGCTCGCCGTGCAGAGGTGAGTGTGTCCTGTCGGTCTTGGCCGACGATTGCGACTGACATGTCGCCAGCGTGCGCCTATCATGCGACGACGGATGTCGGGGCGTTCCGGCGGTGTGAACCGCAGTCAAGCGGCGGCCGCGCTGGTCGGCATTTCGCGAGGGTACCGACTTCCACGTTGCGCTGCGCGAGCAGCGGGTGCTTCCGGCGGCTCGTACGCCGGCCACCGCACGCGCCGCTTGACGCTCCACCGCGGAGACACGTAGCGTGGAGATACGGTGCACACCAAGGCGCCGCGGGAGGGCCACCATGAGCGACGTCCTTGTCCGTTTCCGGCAAGTCCGACCGGCGGGTCCGATGACCTGTCCGACGACGGCGCTCTCGCTCGTGGTGGTCACTCTGCTGGGGTGCGCCGAGGAACCCTACTGGGAACTCTACTGCTCGTTGATCTTCATCCCGAGTGCAAGCCTCAACATCCGCGACGAGGCGACCGACGCCGCCGTCGCCCGCGCGGACGTCGCCTTCCTGGCGGCGGACGCGGTCGTGGCCACCAACCCGGACGACGTACCGGTCGGCGACTACGTCCTCCGCGTCTCGGCGCCGGGCTACCACCAGAGGTATCAGCCGGTCGAGATCCCAGGCGGGGTCTGCGGCCCCACTGGTACGACAATCACCGTGCGGCTTCATGCCGCGGACGGTGGCTAGCCATGCGTGCTCCGTGCCTTCTGGCGCTGCTCGTGGGGCTCTCTCGCTGCGACGGAACGCCTGCCAGCGAAGTCGACCCCGCGCCGAGCCAGGACGACCTCGTCGCCGCCGCTGTCGACTTCGGAGGCGAGGTGTCGCGACGCTGGCGTGCGTGCCGGACGCCCTTCAAAGCTGTAGCCAGGACTTTCGCAGCGCGATCGTCTGCGCGAAGGACGGAAGCGGGTTCGTAACCGTCGAGTGCATCGGCGAGGATGGTCGTTCGACGGTTTGCAACTCGGAAACCGGCTGCCTCGGGTGCAAGCCGCATCAGCAGCGCTGCCGAACGAGCGAAGTGATCGAGGAGTGTGGGCCGGACGGATTCACCTGGGTGCACTACACGGACTGCTCTCAGACCTCTGGACGGTTATGCGAAGACGGCCCAGGAGGGGCACAATGCGCCCGCATGTGCCGATCGCTGTACGGTCACTACTACGGCCACGACTGCGAGTTCTGGGGCGCGGCGTTCCCCACGGGCGGGCTGCCGGCGGGCGAGGCGCTCGACTCACCCCAGGGACGCTATGCCGTCAGCATCTCCAACCCCAACCATTGGTTCGCCGCAGAGATCACCATTGCTGACCAGACCGGCACCCTGACCGCGGACCCCCAGGGTCACCCGCTGCCGAAGACAATCGCGCCCCAGGAGACGCACACGTTCGAACTCGCTCGCCGCGAGCCGAAGGCACCATTCCAGGCGCGGCTCGCCTATCGCATTCACTCCACGATGCCGGTGACCGCCGTCCAGCTCAACCCGAAGGACGAATCCGGCTGGCAGTCGCGCGATGGGTCGATTCTGCTGCCACGAGAGTACGCCGGAAAGGAGCATGTCGTCCTGACACGCTCAGCGACGTTTCAACCGCAGCGGAGCTGGTTCGCTGTCATCGCGTTGGGATGGGGCACGAATGTGCTGGTCACCGTCACGGCGGCGACCCTCGGGACCGAGGGGATTCCGCCGCTGGAGCCGGGAGAGTGGATGTTGCGGACTATGGATGCCCACGACGTGCTCTACGTTCAGGGACGCACTCCCAGCGACGACCTCACAGGGACCATCGTCGTCGCCAACAGGGATAACATCGTCTTCGCCGGCGTGACGGCAGGTCACGCCCCGAGTACGGCCCAGTGCGACCATCCGGACGGTCCGGCCGCCCCTGGCCGGTGTCGTTGGCCCTTCGAGAACGGCGGGGAGGTCATGGCCTGCGCCGGCCCAGCGGACTGCACCCAGTTCGAGACCTGCTGCGCGGGACATCTCGAGGACACGATGCTTCCCACCGAGTTCTGGGGGAAGCACTATGTGGCCAGCCACACGGTCCCGCGCGGTACCGGTACCGGCGGCGATCTGTATCGGGTCGTGGCCGCTACCGACGGGACGGAGATCACGACCTGGCCGCCGCAGACCCCGGGTGCGACCCTCGATCGCGGCGAGTGGTTCGAGTTCGAGAGCGCGATGGACTTCGAGATCCATGCGACCCAGCCGGTCCTCGTGGGCCAGTTCATGAACGGCCGCCAGCACGCGGGCCCGGGCGGTTCCAGCGGGCCGGCGTTTTGGGTCCTGCTGCCGATGAAGCGCGCCCGGTCGAGCTAGCTGCTCCAAACTCCGGTAACGGGCGGGTCGCACTACATCAACGTGACCGCCGGCAGCACCGAGAGCGTCGTGCTCGACGGGGCGCCGCTCGATCCGGTCGCGGCCGACCCGGTCGTCGGTACGGACCTCGTCGTGTACCGCCAGGCTGTGGGCCCGGGCCCGCACATTCTGGCCGCGAGTGCGCGCGTCGGCATGGTGGTCTATGGCCATGACCACGACTCCGCGTACCGTTACTCTGGGGGCATGCG